>VAZV01000154.1 GCA_005884765.1 Alphaproteobacteria bacterium
CTCTTCATCCTGCGGCCGACTGCGATGTTCCTGATCAACCTGTCGGAGCGGATTCGCGGGGCGCGAAGCTAAAGCGCAAAACACAAAGCAAAAGCCCCGGTCCTGATCGCATCAGAACCGGGGCTCAAATGGTGCGAAATCAATCGAGGTCGATCGCGGAGGTGGATTGCGCCGCGTGGCGCGGGGCTTAGCCCTTCACCATTGTGATGTTGACGCCTCTGATCTCGCCCTTGGAGTTGATCTGCACGGTCTGCCTATTGCCGTTGGTCTTCAACGTGAGGTTGGCGGCAAAGCCGTTGGCCTCGACGAAGACCTCGATCTGGCCACCGCCTGCGGTGCCCTGCAGGTTACCGAAAATGTTGCGGCTGGCCTCGCTCCAGTTACCGGAAATACGATCGCCCTGGCTCGTGACATCGCTGCTCAGATCGAATTTGTAGCTGTCGCTTGCACAATGCAGGCTCTGCTTCAAACCCAATCCGGTGCCGTTGACCTTGTAGTCCGCCTTGCAACGGATGTGTTCGGTGGTTCCATCGGACAGCGAGACTGTTCCGTTGCCGGACCAGGCGCCATCGAAACCGACGAACGGCCCAGATTGGGCGTGACCCACCGATACCGACAACAAGAGCGCAGCGCCGACACCGGCAGCCTTGATCGCCTGTCCATACAGGCCGGAACCAAACCGTTTCATATCGCGTTTCCCATTCAAATTTGACGTTACGTCTCGCCGCATCGAGGGGTTAGTGTCGCCGCGGTGTGTTAGGGTTCAAATGACGAGCGGCCGCCGACCACTCCGGGGTCCGCTGGACCACCGGCCAGTCGACCTGATTTTCACTCCGCGAAATTAAAACCATGTAGCGTTCTGCAGGGCTTACCCGCAACAGCGATTTACAAAAAAGACGAGCTTCACAAAACAGCTTGCAATATCAGCGCGTTAAGTGTGCGGAAGGGTTGACTTTTCGCGCATGCCATATATCCGTCTGCCCGCCGTAAATTTGGCCGCATTTTCCGGCGCTTCTCGCTCAGTGCTGCGTTCCGCGGCACTTGCAAATCCGAATAGTCCGTTCCGGTCACCGCTTGCGTTATCGGGAAGCGGAATACTCTCCCGTCAGAATGAAGGAAGAAAGATGCAAAATGTTTTCTTGGCGCTCGCTCTGCTGTCGCTATCGATTTCCAGTGGGGCGTCCGCCCAGCCAATCGCTCCGCAGCGCAGCGGCTCGGCGGAGGAACAGAAGGCTTGCGCGCGAGACGTGCAGCGCTTCTGCCGCCCTGTGATCGATCAGGGTGATTTCACCATTCTGGCGTGCCTGCAGGAAAATCGTCCCAAGATTTCCGTTGCCTGCGATACGGTGCTGAAAACCCACGGACAATAGCGGCCCGCGTTCGCATCCGATCGTCTGCCATAGCGCGCGGCTTCGGATGCGTTCCGGGGCCTGCCGCAGACACCAGATAGCATTGGTTTTGGCGTCGTATTCGCCTATATGGGTCTGCGACGCCTGTGGCATGTGCGCAACATGCGGCGTTATGCGAAATCTGCAGCTTGGACAAAAGTAGCCGGTTCTTGATGACAAGCGCGAGCGAATTGCGATCCGGCAAGGGACACCGCGACGAGAACTTTCCGGTCGCGTCGTGGATCATTCATCCGCGTCACCGGGCGCTGATC
Source organism: Alphaproteobacteria bacterium (assembly GCA_005884765.1). GTDB lineage: Bacteria > Pseudomonadota > Alphaproteobacteria > Rhizobiales > Xanthobacteraceae > Bradyrhizobium. Next base: position 1,661 of record VAZV01000154.1, read on the forward strand.
CTGGCGTTCTACAATTTTGTCAGGACCGCCGACGACATCGCCGACCATGCGACGCTCGCAGCAAAGGACAAGCTTGCGTTTCTTGACCTCCTCGAAGCCGAGCTGTTGGGCAAAGGCGACACCCAGCCCGAGGCCGTCAACCTGCGGCGCGCGCTGGCGGAGCGTTCCATGCCGCCGCGCCACGCCCTCGATGTCCTGATCGCGTTTCGGATGGACGTGACGAAACTTCGCTACGAGAACTGGGACGAAGTGATCCACTATTGCCGTTACTCGGCGATGCCGGTCGGACGGTTCATGCTCGACGTTCATGGCGAGAGCACATCGACCTGGGCCGCGTCGGACGCGCTATGTGCGGGCCTGCAGATCAACAATCACCTGCAGGATTGCGGCAAGGACTATCACAACCTCAATCGCGTCTACCTGCCGCGCGATGCGCTGGAAGCGGTGGGCGCCTCCATGGAGGCGCTCGGCGAGAGCAGGGCGCCTGCGCCATTGCTGCAGTGCCTGCAGTCGCTTGCAGCGCGGACGGAGCTCCTACTCAACGAGAGCAAATCTCTTGCCGCGGAAGTGAAGGATTTCCGGCTCGGGCTTGAGATCTCCGTGATCCAGGCGTTTGCCGACCGGATCGTTCGGCTTCTCAAGGTGCGCGATCCCTTGAGCGAGCGGGTGCATCTCAATCCGGTCGAGCTGCTGGCTTTCAGCACCGGCGGCGTTGCCGGCGAGATGATCCGCCGCGCGGTCGGTCTGCATCCCCAATCCAGACCAGCGGCCGGTGCATGACGCTGGAGGCGACCGCAACCAGTGCGAATTATGGGACGACAGCCTCGGGCAGTTCGTTCTACGCCGCGATGCGCATCCTGCCGCGCGAGCAACGCGAGGCGATGTTTCAGATCTACAGCTTTTGCCGGCAGGTCGACGACATCGCCGATTCCGACGGCCCACGGGGCGAACGCCTGGCCGCGCTCCAGCAATGGCGTGACGACATCGACGCGCTCTATCAGGGCCGTCCTCCGGCGCGGTTGCGAGACTATGTCGCCTCGGTTCATACTTTCGACCTGCAGCGCGCCGATTTCCTGGCCATCGTCGACGGCATGGAAATGGACGTGCCGCAGGACATCAGGGCGCCCGACCTTGCCACGCTCGATCTCTATTGCGATCGCGTCGCCAGCGCGGTCGGGCGATTGTCGGTACGGGTGTTCGGCCTTCCCGAAGGCGATGGCATTGAGCTGGCGCATCATCTTGGCCGGGCCCTGCAACTCACCAATATTCTGCGCGATATCGACGAAGATGCCGCGATCGGAAGGCTTTACCTGCCGCGCGAAGGATTGCTGCACGCCGGCATCACCAGCGACGACCCGCTCAAGGTGATTTCCGATCGCGCGCTGCCGAAAGCATGCGCGTCGCTGGTCGAGCGGGCGCGGACGCATTTTGCACAGGCCGACGAAGTCATGGCGCGCAATTCGCGACGGGTGGTGCGTGCACCCCGGATCATGTCGAAATATTATCGCGCCATACTGCAATTGCTGGTCGCCAGGGGATTCTCGGCGCCGCGTCCACCGGTCCGCGTGAGCAAAATCATGCGCCTCGCCATTGTCCTCCGCTACGCTTTCATCTGATGCAAAACACCGTTCATATCATCGGCGCCGGAATTTCCGGGCTCTCGGCAGCCGTGCGGCTGGCGAACGCGGATTGGCGCATCCATGTCCACGAGGCGACGCAACAGGCGGGTGGCCGTTGCCGTTCCTATTTCGATACGGCGACCAACCTGACCATCGACAACGGCAACCACCTGTTGCTGTCGGGCAACCGCCACGCGCTGGCCTATGCAAGATCGATCGGCACCGAGGCAGGGCTTGTCGGGCCCAAGCGTGCGCAATTCCCGTTTGTCGATCTCGCGACCGGGCAGCGCTGGCAACTCGACCTCGGCGACAGCCGGTTGCCACTGTGGGTGTTCGATGAGGCTCGCCGCGTCCCCGATACCGGTTTGACCGATTACCTCGCACTCATGCCGCTGATCTGGGCTTCGACCAACAAGCTGGTCGGCGATGCCATACCCTGCAAGGGCGTGCTGTACGACCGCCTCGTGCAGCCGTTGCTGCTTGCGGCGCTCAACGTCGACCCGCCAGAGGGCTCCGCGGGCCTTGCCGGCGCGGTGGTGCGGGAAACCCTGCTCGCGGGCGGACAGGCGTGCCGGCCGCTGATCGCCCGCGACGGCCTGAGTGCGGTTCTGGTCGAGCCGGCGATCAAGCTGTTGCAGGACAAAGGTGCCAGCGTCAGCTTCGGTCACGAGCTGCGCGAGCTCGTGATGCGCGCGGAGCGCGTTGACGGATTGAAATTCGGCGGCGACGATGGTGTCGCGATCGGGCCCGACGACGCCGTTGTGATCGCGGTTCCGCCGCGCTCCGCAGCCGCATTGCTGCCCGGCCTCAAAACTCCATCCAGATTCCGCGCGATCGTGAACGCGCATTTCAGGTTCGATCCGCCGCAAAATGCGCCGCCGATCCTCGGGGTGGTTGGCGGACTGGTGGAATGGGTGTTCGCGTTCCCGCAACGGCTGTCGGTCACCATCAGCAATGGCGATCGATTGGTGGACATGCCGCGCGAAGAGCTCGCGCTGGCGATCTGGCGGGACGTCTGCAAGGCCGCCGGTGTCGCCGGCGAATTGCCGCAATGGCAGATCGTGCGCGAGCGCCGTGCCACATTCGAGGCGACGCCTGGGCAGAATGCGCTGCGTCCGGGGGCAGTCACAGCCTGGAAAAACCTGTTTCTCGCGGGCGATTGGACTGATACCGGGTTGCCTGCAACGATTGAGGGTTCTGTGCGTTCCGGAAACCGTGCCGCCGACCTGGTTCTTGCAGCGAAGCGGGGTTGAGCCGGCCGAGATTAGGGATGTCGAGTGAAATGCAGTTGAAAAGTCACAGCATGGCAGCCGATGCGGACGCGCTGGAGACGAGCATCGCCTCGGCGACCAGGGCGCTGCTTGGCTACGCCCAAGCGGACGGACACTTTGTGTTCGAGCTTGAAGCCGATTGCACCATCCCTGCGGAATATGTGCTGTTGCGCCATTATCTCGGCGAGCCGGTCGACGCCGTGCTGGAGGCCAAGATCGCCAATTACCTGCGCCGCGTCCAGGGCGCCCATGGCGGCTGGCCGCTGGTGCACGAGGGCGCCCTCGAGATGAGCGCCAGCGTCAAATCCTACTTCGCGCTGAAGATGATCGGCGATCCCATCGACGCGCCGCATATGGTGCGGGCGCGCGAGGCCATCCTCGCCCACGGCGGCGCCATCCACAGCAACGTGTTCACGCGCTTCATGCTGGCCATGTTCGGCGTGATGAGCTGGCGCAGCGTGCCGGTGCTGCCAGTCGAGATCATGCTGCTGCCGATGTGGTCGCCGTTCCATATCAACAAGATCTCATACTGGGCGCGGACCACGATCGTGCCGCTGATGGTTCTGGCGGCGCTGAAACCGCGCGCCAAGAATGTGAGCGGCGTCGGCATCGACGAGCTGTTCCTGCAGCCGCCGCATTCGATCGGGATGACGGCCAAGGCGCCGCATCAAAGCCGGGGCTGGTTTCTTCTGTTCCGCGCGCTCGACAGTGTGCTGCGCGTGATCGAGCCGTTGTTTCCGAAAAAGCTGCGGGCGCGTGCAATCGATGCCGCGGTCGCGTTCATCGAACAGCGACTGAACGGCGATGACGGCCTGGGTGCGATCTATCCGCCGATGGCCAACACCGTGATGATGTACGAAGTGCTGGGCAAACCCGCGGACTATCCGCCGCGCGCCGCCACACGCAGAGCGCTCGACAATCTTCTGGTGATCCGCGAACACGAGGCCTATTGCCAGCCCTGCGTCTCGCCAGTGTGGGACACCGCGTTGACCTGTCACGCGCTGATGGAAGCGGGTGGAGAAAGGGCGTCGCCGGAAGCCAAGCAAGGCCTGGACTGGCTGAAGCCGAGGCAGGTGCTCGACCTCAAGGGCGACTGGGCTGTGAAAAGCCCGACCACGCGTCCGGGCGGTTGGGCATTCCAGTACAACAATGCCTATTACCCCGATCTCGATGACACCGCGGTGGTCGTGATGGCGATGGATCGGGAGCGCCGTCAGTCTGGAAGCGACGAATATGACATGGCGATCGCGCGCGGCCGCGAATGGATCGAAGGCATGCAAAGCCGCGATGGAGGCTGGGCCGCTTTCGACGTCAACAATCTCGAATATTACCTCAACAACATCCCGTTCTCCGATCACGGCGCGCTGCTCGATCCGCCGACCGAAGATGTTACGGCGCGCTGCCTTGCGATGCTGGCCCAGCTTGGGGAGACCGCCGAAACCAGCCAGGCGGTGGCGCGGGCAATCGAATATCTCAGGCGTACCCAGCACGCCGAGGGCTCCTGGTACGGCCGCTGGGGCATGAACTACATCTACGGAACCTGGTCGGTGTTGTGCGCGCTCAATGCCGCCGGCGTAAGCCACCAGGACCCGATGATTCGCAAGGCCGCCGCCTGGCTGGTCTCGGTCCAGCACAAGGATGGCGGCTGGGGCGAGGATGCCGTCAGCTACCGGCTGGATTACAGAGGGATGGAGCCTGCTCCCGCCACCGCGTCACAAACGGCATGGGCCTTGCTTGGACTAATGGCAGCGGGGGAGGTCGAAAACCCGGCCGTTGTGCGCGGGGTGGGGTACCTAAAAGCCACACAAGCCGAAAATGGTCTGTGGGACGAGGCGCGCTTTACGGCAACGGGCTTTCCGCGGGTATTTTATTTGCGTTATCATGGCTACTCCAAATTCTTTCCGCTCTGGGCGCTGGCGCGGTATCGAAATTTGAGAAGCACAAACAGCAGGGTGGTAGGGGTCGGAATGTGAATTTGGGGGCGGGGGATGGCGTGACCGCGGACAGATTGGTCGATCCGCGGCCGGTACTGATTGTGACAGGCCTGGTGCAGGAGGCCCGGATAGCGGCCGGTCCCGGCATGTTCGTCATCTGCAGTTCTAGCGATCCCCGGCAGTTACGCGCGCTCCTTGCCACGCTGGATTCATCTACTTTCAGAGGCGTCATCAGCTTCGGCGTTGCCGGCGGGCTCGATCCCGCGCTGAAATCAGGCGATGTGGTGGTGGCGACCGAGGTCCTGGCCGGAGATGCGCGCTGGCTGGCCGGCCTGTCGCTGAGCGACGAGCTGATTGCCAGCATCGCGTTGCGACGCCGCCGCGTGGTCCGGGGCGGTCTCGCGGGGGTCGAGCAGGTGATCGCCGCCCGGGCTTGCAAGGCCGCGCTGCGCCTGGAGACAGGCGCGGCTGCCGTCGACATGGAAAGCCACATCGCGGCGGCCTATGCCGCCGAATTCGAGCTTCCATTCGCTGCGCTGCGCGTCATCAGCGATCCCGCCGGCCGCGCCTTGCCGGCGCTGGCGCGGATGGCGATCAAGCCAAATGGCGACATCGACCTGCGCAAGGTGCTGCGCGGCCTCGCGCGCAATCCGCTGACGCTGCGCTCGCTGGTTTCGACCGGGCTCGACTTCAACCGCGCGCTGCGCAGCCTACGCGGCTGTCGAGGCCTTCTGCTGGGCGGCGAGGGCCTCGTCACGGCGGATCTCTGAGAGCTTCTTCTGGACCTGCTCTGCGAAGATATATTGCGCCGGCCGCTGCTTGCCGAGATCGATCTCCGGCGCCATCGGACCTTTGACGCGGACGCCCCTTAGCGCCACCCACATCGCCTTCAACGGATTGGCAAGCGCCGCGTTTGCCGCGGTCGGCTCATAGCCGCAATGCGCCATGCAGTTGGCGCACTTCTCGTACTTGCCGGTGCCGTAAGAATCCCAGTCGGTGGTTTCCATCAGTTCCTTGAAGGTCTTGGTGTAACCTTCGCCGAGCAGGTAGCAGGGCTTTTGCCAGCCGAAGATGTTGCGCGCCGGCATGCCCCAAGGCGTGCATTCATAATCCTGATTGCCGGCGAGGAAGTCCAGGAACAGGCCAGAATGCATGAAATTCCACTTCTTACCCTTGCCGAGCGCGAACACGTCGCGGAATAGCCGCTTGGTCTTGGTGCGATTGAGGAAGTGCTCCTGGTCGGGCGCGCGCTCATAGGCATAGCCCGGTGACATCGAGACGCCGACACCGAGTTCGGTCGTGAAATCGAGGAATTTGGCGATGTCCTCCGCCGCGTGACCATCGAAGATTGTGGCGTTGACATTGACCGTGAAGCCGCGCGCCTTCGCAGCCTTGATCGCCGAGACCGCGCGGTCGAACACGCCCTTCTGCGAAACCGCCTTGTCGTGGTGCTCCTTCAAACCGTCCAGATGCACCGAGAAAAACAGGTACGGCGACGGCTCGAACAGATCGAGCTTCTTCTCCAGCAGCAGCGCATTGGTGCACAGCGACACGAACTTCTTGCGCGCCACGAGGCCGCGCACGATTTCGCCGATCTCCTTGTGGATCAGCGGTTCGCCGCCCGGAATCGCCACCATCGGCGCGCCGCACTCGTCTGCGGCATCCCAGCATTCCTGTGCCGACATGCGGCGATTGAGGATCGCGTCGGGATAGTCGATCTTGCCGCAACCGACGCAGGCGAGGTTGCAGCGAAACAGCGGCTCCAGCATCAGCACCAGCGGATACCGTTTTCGGCCCAGCAGCTTCTGCTTGATCAGATAGCCACCGATGCGCAGTTCCTTGAAGAAGGGTATTGCCATTACAGTTTTTTCTTTCCGGGTCGTGTGGATCAGCCCGCAGCCAATTCAGCTGGAAGGCGGAATTCGATGTTTTCTTCCCGGCCCGCGAGCACCGACACCGTGACCGGTCCGATGCGCCGCAAGGCCTCAATCACGTCGTCGACAAGGACCTCCGGTGCCGAAGCGCCAGCAGTGATGCCCACCGCCTTGGCATCTTTCAGCCAGTCCGGGTTCAGTTCGCTGCCGTCAGCAATGAGATAACTCGCGACGCCGGCTTCAGTGCCGATTTCGCGAAGCCGGTTCGAGTTGGAACTATTGGCGGCGCCCACCACCAGGATGACGTCCACGAGCTTGCCGAGTTCCCTTACCGCAGATTGGCGGTTTTGTGTCGCATAGCAGATATCTCGGATGTCAGGGCCTTGAATGTCCGTAAATCGCCGCTGGAGCGCCGCAATGATGTCCTTGGTGTCGTCGACGCTGAGCGTGGTCTGGGTGATATAGGCAACCGGGGTCTCGACCGGCAGCGTCAAGGACGTGACATCATCGACGTTCTGTACCAAAAGGACCGGCCCGGGAACCTGTCCCATGGTCCCCTCGACTTCGGGATGGCCGGCATGACCGATCAGGATCAGCGCGCGGCCTTTCGACATATAGCGTTTGCCTTGATTGTGAACTTTCGTGACCAGCGGGCAGGTCGCGTTGAGCACTGGCAGCCCGCGAGCAGCCGCTTCCTCCTCCACGGTGCGCGCAACGCCATGGGCAGAGAACACGGTGACGGCGCGGGGCGGCACCTCGGACAAATCCTCGACGAAGATTGCGCCCTTGTTCTTCAGGCTTTCGACCACGTACTTGTTGTGCACGATCTCGTGGCGCACATAGACCGGCGGGCCATACTTCTCGAGCGCCCGTTCCACGATTTCGATCGCGCGAACAACGCCCGCGCAAAAGCCGCGCGGTTGCGCAAGATACACTTCCATTGGACGCCCATTACGCAAGTTGCACCAAACCCATCATCTGCTCCCGTGCAGCCGGACATTTGCAATATCCGCACCACCAGCCGGTTCCCCATTCGCCCTCGCGGCCTAGCGCATGGACGTGCGAGGCTTTGTGTCAAAAAAACACCGGATAGCAAAGGGCCGCCCAGGTACCCCAATCAGCGAAGAAGGTAAATGGAACGGTATTATGGTATAGAAACCTGCGGCCATAGCAGATACAGCAGATAAAGTCCGAAATGCCTCACTTGTTCGTCATTTTACCGCCCCTCAAAGCCAGCTATATGAGCGCGACCTGCGGTTTCGCCATGCCCCTCAAGTCTTTTGCGCGGTGTCCGCCGAGAAAAACCATCCAAGCAACGTTAGCCCGGCCCGTGGAACTCCGATAGACAGCGAGCGTTTCGGGCGAGCCGTTAACGTTAGAAAGATTAGATGTGCTGACCAGACTTGTCGTTTCGATTGTCAGAGGCTGTACCCGATTTGCCACACTTACGCTGCTCCTCGCACTCGCGCTTGCGGTCGCGGCGGGCTTCTACACAGCACGACACTTCACGATCAACACCGATATCAACACGTTGATCTCGTCCAATCTCGACTGGCGCCAGCGCGACCAGCAATTCGACCGGGCGTTCGATCGGGACAGCACCATCCTGGCAGTGGTGGAGGCGCCGACGCCGGAGCTGGTGAAGTCGGCAAGCAGCGCGCTCGAACAAAAGCTGAAGGCCGATACCAAGAACTTTCAATCCCTCCAGCCGCTCGGTTCCGGCGAGTTCTTCGACAGGAACGGCCTGTTGTTCCTCTCGGCAGACGAGCTCGGGAAGCTCACCGGCCAGTTCGAGTCCGCCGCGCCCTTGATCGAAATCATGGCCGGCGATCCCTCTATCCGCGGGCTGACCGGCGCGCTGGAGACCGGGCTTGCCGGCGTGCAGCGCGGACAGATCAAGCTTGATAGCACCGAGCGGCCGTTCAACCAGATCGCGCAGACGGTCGAGGACATCCTCAACAAGGGCACCGCCACGTTCTCCTGGCGCGAGTTGACGAGCGACAAGCCCTTGACCGATAGCGATCGCCGCGCCTTCATCGAATTCAAGCCGATCCTGGACTACAACGCGTTGGAGCCCGGCAAGGATGCGACCGACGCGATCCGCAAGGCCGCCGCGGACCTGGATTTTCCGGCCAAGTATCAGGCCCAAGTCAAGCTGACCGGACCGATTCCGATCGCCAACGAGGAATACGCGACCGTTCAGGACGGCGCGATCCGCAACAGCGTCGGCACCGTGATCGTGGTGCTGCTCATCCTCTGGATGGCGCTGCATTCGGCCAAGATCATCTTCGCCGTGTTCGTCAACCTCTTCATCGGCCTGTCAATCACCACGGCGGCGGGCCTCGCCATGGTCGGTTCGCTCAATCTGCTCTCAGTCGCGTTTGCGGTTCTGTTCATCGGCCTTGGCGTCGATTTCGGCATTCAGTTCAGTGTCCGTTATCGCTCGGAGCGCTTCAAGAATGACGATCTGCGGCAGGCGCTGGAGGAAGCCGCGCGCCGTGCAGCGGTCCCGCTTTCGCTGGCTGCGATGGCGACCGCGGCCGGATTCCTCTGTTTCCTGCCGACCGACTACAAGGGCATCTCGGAGCTCGGCGAGATCGCCGGCGTCGGCATGCTGGTGGCGTTCACTTCGAGCATCACGGTGCTGCCGGCCCTGTTGCGCCTGCTCAACCCACCGGGCGAGAAAGAACCCGTCGGCTACGCGTTCCTGGCGCCGGTCGATCGATTCCTGGAAAAGCACCGCGTCATCATCGTCGTCGGCACGCTTTTGATCGCGGTCGCCGGGCTGCCGTTGTTGTACTTCATGAAATTCGACTTCAACCCGATGAACCTGCGCAATCCGAAGGCCGAATCGATCGCCACTTTCCTCGATTTGAGAAAAGATCCGAACACCGGCGCCAACGCCATCGACGTGCTGACCCACTCCGAAGCCGACGCCAAGAAGATCGAGGCGCGGCTTGAGAAGCTGCCGGAAGTGCTGCGGGTCCAATCGCTGGGCAGTTTTGTCCCGGAGGACCAGCCGGCGAAGCTCAAGCTGATCGCGCAGGCAGCCAAGGTGCTCAATCCCGCGCTCAATCCGGACTCGATCGATGCGCCGCCAACCGACCAGGAAAACGTCGATTCTCTCAAAGGATCGGCGGACAACCTGCGCAGGGTCGCCGGCGATGGAAAAGGCCCCGGAGCGATGGCATCGCGGCGGCTTGCCGACGCGCTATCGCAGCTCGCAGAATCCAGTGAGGCTACGCGCAACAAGGCGCAGGCGATCTTCGTGGCGCCGCTCAAGGTGGTCCTCGATCAGCTCAGGAGTTCATTGCAGGCGCAGCCGGTCAGTCTCAAGACCCTGCCGGCCGACCTTGCGCGCGAGTGGAAAGCCAAAGATGGCCTGATCCGTGTCGAGGCGCTGCCGCGCGGCGATCCCAACGACAACGACAATCTGCGCAAGTTCGCCAACGCGGTGCTGGCGGCCGAGCCGACCGCGATCGGCGGACCGGTATCGATCCTGAAATCCGGCGATACCGTGGTCAAGGCGTTCATTCATGCCGGCATCTACTCGCTTGTCGTGATCGGCCTTTTGCTGTGGATCACGCTGCGCCGGATCACCGACGTGCTGCTCACGCTGGTTCCGCTGCTGGTGGCAGGCGCTGTGACGATGGAGATTTGCGTGCTGATCGGATTGCCGCTCAACTTCGCCAATATCGTCGCGCTGCCGCTTCTGCTCGGTATCGGTGTCGCCTTCAAGATCTACTATGTCACGGCCTGGCGCTCGGGACGGACAAACCTGCTGCAGACCAGCCTGACGCGGGCGATCTTTTTCAGCGCCCTAACGACCGCTACGGCGTTCGGAAGCCTGTGGCTGTCGTCTCATCCGGGGACCTCGAGCATGGGCAAGCTATTGGCGCTTTCGCTCGTCACCACGCTTGCCGCGGTGCTCCTGTTCCAGCCGGCGCTAATGGGAAAACCCCGCGATATCGCCGAGTAGGCAGATATCGCCGACGGGGTCGCCCGCCTGAGCATTGGTTGTCTTCTTGCCGGCCTTGGGTCCAGGCATGGCCACCCCGGTTGTTGCCGCATTCTTGGCAGCTACCGCGCTCTTGGCAGGTACTGCGCTGTTGGGCGCGCTCTTGGGCGCTCCCTTGGCCATGCTGTTGGCAGGGCTGCTGGGAATTGGCGGGGCGACGCGGGTCCAGGTTTCTCCGCCACAGAGGAAACCCAGCACGCAACCCCTGATTTCGAGTTGCTCGGTACCGATCGGCGTGATCGTGGAACTATAGAGCTGTCCGTCCTTGGCGTTATAGACTTGGCCTTCCCACTGATCGGCGCCGGGCTTCTTCTTCATGTCGATCAGGATCGGCATGCCAAGCGTCGGCCTGTTCTTTTTTGACACATCGGGATTATTGGTGTCGCGGCCGCCCGGCTCTTTCTCCCAGGCAACGACGCCCCACATGCTACCGTTGCACTGTGCAACCCGGATGTTGGCGACGCCGTCGGCAACCCGCCAATCGCCCGTGGGATCGGCCGCTTTGGCTGACGCAAGTCCTGATGCCAGCATAATCAGAGAATAAAGTAAGATGCGCATGAGATATCCCTTGGGCAGTGCAACATGGCTTAAAGCTGTGCTTGCTTAGATGGACGGAATAAGGGCAAAACGACGCATTCAGTATTTCCAGTTGACGAAATGACCATCAACCGAACTATGTAGCCGATGCTATATTCGAATCTAGATGTTTCCGAGATGTTCGTGGACCGGCAGGCGCAGCGCAGTTCCATGCATGCGCGCCACCTGAACGAGCAGCTCGTACGCGTGCTCAAGACCATCGGCTACGATGTCGGTTTCCAGAAAGGGCAAGGCCAGTATCTGTATGATCGCGATGACGTGCGTTATCTCGATCTGTTGAGCGGATTCGGCGTTTTCGCGATTGGCCGGAATCATCCGGCGCTGCGCACGGCATTGAAGAGCGTGCTCGACAGCGATCTGCCCAATCTCGTGCAGCTCGATGTGTCCACGCTGGCCGGCGTGCTCGCCGAGCGGCTCTTGAAATACGTACCTTATCTGGACAAGGTATTTTTCGCCAATTCCGGGGCCGAGACCGTTGAGGCCGCGATCAAATTCGCGCGCGGCGCGACCGGGCGGCCGGGCATCGTCTACTGCGCCCACGCCTATCACGGATTGACCTATGGCGCGCTCTCGCTGACCGACGATCCCAACTTCCGCAGCGGTTTCGAGCCGTTGCTGCCGGGATGCACCGCGATCCCGTTCAACGATCTTGCCGCGCTCGAGCAGGTGCTGTCGTCGCGCGAGGTTGCGGCTTTCATCGTCGAGCCGATCCAGGGCAAGGGCGTCAACATGCCCACGGACGAATTCCTGCCGGGCGCGGCGGCGCTGTGCCGCAAGTACGGCAGCTTGATGATCGCCGACGAAATTCAGACCGGCATGGGTCGAACGGGACGCTTCCTTGCGGTCGAACACTGGAATGTCGAACCGGACATCGTGCTGCTCTCGAAGGCGTTGTCCGGCGGTCACGTGCCGGTCGGGGCATTGCTGACGCGCAAGAGCATCTTCGACAAGATCTTCAACCAAATGGACCGTGCGGTGGTGCACGGCTCGACATTTGCAAAGAACGACCTCGCGATGGCGGCCGGCATCGCGACGCTTGAAGTGCTCGAGTCCGAAAAACTGATCGAGGCGGCCGCCAAACGCGGTGCAGAGCTCAGGCTGGCGCTGACGCGGATGGTTCCCGGCTATGAACTGATGAAGGAGGTTCGCGGCAAGGGGCTGATGATCGGCATCGAGTTCGGGCCGCCGAAGTCATTGCGCTTGAAGGCGTCGTGGAGCGTGCTGGAGACCGCCAACAAAGGCCTGTTCTGCCAGCTCATCACGGTGCCGCTGTTCAAGGATCAAAAGATCCTCACGCAAGTCTCCGGCCACGGCAGCCACACCATCAAGCTGTTGCCGTCACTGACCATCACCGAAGACGACTGCAAGTGGATCGAAACCGCGTTCGATTCCGTGATCGCCTCGAGCCACAAGGTTCCCGGCGCGATCTGGTCACTCGGCAAAACGCTGGTCGACAACGCCGTGCGCCGTTCGGCGTAGGGCGCGATAGCTTCGATCGAATCGCGTCGCGCTCGGTTGCGTTTCGCCAGGCGCTGACGCGCCGCTTCTAGCTAGGTCTCCTTGCTGCTTTGCGCTGCGGCCTCGAATTTCTCGCCGAATTCGCTGAGCTCATCGATGCCGATATCGCTGACCGCCCAGTAGTTCAGTCCGCGATCGCTCCATGCGCGGATGTTGAATCCCTGAATGGTTTCAGTCTTTGCCGCCCGGTGTTCGGTGTTCGCGGTCTGCGCGACGAACAGGTTGATCACATGCGCGCGCCGCTTGTAGACGATGGCGCCGATGGAGCGGGCGTCGATGTAATCGAGCCGGCCGCCGATCAGGGTAAAGCCCTGCGCGGTGAGGTTAATCACCGGCGGCGATACGTCCAGCTTGCCATTGAACCATGGCTTGACCGTGTGCTGGTCGGTGGAGATCACGTCGGTCAAATGCCCGGCCTGCAGCGAACGCAGATGCGCCGAAACAATCTCCGAATCGATGCGCTGCTCGTCGTCGTTGCGCAGCACGATCGCGACCAGACCGGTCGCGGCGATCGCCGACACTGCCGATCCCATCGCAAAGCCCCGCAGCACCGCGCGGCGGCTCGGCGCCCGGGTCTGGCCTTGTGGCAGCGACGCCTCGATGCGCCGGCGAAGCGCCAACGGTGCGGTGTACTTCATATCGGCGGCAGCGATCGCCTGGCTCATCTCGCGATAGGCGGCAAGCTGCGCCGCGCAGGCCGCGCATCCCGCGATGTGCTCTTCGACCTCGCGCGCATGTCCGGCGTCGAGTTCGCCGTCCATCAGCGCGTGAAGAAGGATTTCGGCCTCGTCGCAAGTCATCTTGGTTGCTCCTCTTCCGCCATCCACGCTGAGCGCAGCATGGCGCGGGCGCGCGCGAGACGGGACATCACGGTGCCGACGGGGGCACCGACCGCATCGGCGATCTCGCGATACGAAAGATTGTTGATTTCACGCAGCACGAAGGTCTCCCGAAACGGCTCCGCCAGTGCGGACACCAGCCGCCGCACGGTCGCCGCGTCGCGCGTGCGCAGCATCTGCGCCTCCGGCGTCTCCTGCGCTTCGTTCCATAGCGGCGTCTGCTCGGCACCCTCCGGCACGTCTTCGATCGCGCCGGTCGGCGAACTCGCCCGCCGCGCGAATTCGGCGCGGCAGACATTGCGCAGGATCGCAAACAGCCAACATTCCTGAACCGCGTCCTCAGCGTCGGTTGCATCGCGAAGCAGGTAACGTGCCAGCGTATAGACATCGTCCAAATGCGGCAGCGCCGCCTCGCGAAAGCGCCGTGCCCTTTCGGGGTCGTCATGGGTAGCGTTGACCGGCATCGCCTCTTGCTCGGCTCTTACAGAAGATGCGTATGCCCGGCCGGCTGGAATGAACCGGCCGGGCATCATTGTGATGCCTTGGTTTGGGCCGCTACTCAACCTTGATCATTCCTGTCATATGCGGGTGGAGCGAACAAAAATATTTGTAGTCGCCCGCGGCCGTGAAGGTGAACGAGAAGTCATTGTCGGTATCCATCGTCTTCGACCTGAATTTGCCCGCCGACACGACGGTGTGTGGAATGTCGTCGTGGTTGATCCAGGTCACGGTGTCGCCGACTTTCACTTTGAGTTCCGCCGGCGCGAAGGTGAAATTGTCGATTGTCACCTTCATGTCCTCGGCATGGGCGCCGATCACGCCGAGCGGCAGGACAATGGCCGCAGCCACGGCGAGGCGAATGCCAAGAGAACGAAAACCAGAGCGAAAACCAGAACGCAAACCGAGGCTGCGGCAGGTTGCTGACGTCATCATGTACTTCCCTTATCCCTGCAGCGGCGTGTCGATGATCGCCAGGCGCTGATCACCGAGCTTGAAATTGACGCTGGCGATGCCGAGCATGCTGCGGAGCTTGTCGTCGGCGACCTTCATCGGCCCGGGCGAGGGCGCGGTGCCAGGTGCCGGCTGCGGGAATGCGGTCGAGCGCGCGGTGTGAAAGGTGACATTGCCCTCGACCTTCTGCATCACCTGGTGGATGTGGCCGTTCAGCACGGTCACCGAGCCGAAGCCCTTGAGGTATTCGAGCGCGCGGCCGCCGTCCTCGGTGCCCCAGCCCCATTCCGGATATACCGTCCACAGCGGGATGTGGGCGAACAGCACGATCGGGGTCGATTTCGAGCGTCCCTTGAGGTCGTTCTCGAGCCATTCAAGCTGTTCGGCGCCGAGATTGCCGAGGCCGCCGCCCTTGAGGTCCACCACATTGACGAGGCCGATGAAGTGCACGCCGCTGGCGTCGAACGAATACCAGCCGGCACCCTTGGTGCCCTTGCCGTAGCGCTCCTTGTATAGCTTGACCTCTTCGTCGATGAAATCATGCTCGCCCGGCACGTAATGCACATCGAGCTTGGCCTGCGAGATGATGCGTTCGGCATTGTCGAATTCGGCGACCTTCGACAGATGGGTGATGTCGCCGGTGTGAATCATGAAGGACGGCTTCTTCGGCATCGCGATGATCTTGTTGATGCCTTCTTCAAGCGTGCCGAGTGCGTTGGGATTGGCCGGCTTGTCGAAGCCGACGTGGCTGTCGCTGATCTGCAGGAAGGTCAGGCCGGACGGCTCGGCCGCCGCCGCGGAACCGACAAGTCCCAGCGAATGGGGCACGCCGCCGGAAATGGTCCAAAGTACGCCGGTGCCGGCCCAGGTCATGCATTCCAGCACTCGGCGACGGCTGACGCCGTCATCATGGTGGTCGTGATCGCTCATTGCGCTTTTCTCCTCGTGGTTGGGTACCGGCGAGGTGATCCGGGAAGGGCCGGGTTTATTCCCGCCATTTCGGCAAAAGCGACTTGCAAAAGCGACTTGGGAGGGGCTGGGCCGGCGCAGGGTTAATGGCCTGTCCGTGACCGGGAAGGCAGTTCACCGGGCTGCAGCAAACCCGTCGTGCTCCCGTCAGCATCCCGTCAGGCGAATTGCTTAGGCTTTTCAGACCTTTCGTCACCGGACCGGGAGAGAAATATGAGCGAGCATAAGGGCGCGGAGCATCACCACAAGGCCGCCGAGCATCATGAGCAGGTGGCGAAACATCACCGCGAAGCTGCCAAGCATATCGAGGCAAGCCGCCATCACGCCGAGCGCCACGGCCAAGCTTGAGAGCGCTGGTCTGGCAAGCCCCGATATCGATCGTCGTAAGTCTTTGCCGTCCCTCCCCAGGGGGACGGTTTTTTGGCTCGAGCTTGCACCAGGCCGGCGAGCTTCGGCGAAGGGCTTAGACGCGGCCCGACCGGCCGAAAAAGGGCTTGATTTTGGTTGGCATGCCGGTCGCAATGGAATCTAATACTGCTTGCAATGGGTTACGTATCATTTTGGTCAAAAGTAAATTGCGGAGGATTATCATGCATAGATGGTTTCATCAGACAGCATCTGTGGTTTTGGCGTCGCTGATCCTTGCGTCGGGCGCTTTGGCGGCCGACACCAAGGTGGAGCAGCCGGCAAGGCCGCATCGCGTGCTCATCCAGATCGATCAGAACGATCCGGCCGTCATGAATCTCGCGCTCAACAATGCGACCAACATCATCGAACACTATCGCTCAAAGGGCAAAGAAGTAGCCGTGGACGTCGTGACCTACGGCCCCGGTCTCCACATGCTCAGAGCCGATACGTCTCCGGTACAGGACCGGATCAAGCAGTTGAAGAGCATTGCATTCCCGAGCACGATTCAGTTTTCCGCGTGCAACGTCACGAGGCAAGGCATGGAGAAGAGGGAGGGTCACCCGATCGACATCATGTCGGATGCGGTGCTCGTTCCTTCAGGCGTGATCCATCTGATGGAAATGCAAGAGGACGGCTGGAGCTATATCCGACCCTGACACGCTGGTCAGCGCGCCGGCGATTGCCTGTTCCTCAACGCTTTCCGGATGAGGTTTTGGTGGTCACGGGCGGCCACTTGCAGGCAGTCCCGACTTTCTGTCTGACGCCGGATAATCCGGTGAGTTCAAACGCCGCTTCGCGGCGGACATTGCCTTTGTCCGCGAGGGCGACCTTCAGTGTCGCGCCCTCCGGTATCGAGCGCAGAAGCTCGATGGGATCGTTCTTGTAGCTGACAGCCTTTCCGTCCATGGACAAAATCCATGGCTGCCGAACAATCGGCTGGTCATTGATTTGATAGTCAACCAAGAGCTCGTTGCCGCGTGGCGCACCCCATCTTCCATCCGTACGAATTGAAAGTTCGGTATGTTGGGCGCGGCATCGAACCGCGAAAGTATTGGGGCCATCTTTCACGTCCGATGTTGAGCGGATGACCGCGGTGATGAGCGGACTGTAATCCAAAGGTGACGTTGTCTCGCTCAGAATCCAAGCCGTTCCCGGTGCAGGCCTATCGTTCTTTTTCCCCGATAGGTCTGAGCGGACTGCTCCGGTGGGCGCTTCAGCTGCCGAGGGAGGGACGTTCGCCGTCGCCGACTTGGGTGAAGCGTCTGATCGCCTTGCCGCTTCGTCAACAGGAGTGCGGCCGACCGAAACTTGTGGCTGCTCTGTTCGACCTGCCGCTTTGGAAGCGGGGCGCTCTGAAGACGCGTCCGGCGGCGCAGAATCAACCGGCGGCGCCGGCCGAGCCATCTCGGCAGAGCTTCCAGGCACCGCAGGCCGGGCCGCTTCGGACAGCACGCGCTCGAGGCATTCAAGTTGAGCTGCTCGCGCCTTTACAAAGCAATCCACGCGCTGCGCCGGTTCGTCTGGCAATTTGGAGCAGACCGCGTCGGCAAGACGAGCCGCCTGGAAGCACGATTCCAATCCGGAGACACTCTCATTGGCGGACTGCGCAAGAGCGGTACCGCCCGCGAGGCATAGCGCAAAACTCGCCAGTCGAGTCCACATCACGGACGTCCGCTTTGTTTCGTTGAAGCCGATCGATCGAGCCATTCCTGAGCTGCCCGGAAGCGTTCGAGGCCGGGAGCGCTTGCCGAAAGATTCACGTCCTTCCATTTCGCGTCAAAGCCCGGTGAGCGCAGCCTGTCGATGTGGCCGAAAAGCTGGTCAACAAACCGGGCCACGCGACGATAACGAGGTGAATCGGGACGCCAGTTGAACGCCGTCAGGATCGTGGGAACGGAGATCGTCGCGATCCGCTCATCTTTGGCGATGAGGTTGGGATAGTCGGCCTGCTCGAGATACGAGGGCAAGTAGTAGTCGGCAAACTTAGGACCATATTCGACCGGCAGGAATTTGAATCCTCCCTCCCACTTTCCTTTCACGAAAGCATCGACCGGCTTTGTCGTGACAAAGACGACGCCGTCAATTTCACCGCGCTTCATCTGCTCCAGCGCCGCCGGATGCGGGATGAACATCTTCTCGATGCTGATTCCGAGGCGGCTGAAGATCAACGGTCCGGAATAGGCGGCAGCAGTACCTTGCGTGTTGAAGTTGACCTTCTTGCCGGCCAAATCTGCCAGCGTCCGAATTTCGGGTCGAACGAAGACGTGCAACTCGGAAGGAAATAGATTGAGTATGTAGGTGATCCGCTCTCGGATCTGAGGTACCTGGGACTTGTACTCCTCCAGCGCGTCACTGTTGATGATCGCGGTATCGACTCCCTTGAGGTAGAGAAGGTCGTTGACGTTTTCCGTGGGGCCGCGCGTTACAATGGGGAGGACGTGCATGTCGCCTCCATCATTCACCGCCCGCGCGATCTCGGTCGCAAAGCGAATCGGAGCGCCTTCGAGCAGGCCGCCGGCGAGACCGATGGTCCAGGCGTTTATCCGATCTCTGATTTCCGCCTCTGCTTCGCTTTGAGCGCGCGAGGTATCCGCCGATCGTCGGGATTGGGCAATTGCTGGATCGGCCAGCGCAAGAAACACAAACAAAATGGCGGCAAGTCTCGCGAGAACTATCATCGAAATTCTCTCAACTATAGATTGTCAAAATTCCGGAACCCTAAAGGGTTGATTATACACTATTTTTCATAAAGTGCGATGGAACCTGAAGCCCGAATGGCTTTCCCGGACCGGCCGGTTCTCGCGCCCGGGATGTTGCGCTGCAGCTTCGAAGCCAAACGGGGGCAGCCCCTGCAAGCTGCAGCCGTGCCGATGCTTGAAGGGACCGTCGCCGTACGCCCTATCGCGCATCCTCGAGGATCATGGCGGCCGCTTTCTCGGCGATCATCGCGGTCGGGGTGTTGGTATTGCCCGAGGTGATGGTCGGCATGACGGAGGCATCGGCGACGCGAAGCCGCGCGATGCCGCGAAAGCGCAGGCGCTCGTCGACCACCGCCATCGGGTCGTTTGCCGCTCCCATCTTGGCGGTGCCGACGGGGTGAAAGATCGTAGTGCCGATGTCGCCGGCGGCCTTGGCAAGTGAGGCATCGTCATCGCCAACCGACGGGCCCGGCAGGAACTCGGCAGGGTGATAGGGCGCCAGCGCCTTTTGGTTCATGAGCCGCCGCGTGGTGCGGATGGCATCGGCTGCGACCTGACGATCTTCGTCGGTCGCCAGATAATTCGGCGCGATCGACGGCGCCTCGTCGGGCGTCGCCGAGCGGATGCGCACGGTGCCGCGCGAGGTCGGCTGCAGGTTGCAGGCGCTGACAGTGATGGCAGGGAAGGTGTGCAGGGGATCGCCGAACTTGTCGAGCGACAGCGGCTGCACATGGAACTGGATATTGGCGCGCCCGCGGGTAGCGTCGGAGCGGGTAAAGATGCCGAGCTGCGACGGCGCCATCGTCAGCGGCCCGCGGCGGCGGAAGACGTAGTCGAGCCCCATCAGGCCGCGCCCGATCAACGAGTAGTAGATCTCATTCAGCGTGCGAATGCCGGAAACCTTGTAGATCGCACGTTGCTGCAGATGATCCTGCAGATTGCGCCCGACGCCGTGGCGGTCGAGCACGACATCGATGCCGAGGGGGGCGAGCCAGTCCGCGGGGCCGATGCCGGAGCGATGCAGCAGCTGCACCGATCCGATCGCGCCGGCGCACAGGATGACTTCGCACTTCGCACGGGCCTCGAGAATCTCGCCACCGCGGATAAATCGCACGCCAACGGCGCGCCCGTTCTCGACGATGAGACGGTCGACCAGCACCTCCTTTTCCAGGCGCAGATTAGGGCGGCGGAGCGCGGGTTTTAAGAAGCCGCGCGCCGACGACCAGCGCCGCCCGCGCTTCTGGTTGACGTGGAAATAGCCGACCCCTTCGTTGTCGCCGGTATTGAAGTCGGGGATTTTCACAATTCCCATCTGTTCCGCGGCAGCGCCGACCGCGTCGAGAATATCCCATGACAGCCGCGGCGCTTCGATCCGCCAGCCGCCGCCCGTGCCGTGATGCTCGCTTTCGCCCAGGAAATGATCTTCCAGCCGCTTGAAGTGCGGCAGCACGTCGGAATACGCCCAGCCGGCAAGCCCGAGCTGGCGCCAGTGATCGTAATCGGCGGCCTGTCCGCGCATCGAGATCATCGCGTTGATTGAAGAGCAGCCGCCGATCACTTTGCCGCGGGGATAGGCGAGCGAGCGGCCGTTCAGCCCGGGCTCGGGCTCGGTTCGAAACATCCAGTCCGAGCGCGGATTGCCGATCGCGAACAGGTAGCCGACCGGGATGTGGTACCAGATCCAGTTGTCGTTGCCGCCGGCTTCCAGGATCAGCACACGGGTTTTCGGATTCGTGGACAGGCGGTTGGCGACAATGCAGCCGGCGGTACCCGCGCCGACGACGATATAGTCGAAATCACCTTCAATCCGCTTCATAAGTCTTTACCCGGCATCGTCTTTTTAAGGCCATAGCCGCGTCGCTGCCCACTGTACAGCGCCCTCCAAATATTGGGCGGTAGGCACGACGCGTGCTAGAGAAGGGTAAAGCAGTGCCAACCGGAAAAACCGAGATTTCCATGCCCATCGTCAACCGTGTCGCCGATCTGCAACCCGATATCCAGGCCTGGCGCCGGGAGATCCATGCGCATCCCGAATTGCTCTATGAGGTGCATCGCACTGCAGCATTCGTGGCGGACCGACTGAGGGAATTCGGCTGCGACGAGGTCGCCACTGGCCTCGGCGGCACCGGCGTGGTCGGCGTCATTAAAGGCCGCAAGCCGGCCGGCGGCGATATCAAGGTGATCGGGCTTCGCGCCGATATGGATGCGCTCCCGATCGAGGAGAACACCAAGCTCGCCTATGCCTCGAAAACCAAGGGCTTGATGCACGCCTGCGGCCACGACGGCCACACTGCGATGCTGCTTGGCGCCGCGCGCTATCTCGCCGAGACCCGGAATTTCGCCGGCAAAGCTGTCGTGATCTTTCAGCCGGCGGAGGAGGGCGGCGCGGGCGCGGCTGCCATGATCAAGGACGGGCTGATGGACCGCTTTGCCATCGACCAGGTCTTCGGCATGCACAACGGTCCAGGCATTCCGGTCGGCTCATTTGCGATCCGCTCCGGTCCGATCATGGCGTCGACGGATGCGATCGACATCAACATCGAGGGGCTGGGCGGGCACGCGGCGCGCCCGCACAAATGCCTCGATTCCGTTTTGGTCGGCGCGCAGTTGATTACGGCCTTGCAGCAGATCGTTTCGCGCAGCGTCGACCCGCTCGACGCGGCCGTGATCTCGATGTGCGAGTTTCACGCCGGTAATGCGCGCAACGTGATCCCGCAAACGGCCGTGCTCAGGGGCACCGTGCGCACGCTGACGACGGAGGTGAGGGAATTGATCGAGAAGCGGGTCAAGGAAGTCGTCGCGGGCGTTGCCCAAATCACCGGCGCCAGGATCGATCTCACCTACGAGCGCGGCTATCCCGTGACGATCAATCACGCCGCGCAAACGGATTTTGCAACGGCGGTGGCCAGGGAAGTCGCCGGCGACGCCAATGTGCAGGAGATGCCGCCGCTGATGGGCGCGGAAGATTTCTCGTACATGCTGGAGCAGCGGCCGGGCGCGTTCATCTTTTGCGGCAATGGCGACAGCGCCGGCCTGCACCATCCCGCCTACAACTTCAACGACGAGGCGATCGTGTTCGGCACCTCGTACTGGATCAAGCTGGTGGAGAATACGCTCGCGGCGTGACCGGCGAGGCGTGACTAGACCGCCCGCGCCGAACCCGACCCAGAACCATCAAGTTCAGAACAGATGCGAGAACACGTAGTACAGCGTGCCGGAGATCACCATCGCCGCCGGCAAGGTCAGCACCCACGCCATGGCGATGTTGCGGATCGTCGACCACTGCAGCCCCGATCCGTTGGCTGCCATGGTGCCGGCGATGCCGGACGAGAGCACGTGCGTGGTCGAGACCGGCAACCCGTAGCCATCGGCCGCCGCAATGGTCGCGGCCGCCGTGATCTCGGCGCACGCGCCTTGCGCGTAGGTCAGGTGGGTCTTGCCGATCTTCTCGCCGACGGTGACGACGATGCGCTTCCAGCCGACCATGGTGCCAAGGCCGAGCGCGATGGCGACGGCGATCTTGACCCAGCCCGGAATGAATTTCGTCGCGCTGTCGAGCGAGCCCTTGTAGCTGTTGAGCGTGGCAACCTCGGTGCCGGAGAGTTCGGCTTCTTTGTCCTTCATCAGGAAACGGATGGCCTCGGAGACCAGGTACATGTCGTTGCGGGTGTTGCCGACGGCCTCCGCCGGGAATTTCGCCAGCGAGCCATACTGGTTGACCTGGTTAGAGATGTCGCGCACCAACACCGCCAATGACGGATAGGTGCCTCCATTGATCTGGTGCTGCGCGACATAATTGGTAACGGCCGGCCGCGGGTTGCCGATTACGTTGTAGCCGGCGGCCTTGCCCTCGATGACCTTGCTCGCGGCCGTCGAATTCGCGGTGAACGCTTCGATTTGGCTCGACGGCAGCGCGCGGTTGAGCGCATAGGCGGTCGGCACGGTGCCAATGAGAATGAGCATGATGAGGCCCATTCCCTTCTGACCGTCATTCGAGCCATGGAAGAAGCTGACCAGCGTGCAGGTCAGGATCAGGATGCCCCGGATCCACCACGGCGGCGGCTGGTTGCCGATGGGCTCAGCGAACAGCGCAGGCGTCGCGCGCTGCAAGATGATTTTCACGACATAGAGCAGGATCGCCGCCAACGCGAAACCAAAAAGCGGCGATAGCAGGAGCGCCTTGGCGATATTGGTCGCCTGCGACCAGTCCACGCCGGAGGTGCCGTCGCGACCGCGCAACAGCGCGTTGGTGATGCCGACGCCGATGATCGATCCGATCAGGGTGTGCGAGCTCGAGGCCGGCAGCCCAAGATACCAAGTGCCTATGTTCCAGATGATGGCGGCGATCAGAAGCGCAAACACCATGGCGA
Organism: Alphaproteobacteria bacterium; assembly: GCA_005884765.1. Classification (GTDB taxonomy): domain Bacteria; phylum Pseudomonadota; class Alphaproteobacteria; order Rhizobiales; family Xanthobacteraceae; genus Bradyrhizobium. Next base: position 24,728 of record VAZV01000154.1, read on the forward strand.
AACCGGCGCTGCTGCCGACCTGCAGGATCAGCTCGACCGGCAGCAGCGACACGATGCCGAAGGCCACCGCGCCGCTGGAAAGCAAAACGCCAAACAGATTGAACATGCCCGACCAGACCACGGCGATGTGGGCGGGCATCGCGCGCGTATAGATCACGGTGGCGACCGCATTGGCGGTGTCGTGGAAGCCGTTGACGAACTCGAAGCCGAGCGCGATCAGAAGCGCGACAAAGAGCAGGAGATAGGGCAGATACGAGGCGACCCGCGTGCCGGTCGCATCGACGTCGGAATAAATGCTGTAGGCAACGAATAGCAGGGCGGCAGCGACCACCCCCATATAGATAATGCCGGTCAATGGATGAAAGCCCTTGTCGAGATCCGGACCCTTCCGCAGGGCAGGCTCGATCGAACCGGGTAACGCCATATCGCTCATGTCAAACTCCCATGTCCCAATGGGACGGGATTTTGATCGATGCATGTGACAGTAGGTTGAAATTGGCCGGCTAAATGGCCAGTTCCCGACCGTCCGCGCGGCGCTCAAGCGGCGCGGGCTGATTTTTTGAGGAAGTCGGCGGCAATCCTGAAATCGTCGACGAGCCGCGCATATTCTCGCGCCCTCGCGTCTTCGTCGGGCTGCCGCAAGATAAAGGACGGATGCACCGTCACCAGCGCCTTGATCCCGTCAGGAAGATCGATCAGGTGACCGCGGTTCTTGTTGATCGGCGTCAGCTTTCCGAACACGCATTGCGCGGCGGTTGCGCCCATTGCCATTACCAGGCCGGGTTTGATCGCCGCCAATTCGCGTTCATACCATTGCCGGCACGCCTTGATCTCCGGCGTATTCGGCTTCTGATGCAGCCGGATCTTTCCGCGCGGGACAAATTTGAAATGCTTGACCGCATTGGTGATGTAGACCTTTTTGCGATCGACGCCTGCTTGTTGCAGCGCGCGGTCGAGCATCAGGCCGGCAGGACCCACGAACGGTTTGCCGGCAAGGTCTTCCTTGTCGCCAGGCTGCTCGCCGACCAACACGATTTGCGCGGTTTGCGGGCCTTCGCCGAACACGGTCTGGGTCGCGTTTTTGTAGAGGGGACAGGCATGGCAGGAGGCTGCTTCCTCGCGCAGCGTTTCAATATTTTCGGCTGAGCTTGAGGATTTTCGCTTCATCGAAGCCTCCGGGCGCCTCTCGGATGCCGCTCCGGCATTGGTGATCCCAGAGCCGATCCAGCATTCGGTATCGGCGATTAATGTTTTAATGATCGAGGCGTCCGGTAAGTTCCTCCAGTAGGGTTTCGGCTTTTCCGTCTGCGTCGCCTTTACCTTCAGCCGGGCCGCATTGAAAATGCCTGCGTAATGATGTCGCCAAATTTCCTCGAGCCGGGTTTCGGTCGGCGCCTCCTCGTTGGGGATGCCTGACGTAATCGAGACGGCATGGCCGTCCCAATGCGCGCAGACATCGGGGGTGAGGATCGACCACGGCATGTCGGCGAAACGGCTGGCGAAGAACGGCGCGGTCGCTTCGACGATGTGGTGCTCCGGCTCGAACCAGGCGGCGAAATGCGTGTGCTGTTCGCGGCCGATTTCGCGGAAGCGGATCGAGGCTTGCATCTTGTGCTGGTCGCGATGCACGGCCTTTGCCATCGCCGTCGCGAGCGCAATGTCGGGATCGTCAGCGGCGTTCAAGAGGTCATGATGGCCGCGCAGCCGCCACACCAGGCGATACAGAATGGCAAAGCGTTTGGCGTCGCGATGCAGGATCGCAGACTGCGCAAGCTCAACGAATTTTGCCGATACGTTGAAGCTGCCTTCTAGAGATTGAAACACATGAGCCGCGCTCGGCGGTTCGAGCAATGGGGGAGCGTCGCCTCGCACCGTCCATGTCACATCGGACGGCTCTACGTCGTTTTGCGCCAGCACCCGCGCCGCCTTTCGCCAGCCATTGAAATCGGTGTTGCTGTCGAGGATGATGAAATGCATTGAATCCCCCTGATTTTGCTGGTGAATCCCTTGAAGCGCCAATTCCGGTTGACTCCGCGGGGCCTATTAGCTTTATATTAGAACATATCATGAACAAATGGGCCAGACGCGGGTTATTAAAAAAACCAGCCAGGCCGAAATCTTGGGAGCAGTGCGCATGATGAGCGCACGCATGAGCACGCTTGCGAGTTTACGCGGCGACATCGAGCGCCTTGAGGCGCATGGCGATGGCTACGCCCTTAACAAGGTGGCGCTAGGGCATGCCGGTGCTGATGCGGCGCTGCGGGGTGGCCTCGCGGCCGCCACGGTGCACGAGGTGTTTTCCGCAGGTCATCAGAGCGCTGCGGCGACCGGGTTTATCGCAGGTCTTGCCGGGCGCCTGGCGCCGCGCCGGCCGCTGGTCTGGGTGCGGCAGGATTTTTCCGAAATCGAATTGGGCGCGCTGTCGATGAGCGGATGGGCCGAACTCGGCCTCGATCCGCGCTGCGTGGTGAGCGTGCGCGCGGCCGATGTCGATACGGCGTTGCGAACCGCTGCCGACGCGCTGGCCTGCGATGCGGTCGGCGTTGTCGTGCTGGAGCTCTGGGGCGAGGTGCGTCAGCTCGATCTCACAGCCAGCCGCAAACTGACCTTGGCAGCGCAATCCTCCGGCGTCACCGGGCTGCTGTTGCGGGTGGCGGCGCAGCCGTCGCCCTCCACGGCAGAAAGTCGATGGATCGTGCGTGCGGCGCATTCGCCGCCCGCCGCGCCCTTAACGCTGGCGGCGCCTTTAATGCCTGCGGCGCCTGGGAGCGCGTGGGGCGCGCCGGTGTTCGACGCCGAGCTCGTTCGTAATCGTCATGGCCCTCTCGGGCGGTGGATCATGGAATGGAAATGTGATGAGTGCTTTTTCGCAGAACCGGCGGCGTATCCTCAGCCTGTGGCTGCCGCGCCTGCCCATCGACCGAATCAGGCGTTCCAGCGCCGGGCCGGATAACACTCCCAGCGTTGTCGTCGCCAAAGAGAACAACGCGTTGCAGATTTATGCTCTCGACGACAAGGCCGCGCGTTGCGGTCTTGAGACCGGGCAGCCGCTCGCCAATGCCCGCGCCATCTGTCCGGAATTGATGGTGTTCGATGCCGATGAGGTCGCGGACGCCAAAATCCTGGACGATATCGCCGACTGGTGCGACCGTTTCACGCCGCTGGTGGCGCTCGATCCGCCGCATGGCCTGTTCCTGGACATTACCGGCTGTGCCCATTTGTTCGGTGGCGAGGCCGCGCTGCTGAGAATGATCTGCGGCGCGCTGACCTGGCAGGGCTTTGTCGTCAGCGCGGCGATTGCAAGTACATCAGTTTGCGCGCGCACGCTGACGCGCGGAAGCCCCGGCAGAATCGTGAAGAACGGCGAGGAAGCCGAGGCGGTCAATCCCTTGCCGGTGTCCGCGCTCGGCGCCGATGCGGCGATCACAACCGGCCTGCGCCGTGCCGGGTTGAAAACCATCGGCGATGTCGCCGCGCGCGCGCCTTGCGAAATCACCGCTCGCTTCGGCGGGGACTTCACGACCCGGCTGGCGCACGCTTTGGGTGAGGGCGATGCGCCGATCAGTCCGCGCAAGCCGCTGCCGGATTACATCGTGGAGAAGCGCTTTGCCGAACCGGTGACGACCGAGAGCGTGATTTCGATAACGCTATCGCAATTGGCGCACATGCTTGTCGCGGCGATGGGCAAGCAGGGCAAGGGTGCGCGGCGGCTGGAAGCAGGTTTCTTCCGCACCGACGGCGCGGTGCGTGCGATTGTGGTCGACACCGGACAGCCGGCGACCAAGGCTCAGGTGATCGACCGCCTGTTTCGCGAGCGGCTCGATGCGCTCAACGATCCCCTCGATCCCGGTTTCGGTTTCGATCTCATTCGGCTGTCCGCAAGCCGCACCGAAATCGTCGTGCAGCAGCAGCGTGACCTTGATGCCAATGTCCACGATAATGACAAGCTGGCTGATCTGATCGACCGCATCGCCGCGCGGATCGGCGGCCGCCGCGTGATCGTGCACCTGCCGCAGGACACCCATATTCCGGAGCGCGCGGTATGGACGGCGCCGGCGCAGCATCATCTGGCCGCATCAAGCCAGGCAGCCTGGCCGGCGCGGGCCGAGAGCGAGCCGCCGCTGCGCCCGTTGCGGTTGTTTGAAAAGCCCGAGCCCATCAAAGTGCCGTTTGCAACGGTTCCGGACGGGCCTCCGCATCATTTCACCTGGCGGCGCGCGGTGCATGCGGTGGTGCGGGCGGAAGGGCCCGAGCGCATCGCCATGGAATGGTGGAAGCAGAACGGCGAAGTGCTGACGCGCGATTATTTCCGCATCGAGGATGAAGCGGGCCTGCGCTTCTGGATCTATCGCGATGGTCTCTATGGCAGCGAACTCGTTACCGAGGAAGGCAAGCCTGCGCCTGCCAACTGGTTCGTGCATGGGTTGTTCGCATGAATAGTCCCGTCAGCGTTGAGCCAACGCCCGGCTATGCCGAGATCGGCATCACCACGAATTTCTCGTTCCTGCGCGGCGGCTCGGATCCGCGCGCCTATGTGCATCAGGCAAGCGAGTTGCGGCTTGCCGTGATCGGCATCGCCGATCACAACACGCTGGCCGGCGTGGTGCGGGCCTACAAGGAGCTGGAAAACCCGGAAGTTCAATATAAGCCGAAGCTGCTGATCGGCTCGCGCCTCGTCTTTATCGACGGCACGCCGGATATCCTGGTCTATCCGCGCGACCGCGCGGCTTACGGCCGGCTGTGCCAGTTGCTCACCCGCGGCAAACGCGGGGACGATATTGAAAGAATCGAGAAGGGTGAATGTCACTTGGGGTTCGATGACCTCCTGGAATTCTGCGAAGGCCAGCTTCTGGTCGTGATGCCGCCGCATCGCTTCGAGGCGGCCGGCGTCCTGAAGGTTCTGGAACGATTAAAAGATAGCCGTGCCGATGGCGTGTGGCTCGCCGCAAGCCTCATCTATCGCGGCGATGACCGGCGCCGCCTGGCGCGGCTCAATCACATCGCCGTGGCGGCAAAGATGCCGCTGCTCGCAACCAACGAGGTGCTGTACCACCATCCCGCGCGCCGCCCCTTGCAGGATGTGCTCACCTGCATCCGGGAGAAGACGACCATCGACGCTATCGGCAAACGTCTCGAGGCCAATGCGGAGCGTTATCTCAAGCCAGCAGACGAAATGGCGCGGCTGTTTCGCGACTTCCCCGAGGCGATCGCGGAAACCATGCGCTTTGCCGGTCGCATCCATTTCTCACTCGATCAGCTCAAATACCAGTATCCGGACGAGCCGGTGCCGCCCGGCAAGACCGCGCAACAGCATCTGGAAGACCTGACCTGGGCCGGCGCCGAGGAACATTTCCCCGGCGGGCTCAGCGATACGCTTCGCGCCATCTTGCGCAAGGAACTCGACCTCATCGCGGAGCTCAAATACGCGCATTATTTCCTCACCGTGCACGACATCGTGCGCTACGCGCGCAGCCAGGGCATTCTTTGCCAGGGCAGGGGATCGGCCGCCAACTCGGCCGTCTGCTATGTGCTCGGTGTCACCTCCGTCGATCCGACCAAGGTCGATCTTCTGTTCGAGCGCTTTATTTCCAAGGAGCGGCTGGAGCCGCCGGACATCGACGTCGACTTCGAGCATTCGCGCCGCGAGGAGGTGATGCAATATGTCTACCGGCGATATGGCCGCCACCGCGCGGCGATCATTGCGACCGTCATCCACTATCGTCCGCGCAGCGCGATCCGCGACGTCGGCAAGGCGCTGGGCCTGACGGAAGATGTCACGGCCGCCTTGGCCAATACGGTGTGGGGAAGCTGGGGCAAGGGCCTCAACGACATGCAGGTCAAGCAGGCGGGGCTCAATCCTGCGAATTCTATGATCGAGCTCGCGGTCGAGCTTGCCAGCGAGCTGATCGAATTCCCGCGGCATTTGTCGCAGCATGTCGGCGGTTATGTGCTGACCCAGGACCGGCTCGACACCTATGTGCCGATCGGCAATGCCGCGATGGAGGACCGCACCTTCATCGAATGGGACAAGGATGACGTCGACGCCCTGAACATGATGAAGGTCGACGTGCTGGCGCTGGGCATGCTGACCTGCATCCGCAAATCCTTCGACCTGATCGCCGACCACAAAGGCGAGCGCTGGGAACTGGCGAGCATCCCTGCGGACGACAAGGGCGTCTATGACATGCTGTGCCGGGGTGAATCGCTCGGCGTGTTCCAGGTCGAAAGCCGCGCGCAAATGAACATGCTGCCGCGGCTCAAGCCGCGGACCTTCTACGATCTCGTCATTGAAGTCGCAATCGTGCGGCCCGGCCCGATCCAGGGCGATATGGTGCATCCGTACCTTCGTCGGCGCAACGGCAAGGAAAAGGTGATCTATCCGTCACCTTCGCCCGAGCACGGCGACAAGGATGAGCTTTACAGAGTCCTGCACAAGACGCTCGGCGTCCCGCTGTTCCAGGAACAGGCGATGCGGATCGCGATCGAGGCCGCGAAATTCACCTCCGAGGAAGCCAACGGGCTGCGACGGTCGATGGCGACGTTTCGCAATCTCGGCACTATCGGCAAGTTCGAGGCCAAGTTGATCGACAACATGATCGCGCGCGGTTACGCGCCCGAATTCGCCAGAAATTGTTTCGAGCAGATCAAAGGGTTCGGCTCCTACGGCTTTCCGGAAAGCCACGCCGCGAGCTTTGCACAGCTCGTCTATGTCTCGTCATGGCTCAAGCATTATCACCCCGATGCCTTCTGCTGCGCCCTGTTGAACTCGCAGCCGATGGGCTTTTATGCCCCGGCCCAGATTGTCGGCGATGCCCGCAAGAACGGCGTCGAGGTGCGCGAGATCGACGTGTCCCATAGTTTTGCGCAAAATACGCTGGAGGAGGGGGGCGGGAAATATTGCGCGGTGCGGCTCGGCTTTCGCCAGATCGACGGGTTTAGCTGGGCCGATCCAGACGAGGAGAGGTTGAAACGAATTCAGGCCTCATTCCGGGACGCATCAGAAGTAGAATCCCATTTTGTCAACCGCGAAGGGATTGCGCTCCCTCTCCCGCTTGCGGGGGAGGGCTGGGGTGGGGGAGCCGCCGCGAGTCACACTGCTCGTGTGGAGAGAGTTTCCCCCACCCGCATCGCATCTTGCGATGCGATGCGACCTCCCCCGCAAGCGGGAGAGGTGAAGACAGACTGGGCCGAGCGCATCGTCGCCGCGCGTGCGCGTCGCCGCTTCACCTCGCTGGAAGAGTTCGCCCGCGACACCGGCCTGCCCAAGCGCGCGCTGATCCTGCTCGCCGATGCCGATGCGTTCCGCTCCATCGGGCTTGATCGCCGCGCAGCACTATGGGCGGTGCGGCGGCTGCCCGATGATGTGCCGCTGCCGCTGTTCGAGGCGGCGGTCGCGCGCGAGCAGCCCGACGAGAATGCGAGGGCCCTGCCTGAGATGCCGCTGCCGGAGCAGGTGGTCGCCGACTACCAGACCATCCGCCTGTCGCTGAAAGGCCATCCGATGGAATTTTTGCGGTCAATGTTTGCAAAGGAGCGCGTTATTCCCTGTCGGGACGTCTGTCACCGCAACGACCGGCTCTCCGTCCGCTGCGCCGGCGTGGTGCTGGTGCGGCAGCGCCCGGGCAGCGCCAACGGCGTCATCTTCATGACGCTGGAGGACGAAAGTGGCATCGCCAATATCGTGGTGTGGCCGAAAGTGATGGAGCGCTTCCGCAAAGAGGTGATGGGCGCTCGCCTCATTCTGGTCGAAGGCTATATCCAGAGCAGTCCGGAGGAAGTGACGCATCTGGTCGCCCAGCGATTATTCGACCGCTCCCGCGATCTGGTGGGACTTGCCGACGACGCGCTTGGCCGAAAACCTCCTGTGCCGGCTGGGCCTGCCCTGGTTGAGCCGCTCAACGACGACCGCCGCGACCATCCGGACAATCCGGCCCAGAAAATCCGCCATCCCCGCAACGTGCGCATCCTGCCGCGCTCGCGGGATTTTCATTAAGCCGTGAAACTTACAAATCAATTGCGCAGGTAGACGTCCCAGTCGTATCCGGTGAGACTTAGGCCTTGGGAGACCGCCATGGGAATAAACCGTCATGCCGCTGCGCCCGCGGCAGCTCTTGCGCTCGGACTCGTCTTCACGCCGCAGGCCTCCATCGTCATCGATACGATCATCGTCAACCCGGCCGCCTCGCTCGTCTCTGCCGCCATCGGCAGTCTCCGTTTCATCTCCCCCGCAATGGCTCAGCCGGGCGCACTCACGAAAAAACAATCGGATGCACTCAATACCTACAACAATGCAGTAAGCAGCTTTGAGGAGGTCCTGCGCCAGCGTCGCGCACAGATCAATTCCGGCCAGCCGCTGCCGAACTTGCCGGGACAAGCGCTCTACCTTGCACGCATCAACATGATAAGCGCCTACAAAGACCTCACCGACGCGCTTCCATCCAGAATCGGACGGCCCAATAAATTCGGAATTCCTCCGGCGTACTTTGACGCCGACAGCGAGCCGCTGGTCGATGAGTACAGGAAACTTTTCGACCTCATGGAGGCGCCACCCGCCAACGCGCAAAAATCGGATACGCCGTTCAAGGACGTTGTCGATTTGGCAATGGCCATTGCGCGGGCCAAGGGCCTTGATGCGACGAATGCGCAAGCGGCAGGTCGTATCAGCCTGGGGCTCTTCTTTGCCGAGACCAATGGCAATCAAAATGTGGGGAATGCACGGTCCAACACCTACAAGGGGAGTTTGCAGACAGGTCCATCAGAAGATAAAAACGGTCGAAGGAAGTGGGCAGCGATCAAACAGGCGATCGCAGCCTTTGATCCTGCGCTGGGCGCTCGCGATGACAAGGAAGAGGCACGCGCAGGGAATCTGGATCATCGCTACAACCACTGGACCGCCGTGCGAGATGCCCTGATGGGCGCACACGCGGAGCTTTTCCCGCAAATACCGGCGATCGTGAAGACACTGCCGGACCCGATCGATCAAATGAAGTTTTTTGAGCTGATCCAGATTATTCCCAGCCCGACCAGGTCCGCGCTCAAGTCAGGCGACCTGGTGAACTATAGAATTTCCGAGCCCAGGATCATGGGATATCTGCGAAACAACAGCATCTTCGCTTTTGGCCAGGCAGACCGGGCAAGAACATCGGCGACCTTCCGCGAAATTATGGATGCGATGTGGCTCTTCAACGCCAAACTTGAACGGGCGCTTGCCACATTCGACGAGGTCAAGTCGGGGAAAAAGGGATGACACACATGCCGGTCCGTCGTCGGCTGTTGTCGCTCGCTCTCGCGCTGATCGTTGCCGGACCGTTTCCGGCGCGGGCGGACACTCCGGCGGCAAAGGATGTCGCCACCATCGGCGACTGCCTGCGCAAGCAGGACAAGGGGGCGGGATCGCAGGAAGCCGACGAGGCGGCCTGCCTCATGAGGATAGCGAAGCCATGCATGGGCGGCGATGAAACCACCGCAAGCTCGCGGCGCCAGATCGAATGCCTGGATCGCGAGCGGCTGGTCTGGGACCAGATCATCAACGATTCCTACAAGACCATGATGAACGCGCTGGAGCCGGATCAGCAGGCCAAGCTGCGCGAGATGCAGCGATCATGGATCCATACCCGCGATCTGACCTGCGCGTTCTGGTATGACTATTTCCAGGGCACGATGGCCAATCCGATGATCGCGTACTGCAACAACCGCGAGACCGCCCGGCGCGCGATCTTCCTGCGGATCTTTGCCGCTGACATCGCCGACCGAAAATAGCCGCAGGCCGTGACGTTGGTGAGCCCGAGGTCGGCTCCGCACAGCCCGGGGCGGACATGACCGCCCGTCGTTCTCAATAAAGCCTTAACCGGTAAAAGGGTACTAGTCGCCATCTCTGGCACGAGGGCGCTCATCATGCGACATCTTACAGTCTACAATCGTTTTGCGATGATCATCGCGGTTTTGACCGTTGTCTTCGTCGCCGCGCTGGCCGCTCAAGTGATGGTGCTTCGCAATACCGTCATCGAGGAACGTCGGACCAAGGTGTTCGATCTGGTCGAGGCCGCCAAGAAGATCCTGTCGAACTACGAGGAAAAAGCCAAAGCCGGTAAGATCTCGGCGGAGGAAGCGCGGCAGCTTGCTTTCGATGCGATCGGCGCCATGCGCTGGGGAAAATCCGCTGACTATCTGGGAGTCTATGGCGCCGGCAGCGCCAATGCCGGCGTCACCTATGTGCACGCCAACCCGAAATACATCAACGTCAATCGCTGGGACTACAAGGACAATCAAGGCCAGCTGCTGATTCAGAATATCGTTGGCAAAGCCCGTAGCGGCGGCGGTTTTCTCGAATACCAGGTGCCGAAGGCGGCCGGCGGTCCCGAGCTGCCGAAGCTCACCTATGCCGGCGGGTATGGTGAGGGCGACAAGCTGCTCGCAATCCAGGCAGGCGTCTATACCGACGATATCGACGCGGTGGTGTTTGACCGCGCCGTCTGGATCGCCGCGGGCGGTCTGGCGGGGTTGCTCATCGCGGGATTGGCTGCATTCGCTCTCGGTCGCGGTCTGGTTGCTCCGCTCGGAGCGATATGCGGCGTCATGGACGATCTGGCGAAGGGCGACTTGAGCGTTGCGGTCCCGTTCGTTGAGCATCGTAACGAGATCGGCCATATCTCGCGGAGCCTCGCCATTTTCAAGAATCAGTTGATCGACGCCGAACGTCTCCGCGCAGAGCGGGAGGAGACGGCGGCGCGCGCCGCGGCGGAACGGAAATCGGCCATGAACCGGATCGCGGGCGAGTTCGAGAACAGCGTCGGCGGAATTGTCGCCGGCGCCGCTTCCGCAGCCGCCGAAATGCAGCGTTCGGCGCAATCGCTGTCCGCAATCGCGAAGGAGACGACCCGGCAGAGCACCACCGTCGCCGCAGCCGCGCAACAGACCACGGCGAATGTGCAGACCGTGGCTGCCGCGGCGGAGGAACTTTCGACATCGGGGCAGGAAATCTCCCGTCAGATTGCTCACTCGGCATCGATAGCGCAAAGCGCCGTTGCTCAGGCCGATCGCACCAACGCAATGGTCGAAGGGTTGCTGGAGGCGACACAGAAGATTGGGGAGGTGATGGGGCTCATTCAAAACATCGCCGCACAGACCAACCTGTTGGCTTTGAACGCGACGATCGAAGCCGCGCGAGCCGGCGAGGCAGGCAAGGGCTTTGCCGTGGTTGCAAGCGAAGTGAAGGCGCTGTCGACCCAGACCGCGAAGGCGACGGAGGAGATCGCCGATCAGATCCAGGCGATCCGCGACGCTACCGGGACAACGGCCGAAGCCATACGCGAGATCGGCGCCACCATCGGGCAGATCGACGAGATCGCGACAACGATCGCCACCGCGGTGGACGAGCAGGGTGGATCGACCAAGGAAATTGCCCGCAGCGTGCAGCAGGCCGCGCAGGGCACGCAGGGGGGCATGCAAAACATTGCCGGCGTGACGCAGGCATCGTGCCAGGTGGGAACTGCCGCCGAACTGGTGCTCGGTTCGGCCGGCGAGCTCGCCAAGCAGTCCGAGCGGCTGAAGCTGGAGGTCGAGAGTTTCCTCGCGACAGTCCGGGCAGCCTAGTCTCGTTGCCGAGGTCCTGGATCAACCGCCGCGAACTCAGGTCGTTCGACACGCATTATCCTGCAGCAAACTCACAACGGCGCTTCGCGCGGCACGATGAGCTGGATTTTCGTTCCCGCGCCAGGCCTGGTTTCCAAATTGATCCGGCCACCCAAGCGATTGGTCACGATGTTGTGGACGATGTGCAAACCCAAGCCGGTGCTGCCCTGGTCGCGCCGGGTTGTGAAAAACGGGTGCGCTTGACCTCCGGGCTCATTCCGCAGCCATCGTCTGAAAACAGCACTTCAACACCGTCCTTGCCCGACGCCTGCGCCGCAATATGGACGGATCCTCGTGCGCCGTCTGGAAAGGCGTGCGCCGCGGAATTGAGAACCAGGTTGGTGAGCACCTGGCCGTAAGGTCCGGGATAGCTGTTCATGGCGAGATCGGGCTCGCATTCGACGCTGACTGTCAGATTTTGACTTCGCAGTCCGAACCGGAGTCCTTTAACAACCTGTCTGGTCACCTGGCCGAGATCAAAGCGTCTGCGATCCGAAACGTTGCGATCGGCCGCAACCTGCTTGAACGACTGTATCAAGTCGGCCGCTTGACCAAGATTGATCATGATCTGCGATGCCGCCTCCCGGCTTACCGCAATAAATTCAGTCAGGATCGACCGGCGCACATTGCCGCTTGCGACATCGGCTTCAAATCGATTGGTCTTGTCGAATGCCGAGGCTACGGTCAGGCTGGTACCGACGGGGGTGTTGATCTCGTGAGCTACTCCCGCCACGAGCCGTCCCAGAGCGGCTAGCTTCTCGGTCTGTACCAGATTGTCTTGCGCGGCGCGTAGACCTTCAAGCGATTGCGACAATTGCCGGGTGCGTTCCTGCAGCTCAGCGAACAGCCGTGTGTTCTCGATGGCGATGACCGCCTGACCGGCAAAGGTTTTCAGGAGCTCGACCTGCGCCTTGGGGAACAATTGCGGTTCAAGCCGCATGACGGCGATAGCGCCGATAGCGACCTCGTCGCGAAGCATGGGCACGATGAGGATGCTGCGATAGCCCGACGTTCGCTGCAGCTCGCTGTATCCGCCGGAGACGAGCACATCCGGCTCGTGCACGACGCGCCGCTCGCGCAGTGCGACCGAGATCAGATTTTCGCTTGTGAGCGGAGCAGGATAGGCTTTGCGCACCGCCGCCACCGATTCCGGGGAGAATTGATCGTGCGCGACCAGGTGAACATGGTCCCCATCGCGGCGATAGACGGCGCTCAGCACACTCTGGCAGAGCCGCGCTGCGTTCTTGACGATCCTGTCAAACACCGGCAGGAGATCGGTCGGCGAGTCAGAGATGAGGCTCAGGACCTCGGCTGTCGCTGCCTGCCGCTCCCTGGCTTCCTGAAGTTCAAGGGCAAGTTGTGTGACGTCCGTTTTCGCGGCGCTTTCGACTTTTTTCGCGACGCTGGAGACGCGCACTGCCTTTGGCGCCTTGCGGCGCTTTCGCGGGACCGCCGTGCGGCCTCGCGATTTATTCGGTCCGCCCGTTCCAGAACGTCGTCTCATGGCCTTCCCCTGGCCACAGGATAAGCCATCAGATCGGCTTAGGCCAGCAACAGGAAACGGGCTCGTAGGGCGGATCGCGATCCGCCGTTATGAATCGCCAAGATGGCGGGTTACGCCTTCGGCTCCAACCCGCCCTACGAGCTACAAGCTGAGGGGTAATCCGGAAACGGGTCTGGGCAAGAGCGATATTGCGTTCCAACAATTTGAGACGACCCGCCGCGTCGCTTGAGAAGGCCTGCCAAGTTCTCGACAAGCTGCAGCCCAACTGCAAGACTGTCGACACGATCAAAACAGGAGGAAATGCCATGCAAATCGATCGCCGTCAGCTCGCCTTTCCTGTGCTTGCGCTTGGCCTCTTGAGCGCCGTTCCCGCCTTTGCCGGCGCAGACGAGGATGCAATTGCAAAGAACCTCGAAGCCTTCCGTGCCGCCCAGGCTGCCGGCAATACCGAGGTGATCGCCTCGATCTGTGCGGAAGAGCTCAGCTACAGCCACTCAAACGCCAAGATCGACACCAAGACGTCTCTCCTCAACGGCATTGCCACCGCAAATTACAAATGGACCTCGCTCGAATACAAGGACCCCACGATCCGCATCGTCGGGCCGGCGGCCATCGTGCGCTTCAACTTTGTTGGCGAGCAGGAATTTGCCGACGGCAAGAAAACTCCGCAGAACCTACACATCCTGATGAACTGGCAGAAGCAGGGCAACGACTGGAAGCTCCTGTCGCGGGCGGCGACCAAGCTCTGAGCACGGCGCAGCACGTAGGGCGGATCGTGATCCGCCGTTATGAATCGCCAAGATGGCGGGTTACGCCTTCGGCTCCAACCCGCCCTACGGGTTCTCGGTTCGCTAGCATCGCCTTCGGGCTTAAACCGCGTGCGCGCAAATCTTAATTTGTCGAGCCGATTCAACGTGATTTGGGTCGTCCAGTCCCCCTTGCAAAAATATTTCCCTTAACCCGTCGGGCAAATCACTCCTACAACTTTCGCCATCCCGCCTCGATAGGAGGGGCGTTGGCCATCGTCACGAACGTTGGGCGGGATGCGGTGGACGCGGCAGCGCTGGCGCGCGAAAGCTGATCGCAGGGCGGGTTTCCCGTGAGCGATCAGGAACGCGCGAGACGAACGGCGCTGAAGCGGACGGCAAAGCCGCGTGGTCCTGGCACCCGTTGCTGGTGTCAAGTTGGCGGAGGCATGTCGGCCCAACCGGGTGCGGACATGTCGTTAATTCGCCAATGACGGTGACAAGACGAATTCGTCGCCGGGGAGAGCGCGTTATAAGCCGTTAAAACCTTCGCGTGCGGGAATGTCGGGTGATCCCGGTGGACCTGTGGTGACTACGCTCGTGCGCTTTTTTGTTTGCGTGCGAGGCTGCGGGTGCATTTGGCATCCGGCATTCCCCACGCCCTCTATTGGGGCGAAAGATTCATGCACCGCTCGGACGCTATCTGCGCCGCGAGAGCGCGGACTCATACCTGAAATCAGTACACGTCACTGCGACCCGTTGGCTCCTCGCAAATGACAGTGAAGCCGCTTTCTCGGATGATGACCATAGTGATAATGTCGCGACGCTCGCTCAAGGATCCCGGCATGCAAACGCCTCGCGAAATTCTGGCCGATCTCTGGACGCTCGCCGGCGGCGACATCGCCGCGCTCGACGCCGTCACGCTGACGGGAGAAGAGGCGCAACTGCCGTCGTCGTTTCGCGTCGCCGCCGCCGCGCAAGCCTCGATCGCCGCGGCCGGGCTTGCCGCCGCCGAGATCTGGAAATTGCGCAGCGGGCAGCGGCAGGATGTCGCGGTCGACATGGCTCGCGCGGTCACTGAATGCCGCAGCGAGCGCTATTTGCGCGTCGATGGCAAACCGCCGCCGCCGACATGGGATCCGACTGCCGGAATCTATCGCACGCGCGATCGGCGTTTCGCGCGGCTGCATACCAACTTCGCCCATCATCGCGATGCCGTGTGCAAGGTCCTTGCTTGCAAGCCGGAGCGCGACGATATCCAGGCCGCGTTGATGCAATGGGACGGCGAAGCGTTCGAGACCGCGGCCTATGCCGGCGGTGCTGTGGTGGCGCTGATGCGTTCGCATGACGAATGGTCGGCGACGCCACACGCCAAGGCGCTTTCGGAGTTGCCGCCGCTTTCGATCGAAAAGATCGGCGATGCGCCGCCAAGACCGTGGCCTGCCGGTGATCGCCCGCTCGCGGGTGTGCGGGTGCTCGATCTGTCGCGGGTGATTGCGGGTCCGGTCGCAGGCCGCACGCTCGCGGTGCACGGCGCCGATGTGCTGTTGATCTCGGGTCCCGATCTGCCGGCGATTCCATGGCTCACCGTCGATACCGGCCGCGGCAAGCTTGCGGCATTCATCGAGCTCAAGAGCGAGCAGGGGCAGGGCACCTTGCGCGGTCTTCTGGCGCAGGCGGATATTTTTTCGCAAGGATATCGGCCGCGGGCGATCGCGTCGCTCGGCTTCTCGCCGGAGGAGGCGGCACGGATCAACCCCGGCATCGTTTATGTCTCGCTGTCGGCGTACGGCCATGCCGGACCCTGGTCGGAGCGCCGCGGCTTCGACTCGCTGGTGCAGACCACGACGGGATTCAATCATGCCGAAGGAGAGGCCGCCGGCATCGACGGGCCGAAAGAATTGCCGGCGCAGATGCTCGATCACGCCAGCGGCTATCTGATGGCGTTCGGCGCGATGATGGCCAAAGCACGCCATTCGCGCGAAGGTGGAAGCTGGCACGTTCGCGTGTCGCTGGCGCAGACCGGGCGCTGGCTCTGGAATCTAGGCCGCGTTGCTGAGGGATTGAAGACGGAGGATTTGAAGGGTGAAGCCGTGCGCCCGTTCGTCGAAGAGGTGCCCTCGGGCTTCGGTCGGCTGCAGGCTATCAGCCATTCGGCGGTGCTGTCGCAAACGCCTGCGTTCTGGGCGCGTCCGGCGATGCCGCTGGGCAGCCACGCGCCGCAATGGCCCGCGCGCGGCTGACTTGTTGCAAGATTTTAACGCCAAAACGGTAAGGCTAGCTGCGCTTTTTAGGTTGTCTATAACATCAATTCGGCACTATTAGCGCACCGATGAGGCAGTCATTTGCCGGAATCATCGCCGAAGTGACTGGACCCCACCGTGTCTGAATTTATTCAGCGATTGCAGCATCTTACAAGAAAACAGCAGGCCACTATGGTGGCCTTGCTGGTGCTTGTCGGCGCCGCGGTCTATGGGCTTTCGCACGTCGGCGTGGCGAACAAGGGAAATTCCGAGGTCTCCAGCCAATCCCGGAAAGGCGCGCAGAATTTCACACCGACGCCGTCCGAATGGGCCACCCTGACCATTGAGCCGGTGAGCGAAAAAGCGTTCCGGGCCGAGCACGTCACCGAAGGCAAGGTCGCGGTCGATGAGGATCGCTCGACGCCGGTATTTTCGCCTTACGCTGGCCGCGTCACCAAGCTCCTCGCCCGGCCCGGCGACACTGTCACGCAGGGACAGCCGCTGTTCACGATCGAGGCCGCCGATACCGTACAGGCGCAGAATGACTTTATCGCGGCGATGACCGGCATGAACAAGGCGAAGTCGGCGCTCGACCTCGCGGAGATACAGTACAAGCGGGCGAAGGACCTGTACGAGGGCAAGGCCGTGCCGCTAAAGGATTACCAGCAGGCCGAGGCCAACCAAGTGCAGGCGCAGAACGACATGCGCTCGTCGGCGACCGCGTTGGAAGCGGCGCGCAAGAAACTGCGCATCTTAGGCTTCACCGACGAGGCCATCTCCGCCTTTCAGAGCAAGAGCACCATCAATCCGGAGATCACGATCTATTCGCCGATCTCGGGCACGGTCGTGCAGCGCAAGATCGGCCCCGGCCAATATGTCAACGCAGGCGCCAGCGATCCGGTCTTTGTGATCGGCGATCTCTCCACCGTCTGGCTCATTGCGTTCGTTCGCGAAAGCGATGCCGCGATCGTGTCGGTGGGCCAGGAAATCTCAGTCAATGTCATGGCGCTGCCCGGCCTTCCGCTGATCGCGCGCATCTCCTACGTGTCGGCCGCGATCGATCCGGCGACCCGCCGGCTGCTGGTTCGCGCCACCATCGACAACAGGGAAGGCGTGCTGAAGCCGGAGATGTTCGCCACCGTCACGATCTATTCCAAGGGCGATCACCCCGCGGCCGCCGTGCCGAAGCAGGCCCTGATCTACGAAGCCGACCAGGTCCGGGTCTGGGTCGCCCATGACGATCGATCGGTCGAACTCCGGCAAATCAAGACCGGGCTCGTCAATGGCGATCTTGTCGAGGTCGTGAGCAATCTGAAACCCGGCGAGCGGATTGTGACAAAGGGTAGTCTCTTCATTGACCGCGCGGCATCGGGCAGCTAGCGGTGCCTCTCGCCTTCAGCACGTTGAAATTGACCTGAATGGATCGCCTTGTCGCCATCGCAGTCGAGCGCCGCTACTTGATGGTGGGCGTCTTCGTCGCCGTGTTGATCGGCGGCCTCATTGCATTCAATCAGCTCAACATCGAAGCCTATCCGGACCCGACGCCGCCGATGGTGGACGTCGTGACGCAAAGCCCGGGATTGTCGGCGGAAGAGATCGAGCGTTACATCACCATTCCGATCGAGACCCAGGTCACGGGCATCAAGAACGTCACCACTATCCGCACCATCTCCCTGTACGGCTTGTCCGACGTCAAGGTGCAATTCTCGTTCGCGTATACCTATGATGAAGCGCTGCAGCAGGTGCTGAACCGGTTGGGCCAAATGCCGCCGTTGCCCGGCAGCGTGCAGCCCGCGATCTCGCCGCTAAGCGCTATCGGCGAAATCTACCGCTATCGGCTGGTCGGCCCGCCGAACTACAGTGTGCGCGATCTGAAGACGCTGCAGGACTGGGTCCTGCAGCGCCGGTTTCGCGCGGTGCCCGGCGTGATCGATGTCACCGGATGGGGCGGCAAGACCAAGACCTACGAACTGCAGGTGGATTTCAACAAGCTGATCGCCAACGGCCTGACATTGCCGCAGATGCTGCAGGCCGTCAGTAATTCCAATATCAATGTCGGCGGCAATACCGTCGATATCGGTACCCAGTCCGCCGTGGTGCGCGGCGTCGGCCTGATCCGTTCCATGGACGATCTCGCCAATACCATGGTGTCGCAGAGCAGCGGCAATCCCGTGCTGGTCAAGGATGTCGCGACCGTGACCGTCGGCGAGAAACCGCGGCTCGGAATTGCCGGTCTGGATGACGACAACGACATCGTGCAGGGCATCGTGCTGATGCGCCGGGGCGAGCAGAGCTCGCCGACGATTCTGCGCGTCGAGCAACTGGTCGCATCCATCAACAAATCCAACGTCCTGCCGCCCGGCGTGCACATCGAGCGGATCTATGACCGCAAGGATCTGATCGATCTCACCACCTCGACGGTGCTGCACAACATGGTGGTCGGCATCCTGCTGATCGTGCTGGTGCAATGGATCTTCCTCGGCGACCTCAGAAGCGCGTTGATCGTCGGCGCCACGATTCCCTTCGCGCTGTTCTTCGCCGTCATCATCCTGGTGCTGCGGGGGGAATCCGCCAATCTGCTGTCGGTCGGCGCGATCGATTTTGGGCTGGTCGTGGATGCCACCGTGATCATGGTGGAGGCGATTTTCCGGCGATTGACGCAAACCACGCCGCTGTCCGAGGTCGAGCAGAGCTATATTTCGACCGAGACCGCAATGGGCATGAAGAGCCATGCCATCCTGAGCGCTGCTGCCGACGTGTCGCGGTCGATCTTCTTTGCCGCCACCATTATCGTTGCAGCGTTCCTGCCGCTGTTCACCCTGAGCGGCGTCGAGGGCAACATCTTCGGGCCGATGGCGCGCACCTATGCCTACGCGCTGGCGGGCGGCCTGCTTGCGACCTTCACTGTGACGCCCGCCTTGAGCGCGATCATCCTGCCCTCGCACGTGCACGAGACCGAAACGCGGATCATGGCGTTCCTGCACCGCCTCTATGTGCCGGTGTTGAACTGGGCGGTCGGCAACCGAAATATCATCATGGCCGGCGCTATCGCGCTTGTGGCGATGACCCTCGTCTTCGGCCGCCTGCTAGGCCTGGAATTCCTGCCCAAGCTCGAAGAGGGTAATCTCTGGATTCGCGCCACCCTGCCGCCGACCATCTCGCTGCAGGAGGGCAACGCCTATGTCAACGAGATGCGGAAATTGATCCGCAGCCGGCCCGAGGTGGAAGCCGTGGTGTCGCAGCACGGCCGCCCTGATGATGGCACCGACGCCGCAGGCTTTTTCAATGCCGAGTTCTTTGCGCCGTTAAAGCCCGTCAGCGAGTGGCCGGGCACCCACGACAAGGACGAACTCACCGCGCAATTGCTCAAGCAACTGGACGATCAGTTTCCCGGCGTCGAGTTCAATTTCTCGCAGTATCTGCAGGACAATGTGTCCGAAGCGGTCTCGGGCGTGAAGGGCGAGAACTCGATCAAGCTGTACGGCAACGATCTCCAGGCGCTGACCGATACCGCCAACAAGATCAAATCGGTGCTAGGGACCGTTCAGGGCGTCACTGACCTTGCGGTGTTCACCTCGCTTGGCCAGCCCACCATCCAGATCGATATCGACCGCGCCAAGGCCGCGCGGTATGGGCTCGCGCCGGGCGACATCAACGCCACCATCAAGGTGGCGATCGGCGGCGATACCGCAGGCGATCTTTATGAGCCGGGCAGTGATCGCCATTTCCCGATCATCGTTCGGCTGGCGCCTGAATATCGCAAGAGCGCCGAGGCGATCCAGAACTTGAGGATCGGAGCGGCAGGGCCGAACGGCACGGTCACGCAGATACCCCTAAGCGAGGTGGCCTCGATCAACCTGGTGTCGGGCGCGGCCTATATCTACCGCGAACAGCAGGAGCGCTATCTGCCGATCAAGTTCTCGGTGCGCGAACGCGATCTCGGCGGCGCGATCGGCGAAGCGCAGGACAAGATCGCGGCGCAAGTCCAGCTCCCTGCGGGCTCGCGACTCGAATGGGTCGGTGAGTACGGCAATTTGCAGGACGCCATCAAGCGGCTGTCGATCGTGGTGCCGATCTCGCTTGCGCTGATTGCGATCCTGTTGTGGTTCAATTTCGGCTCGATGATCGACACGCTGCTGGCGATGAGCGTGATCCCGATGGCGATCTTCGGCGGCGTGCTGGGGCTCCTGATTTCAGGTATCCCGTTCAGCGTGTCGGCCGCGATCGGCTTCATCGCGCTGTTTGGCATCGCGGTGATGGACGGCATCATCATCCTGTCGCAGTTCAATCAGCTGATCGACGAAGGCCTTGACCGGATCAGCGCCGTGATCCGCACCGGCGAGTTGCAACTGCGCCCCGTGCTGATGACCTGCGTGGTCGCAGGCGTCGGGCTGCTGCCGGCGGCGCTGTCGGCGGGCATCGGGTCGCAGGTGCAGAAGCCGCTCGCGGTCGTCGTCGTCACTGGCATGATGCTGGCGCCCGTCGTCATCCTGGTTACCCTGCCGGTGCTGATCTCGCTCTTCTCGCGCCGGGCGCGGTGAAACGGAGGGTGTTTTCCGCCGAAAACCTGCCCGGCCGCTTGTGGGCATATGCCCATATATCCTGCCCACTCGATTTGTGGTTGACGCGTCCCAACGAGTGTCCCTTGATCTCGAGACAACGGATGAAGCCGCGGGGAGAGCAACCATGCGGATCGAGGAACGCCAAAGCGGGGGCGCTGCCGGAACCTCCGACCAGATCCTGGGCGAGATCCGGGACTTTTGCCGCGCGACCCATACGGCCGAATCGACCTTCGGCCGCCTCGTCGTCAACGACGGCAAGCTGGTGTCGCGGCTGCGCGACGGCGCCAAGATCACGACCGGCACGCTGGACAAGGTCCGCGCCTATCTGTCGGAGCACCGCGCCGCGCAGCCGTCGCCGCAAGACAAGCCGTTCGCGGCCAAGGCCGTCAATGGCGCGGCGGTCGCGACCGATATCGCGCCGGCTGGTTTCCGCTTCTTCGACAACCGGCAAAAATATCTGCTGTTCGTCTCGACCTGCAGCGAAAAGACCGAGATCGCCAACCGGGTTTCGCTCGAGCTGGGCAACCTGCAGCCTGCGCCGCCCGCGCTTCGGCTGTTCGATGCCGGCGTCGGCGATGGCACCGTGCTGTCGCGGGTCATGCGCTCGCTGCACGCGCGGTTTCCGACCATGCCGCTCTACGTCGTCGCCAAGGAGATATCTTTCGAAGACGTCCGCATGATGCTCGAGAAAATGGCAGACCGGCTATTCGAGCATCCTGCCACCGTGCTTGTCGTCACCAACCTCTATTATGCCGAGGCGCCATGGCTGACGCCGCGCTCGGTGACGTCAGCGCAAGGCCTGATCTGGAAGGATGTGGCGCTCTCGGGCAATACCGCGCACGGGTTTGCCGAGCAGATCGGCGAGCTCGAAGGGTTCCTGGCCGAGAACTGGCGGGCCGGGATCAGCCCAACCACCGGCAACCCGGTCTATACGCGTCCGATCGTCTTGACGTTGCGGCGCGAGGATCACTCCTTCCTGCTCGACCCGATCATGCCAAGGCCCGGACGCGTGATGGCCGATTACGATCTGGTGCTCGCCTCGCAGCCCTATCGGGCGCGCGCCAGCGTCGAATTCAAGGCGTCGAAAGTGGTGACGCCGCTGGCGCGGGCATTGCGGCCCGGCGGCCGGCTGATCGGCATCCATTCGCACGGCCACGATCCCGGCATCGAGATCATCGATCAGGTCTGGCCCGGCGACGATCCCTTCAAGACCGATCGTTATGCGATCCTGCGGCAGGTCAAGCATGAGCTTGGCGCCGCCGCGCGGCATTACAATTTCAATGCCTCCTCGGATGCCCGTTCGATCTTCCGCTATCACATGCACACGCTGCCGGACGAGGTCTCCGGTCCGATCGGCACCTCGACGCTGTTCGCTGCCTGGAACGCCGCGATCTATGTGGCGCAGATCGAGGATGTCAGGCTGTCGGAAGTCGTGCGCGACGGCCGCTATCTGGAGGCGACCGACCGGGTACTGAAGAAGCATGGCGGCCTCTGGTTCAACGATGAGACCTATGTGATTTCGCGCCGCCGTGCGCCGGCCTGAGTTTTCGGAGCAGCCCGTGACCGTGCCCGATCATGCACCATCCGGCCATCTCGCCGCGCTGCTGGCGTCGGCTTCCGTCGAAGTGTCCTCGCGCGGCCATCAATTGCAGGAGTTGCGGGATCATTTCGCTAGAGGCACGGATGTCACAATCACCTTCCTGCCTGGCGACAATTATCGCCACAACATCGAGACCGCTGCCGCGCTGCGCCTCGCCGGCTTCAATCCGGTGCCGCATATCGCCGCGCGCGAGATCGCCTCACGCGAGGCGCTCGACGATTTTCTGGCACGCTCGCGCGGGGAGGCCGGCGTTACCCGCGTGCTCCTCGTCGCGGGCGATGTCGTGGCCGCCAAGGGGCCGTTCAAATCGAGCCACGATGTCTGCGCCAGCGGATTGATCGAAGCCCATGGCTTCGCCTCGATCAGCGTTGCCGGCCATCCTGAAGGCCATCCCTATCTGAGCGCGACCGCGACCTTCAAGGCGCTCGAAGCCTGGCAGGACTGGGGCCGCCAGTCGAACATCCGGGTAGATGTCCTGACGCAGTTCTGTTTCGAAAGCGCGCCGATCCTTAAGTGGCTCGGTGAACTCGATGCGCGTGGCATCGGCTTGCCCGTGATTGTCGGGCTCGCGGGTCCTGCAACGGTGGCCACGCTGATGAAATTTGCGCTTCGCTGCGGGATCGGCAATTCGATGCGGGCGCTGCGCGGCCAGATCGGCCGCTACGGCCGGCTGTTGACAGATGCCGGGCCGGACGACGTCGTGCGCGGCCTGCAGTCGGCGCCAAGGGCTGCGACCGCAGCGATCAGCGGATTTCACCTGTTCCCATTCGGCGGTTTGCGCAAAGCCGCCAGCTGGCTGCACACCTATCGTGATGAAATGGCGCAGCCGACGGCGGCGGCCTCGTGCGGCGGAAGTCAGAATCCGTAGAGACAGCCGCCGGGTCCCCACCGCGTCGGCGCCGAAGTGCACGGTCTCGCGGGCATGCAGGCGCTGCAAGCGTATCTCGCGCTGCGGCGGCGGTTCTTCATCCGTCCGCTCGAATTTATTGCCCCGACGGCGTGCGCAGGCCGTGCCAGGCGTCACGCACCTGATGGTAGTGCACTTCGGGCAGATAGTCCGGCGTGTTGAGGGAGAGCGTCTTGACGTCGAGCCTGCCGACGGCGGTGAGCAGGGTGTAGGAGGCGATCACGCGATCGCGCTGTGCGCCGATCAGCCGCGCTTTCGCCGAGATCAGATCCTGCTGCGAGTTAAGCACATCGACGGTGGTGCGCTGGCCGGCCAACGCTTCCTTGCGGACGCCCTCCAATGCGATGCCAGCGGCGCGCACTTCGGATTCCGATGCGGTTACCGCGACCTTGGCGCCTTCATTGGCAACCCATGCGCTGACCGCTGCGGTACGCGCCTGGTTGCGGACCTGATCGAGCACCATGCGGCTTTGTGCGGCCATTTCCTTGGCCTGCCGGGTTTGGGAGGCCGCGGTGCCGCCGTCGTAAATTGGCTGGGTGATCTGACCGATGATCGACGCCTGATCGGTTGCGGTGGTGGTAAGCGACGTATCGGTGTCCCTGGCGCGGCTGGCGCTGCCCTGTACGGTGACGGTGGGCATCAGGCTGCTTTCGGCGACGTGGATCGAGGTCGAGGCGACATCGACGTCGAAGCCCGCCGCCGTTACGGCGGGATTCTCCTTGAACGCCATCGAAATCGCATCTTCCCGAGTCCGCGGCCCATAGCGATCGACGGTCTCGGCGGGCCGAAGCTGCGCGGGCGGATTGCCGATTACCTGGGTATAAGTCGCCTGGCTGACGGCGAGGTTGACCTCGGCGGCATTGACGTCCGAAAGGCCGCGGCTGAGCCGCGCTTCGGCCTGCGCGGTGTCGGTCTCGGTGACGTCGCCGTTCTTCAGGCGCCGTTGGGTGATACGCAGCGTCTCCCTCAGAAATTCGACATTGGAGCGCTGGGCTTCGACCAGTGACTGGTTGGCCAGCACGTTGCTGTAGGCGGTCGCCGCATCGAGCAACACGCCTTGCCCGACGTTGCGCAGCGCCTCGCGGCCCGACTGCACCTGCAATTCCGCAACCCGCACGCTGTTTGCGGTCTTGAAACCGTTGAACAGCGTCTGACTCACCGTCACCCCGATTTGCCAGGGCTTTAGGGCCGCCGACTGCACCATATTGTCGGGCAGGAGATTGCGGACCGCCTGCAAGCCTGCGCTGAGGCTTGCGACGATCTGCGGCCGGTAGCCGGCGAGCGCCTGCGGCACGTTCTCGTCGGTGGCGCGCTGGCGCGCCCGCTCCGCATTGAGCTGAGGATTGGTCTGATAGGCCTTGGCTAAGGCCTCGGGAAGGCTCTCGGCAAAAGCCGAGGCGGCTGCAAACGCAACGCAGGTTGCGACGCTAAGGCAAATGCCCAATCGAAGCACGTGCCCTCTCGCGTTGCCAACTCTAGCGGCACACCCAATCATGCGTTCCTGCAGCAAACCCGGCCGTCCACCCTTGCCGAGGGCCGACCGCCATATTTTTACCTGTTTAGGGGGCGCCCCGGCCACAGGCAAACCGCCGAAGGCAGAAACCCAATGAATTCAATCCGCCGTTGTTGCCGGTTCGTCACAGACAGGCACAAATGCGTTATAGCTTGGCTAGCGTCCGAATCTGGACGCCGCTTCCGATTCGCCCGGGCCTGCACTTGATGCCGAAACTTTTCTCCGAGCCCGAGGCCATCGCAGAGGACATCATCCGCGATGTCGGGACCAATCTGGTGGTCGGCCTGCCGCTTGGGCTCGGCAAGGCCAACCACGTCATCAATGCGCTCTATGCGCGCGCGGTCGCCGATCGTTCGATCCGCCTGACGTTGTTTTCCGCGCTGACGCTGGAGAAGCCAAGGCCAAAGAACCTGATCGAGCACCGCTTCATCGCGCCCGTGATCGACCGCCTGTTCGGCGGTTACCCGGATCTTGCTTATGCCAACGCGCTGCATGCTGGCACTTTGCCTCCCAACGTGAGCGTGATCGAGTTTTTCTTTCTGGCCGGAAAGTGGCTGCACATGCCTTATGCGCAGCAGCACTATATTTCGGCCAACTATACCCATGCCGCGTCGTATCTGCTGGCGCGCGGTCTCAATGTCGTCACCCAATTGGTGGCGAAACGCGTCGTCGACGGCGTCACCCGCTACAGCCTGAGCTGCAACACCGACACGACGCTGGATATCCTGCGTGCCCGCGCGCAAGGTGGCGCATCGTTCAAGCTGGTCGGCCAGGTCAATTCCGAGCTGCCGTTCATGCCCGGCTTGGGCGATTTGCCGGCCGACGAATTCAGCGCGGTGCTCGACGGCCCCGCGACCGATTTCCCGTTGTTTGCGCCGCCGTCCGAGCCGATCGGCGACACCAAATATGCCATCGGGCTGCATGCCGCGGGTCTCGTGCGCGACGGCGGCACATTGCAGATCGGCATCGGGCAGGTGGGCGATGCGCTGGCGCAGGGTTTGATCGTCCGTCACAACAACAATGCGCGATTTCATGCGATCATGAAGCGGCTTT
Source organism: Alphaproteobacteria bacterium (assembly GCA_005884765.1). Lineage (GTDB taxonomy): Bacteria > Pseudomonadota > Alphaproteobacteria > Rhizobiales > Xanthobacteraceae > Bradyrhizobium. The sequence goes on from VAZV01000154.1 coordinate 50,487, forward strand.
CGCCCGCAACCGAGCCATCCTCTGCTCTGGAGACCGGACCCTTCGAAAAAGGTCTCTACGGCGTCAGCGAAATGCTGTTCGAGGCGTTTCTTGGCCTGATCGAGGCAGGCATCCTCAAGCGCGAGGTCGACGGCACCGTGCTGCACGGCGCGTTCTTTCTCGGACCCAAATCGTTCTATCACGCGTTGCGCGAGATGACGCCGGATCAGATCGCCCGGATCCAGATGATGCCGGTGTCTTTCACCAATGAGCTCTACGGCGAAGAGGACAAGAAGCGCGGCGCCCGGGTCGATGCCCGCTTCATCAACAATGCGATGATGGCGACCTTGATGGGGGCGGCAATTTCGGACGGGCTCGAAAACGGCCAGGTCGTGAGCGGCGTCGGCGGCCAGTATAATTTCGTGGCGCAAGCCTTCGCCCTGAAGGGAGCGCGCTCGATCCTCGCGCTGGAATCGACGCGACAGGCCGGCAGCAAGACGCAATCGAATATCCGCTGGACTTACGGCCACGAGACCATTCCGCGGCACTTGCGCGACGTCTTTGTCACCGAATACGGCATCGCCGACGTCAGGGGGAAGTCGGACGCCGACGTGATCGCGGCCATGCTCGGCGTCTCTG
>VAZV01000155.1 GCA_005884765.1 Alphaproteobacteria bacterium
ACAGTTCCAATCAATCAATAACGATCGCTGCAATTTGGGCTCTCGTGGCTCGTTTTTAGGCGGATGTTGCACAATTACCACGACAATCCGATATCGATACCTATCCTAACTATCTGATTGGGCTGCACATTCTGGCCCGACGTGCTCGGAACGGATCTCCTGTCGACGCGCGCTACGAACAGCGAACGTTGGCGCATCGTCAGTTCTCAACAACCGGAACAGGTACCGATTCGACTTGTCGGCGACTTCTCAGCTGAACTGTCGATCCACTCGCCATCGGACTAAGTGACGCATTCCAAAAAGGTATATTCCCTTACGTGACCCTCATTGCAGAGTAGTCGCAGGACAACGCTGAATGATTTTTCTGAACCGCAAATCGGCCGGAGTCTGGCGCCGCGCACATTCTGCGTCGAACGCCCGTGATTCGTAGCGCAGTTTAGCGTCTTCGTCGCATCTTACATTGGCTACAAGGTTCTTGGTCAGGTTCATCGGGAGGTGCGTAATGGGACGGGACCAGGCCAGGTAGGTTTTTCAGCGGTCTGGCGCGCCAACAACCAAAACCGCCGCGCTTGAAAAAAGGTCCCTCAAATTACTAGGCGAGCGCTATCCCCTACGTTCGGCCGCGTGAGATGATTTTCTTGATTTTGCAAAGACGCCATCAGTTGCCATAAACCTTGCCAGCATCGGCGCAATCTTGGCGGGATCACCGACGGGATGACCGCATTCTTGAGCGAGCACTTCGGCATAGGCGACGAGGTCGCGACGCGATGCACAGCGGCCGGCAACTCAAATACGATCTTGACAGGTTTGTCGTCGGGCAGCTCAGCAATTTTCAGCTTGGCCATTTCTTTCGTCCTCTGTGGGCTTTAAGCACGAGATCGCGAGTGACGATTACGCACACAAGAAATCCGGGCCGAATCGTCAGTGTCGGCTGAACGTTGAGGTTGCGACGAACCACCTGCTGTCCGGTTTGGTTCAGCCGAATTCGTAGCGCCCAAACGCAACGCCTGCAGGATGGCGGTGTTTACTTCCGGTATCCACACCCGATCCGAGCTCTGCCCCCACGCAAGTACGGTCGAGAGGAGCGCCGCCTTGAATAAATCACCCCAGTGGTTGTCGACCTCGTCCTCAAGACCGGAATAACCCCCAGCATCAGCACCCAGCTGCCGCTCCAGGACGATCGAACGGCCGTTTGGCATGATCAGTCGGGTCCAGACCAAAAGTAAGCGCGATTGACCGAACGCGACCTGGCTGTCGTTGACGCCGATCAGGCGTGCGCCCTGTATCCACGTCGTCTCGCGTCTCATGTCATGCGGCAGCAGCCGATGGCTTTACACGCCCGCCGTTCGCTCATCACGAATGTAGCTCGCAAATAAGCAACAGCTTTCCGCTCGGCCGGTAGCGGCACCACTTCTTTGCCAAAGGTCCTTCAACCGCGCGTCGTCCGGCATGGCGTCGGCCAGCAGTCGCTTCGCCGCTTCAGCCGCGTATTCTCATCCGCCAGCGTCTTGAGCCGCTTGGCCTCCGAGACCTCCATAACGCCGAACTTCGCTTTCCATCTATAGATGCTGGCGTTGCTGACGCCGTGCTTGCTGCATGGATTGGCGACCGAAACGCCGGCCTCGTGCTCAACCAAGATTCCGATGATCTGCGCTTTCGAAAGGCGACTGCGCTTCAGGCTCTGGTCCTTTTCGCGGGCCAGAACGAACTTCAACTTGGATTAAGTTCGAGGGGCAAGGTCAAGCCCCACCACTTGCTGCTGTTCGTAACGAGCCCACGGATACGGTCAGCTTGGTCACAGCCTTACTTTACGCGCTTTACGCGGCATCCGTTTTGGGTGCTTCTCTTAACGCGTTGTCGAGAGCAGATGTCCGGCCATCATTTTCTAGATGGACTTGGTTACGCTGCCCGCAGCCGGACCTGCTTGCCCGGCCCCGCGTTCCTCAGAAAAACTAGGCCATTAGACCGGGACGGTGAGCGAGCTATAACGACAGCGGTTGCGGGGACGTGCAACCATGTTTGTCCTAATTTCGCCGACCCGTTTGATTTTGATGACTTCCGGTGAAAGTCGATCATGCCCACCTGTCCGTCCGATCCCAGCGCGGCGCTGCGGCGAGTTTCGCTATGCGGAACTGATCCGGCCGAGGTACAAAAATTGCACCGCTTGTCCCTCGATTTGTACCCTGCCCCGCGTCGCGCAGACAAAATTCCGTATTCTCAACACGTTAGAAACCGACTTCTAAGTTCTCCGAGCGCGCCAACCCCACCTGGTCCGTTCCGGACACATGGGTTACGTTTCATACCGGAGACATAGGTAACACTTTGGCCGTGTGCTGTCATTGATTGGCGGTCGCGAAGCCGCTCGCTCGCTACGGCGCTATGGGGGCGCGCTCGCTCGCGGCTTCGCTAGGTCGGTGACATCTGCAACACTCTGGGTCCGAAGGGATTGGCAAGGGGTTCGAGCCTGGCGCCGGCCATATCGGCACGCCAATCAGCTGCCCTTTCAGATCGAGGCGCAGATCGTGCGTCTGAAGCAGGATAAGCCGAACTGGGGCGCACCGAAGATCAGGGAGCGGCTTTCCAGGCTCTATCCGGATGTGCATGCGCCGGCGATCAGCACGGTCCATGCGATTCTCGATCGCCACGGCCTGGTCCAACGCAGGATACGGCGGCGCAACAGGGCAACCGGAACGGCGCTGAGCGTTCCCGGCCAGCCTAACGAGCTGTGGTGCGCCGACTACAAGGGCGAGTTCATGCTCGCCGATCGGCGCTATTGCTATCCGCTGACGATCACCGATTCCGCTAGCCGCTATCTCTTTGCCTGCGAGGCGCTCTCCACCACCAAGGAAGCCTATGCCTTTCCGGTGTTCGAGGCGGTGTTCAAACGGTTCGGGCTTCCCAACGCTATCCGCACCGATAATGGCGTGCCTTTCGCGAGCCCGAATTCGCTGTTCAACCTCTCCAAGCTGTCCGTCTGGTGGCTCAGGCTCGGCATCGAGATCGAGCGCATCAAGCCCGGCCACCCTCAGCAGAACGGTCGGCACGAACGCATGCACCTGACACTGAAGCTCGAGACCACCAAGCCAGCCGGCAAGAACTTCCTGCAGCAGCAGGCCAAGTTCGATGACTTCATCGAATGCTACAACACTGAGCGTCCGCACCAGGCGCTCAACATGCGCATGCCGGCAGAGTGCTACCGTCCGTCAACCCGGCGCTACACCGGCCTGCCCGAGCTCGAATACCCATTCCACGACAAAACGGTCACCGTGACCACATGCGGGCGCATCTGCTTCAATCGGCAAAAGATCAATCTCAGCACCGTATTCGCCGGGCAGAAGGTGGGCATCAAGCAGGTGAGCGACGAAATCTGGCTGGTCACCTTCATGGACTACGATCTCGGTTACTTCGACCACGAGACCTGCAGGCTCGAACCCCTTGCCAATCCCTTCGGACCAAGAGTGTTACAGATGCCACCGACCTAGCGAAGCCGCGAGCGAGCGCGCCCCCATAGCGAGCGAGCGGCTTCGCGACCGCCAATCAATGACAGCACACGGCCAAACTGTTACCTATGTCACCAGAATAAACCGTAACCCATGTGTCCGGAACGGACCATGATCTGAATGGCGCGCCCGAAGAGATTCGAACTCCTTACCCCCAGATTCGTAGTTTAGTTAAAGGGCCAGAGGAGATGGCTCATCGTCCGAACAGAAAAATGGGCAACCGCACCAGTTTCGCACCAGAAACGACCCCATCAAAACGCAACGAACCCGATCGAACGCAGACGAAACCACAGTAAAATCAACGAATCCGATCGATATCCTCCCGCTCATAACGGGCTGGTTGCAGGTTCGAATCGCGCTGTCCCACCAGTGAATTCAGCGGATCCTCGAAACGTCGGTTTGGATTAACGCACCAGACAGTACTCAATTGCGTGAAATCCCATAAGCCTACTCTGAGATGGTTCACGCACGGGGACCTGTCCGATTTCCACTCCAAACTAACCGAATGCGCGACGGACGGGCTTCTGCTCTGTTCTCAGCAGCTCTCTCGGCTTTGATCACAAAGATTCCCGGCAGTGGGAGCGCTGAATGATCGAGCCCCGTGTCTTATCGAAAGAACAGGCTGCGGCCTACGCCGGTTGCGAGACGTTATCGGCGTTCAACGATTGGATTCGCCGAGAGATCGTGCCGGGACCGATTCCTGGAACACATAAATGGGATAGAAAAGCTATCGATGCAGCCCTTGACCGGCTATCCGGTCTTCAGCCTAAAATTGAGTCCGAACTATCACCATACGACGCGTGGAAGGCATCCCAAAATGCGAGTGCGGCTGAAGGGAATCAATTGGTCAATCAAAAAGCTCGCTGACGGAACGTCGAAGGCCTACTGGTACGCTTGGAAGGGCGGCCCGCGCATCGACGCTGAGCCGGGTACCCCCGAGTTCATGCGGCTCTACAACGAGGCTGTTGCCTCGTACAAGAAAAAGAGCGCTGAAACATTCAGCTCGCTCGTTGACTACTTTAAGGATTGCAGCGAGTACAAAGAGCTTGGTGAGAAGAGTAAGCGAGCGTATGACGGCTACCTCAAACTCATCGAAGCCAAGTTTGGCTCGATGCCAATCGGCGCTCTCGAAGACAAGCGTGTGCGGGGTGACTTCAAAGAGTTTCGTGATTCATTCTCCGACAAGCCGCGCAAGGCGGACTACGTCTGGGCAACCATCGCCCGCGTGCTATCGGTCGCGAAGGATCGCGGTAAGATCGCGGTGAACGTCTGCGAGCGCGGCGGCCGGCTTTATGAATCTGATCGGTCGGAGATAGTGTGGACCGCCGAGGACATCCGTACCTTCTGTGGTGTAGCGTCCGTCGAGCTGCAGGCCGCTCTCCTGCTCGCGCTATGGACGGGCCAGCGCCAAGGAGACCTGCTGCGACTGACCTGGAAGGACTACGATGGCACGTACATCCGGATGCGTCAGTCGAAGGGCCGCGGCAGCAAGGGCCGGCGCCGTGTAACGATACCGGCGGGGCCGCCTCTGAAGGCGGCGCTTGATGCTGCGCTGAGGGAGAAGCGCTCGGCCGTGACTATTTTGGTCAACTCATTCGGCCGCCCGTGGACGGAGGACGGTTTCAGGACGAGCTGGGACAAGGCGTTCAGGAAAACGTCGCTGAAGGACCTGCACTTCCATGATCTACGCGGCACCGCTGTTACGCGCCTTGCGCTGTCGAATTGCTCGGTGCCAGAGATCGCCGCGATCACCGGCCATTCGATGAAGACGGTGCAGGAGATCCTTGACGCGCACTACCTGGGTGGCCGGCTCGAACTCGCGGAGGCAGCCGTCAAAAAGTTGAGCGAAGTATACGGGTAGGAACAGAATGAGTTGGGGATGTGGATCGATTCCAGGTGAAGGCGTCCTCGGTCGCCAAGGCTTCCGCGTGAGAGAGTGCTTCACGCCGCCGGGGAGCGAGCTAGCCGCTGTGGTAACGCGCAGCCATCCCGCCACTCCTCGCCGGCGTACGGACGCCGAACAAATTTCTCAAACCGCACGTCAAACCAAAAAGTCCGTTCTGATGCCTATGGGTGCTAAGCGCTTGAAAGACTTGGTGGGCGCACCAGGGCTCGAACCTGGGACCCGCTGATTAAGAGTCAGCTGCTCTACCAACTGAGCTATGCGCCCGGACCGGTCCGGAAAGCCTTCGTAAGAGGGCGTCGTTTAGCAAAGCGACCCCCCAATGTCCAGCAAAGGGGGAGAGGTTTTCCCGCGCTTCTGCCCGGCCCGCGAAGGCGAAAAGGCCGCCAGATTCGACGGGCTTTTCAAAGATTTGAGAGGTCGAGGCGCCGCGATCAGAGCCGCTCGCCGCGCCCGTCCTGGCCACGGTCATCGTGATCCATGCCGCGCTCGAACCAGCGATGCCGCCAGCCTTCGCCGCCAAAGCGGCCGCCACGATGGGTCAACAGCACAAGGCGGCGCTTCTGGCCGTCGTCGAGCGCCTTGTAGAGCGGGTCAGCCGCGTCCGCGATCTTCTTCAATGCCGCCGCGGACACCGCCATATTGTCGGCGCGCTCGCGCAGGCGAGCCACTAGATCCTCGGGCTTCTGCTGATCCTGCTGGTCATTTTCCGCCTTCATCCGCGCGTTGGCGCGATCGATCCGGAGCTTGGCGAAATCCCGCACTGCGGCCTCCACCGGCGGCCACAATTTCTCCTGGTCCGGCGTCAGCTTGAGGCCGGCATGAACCGCGGCTATCCGGGCATCGAGAAATGCGGCCCGGTCCTCCGGATTCATTCGCACGTGCCGCATGTGCTCAGAGAACCACGGGCGGTGCTGAGCATAGACGGCGGTCGAGCCGGCGATGGCGAGTGCCGCGATGGCGGCAACGGTAAACTTCCTCATGCGAACCTCCTTGGAAAGGTCGGTTGATGATGGTCGTGGTCGGACGCGCAATCAACTTACAGTTTGGACAGGGTACGCCTTCTTACCAAGATGTAATTTCTCTCCATTGACCGAAACGAAAGACCTCAGATCATCCCGAGCAGCCGCGGCAGCCACAGCGAAATCCCGGGCGCGTAGGTGATCAGGCCAAGGAATGCCAGCATCGCGCACAGCCACGGCAACACAGCGATGGTGATCTCGCTGATGCCCATCTTGGCGATACTGGATGCAATATAGAGATTCAATCCGACCGGCGGATGACACAGCCCGACCTCGGTATTGACGATCATCAGCACGCCGAGATGGACGGGATGCACGCCGAGCTTGGTAGCGAGCGGATAAAGGATCGGCGCCATGATCAGGAGGATCGACGATGGATCCATCACGTTGCCGGCCAAAAGCAGGATGATGTTCACGACCAGCAGGAACATCCAGATCGAGAAATTCTTGTCGATGATCCACGCCGCCATGGTCTGCGGGATCTGCTCGTGCGTCATCAGGAACGAGAACAGCACCGCATTGGTGATGATATAGAGCAGCATCGAGCTCATGCTGGCCGCCTGCAGCAGGACTTTCGGTACGTCGCGGAGATTGAGCTCCTTGTAGACGAACACGGTGATGCAGAAGGCATAGACCGCGGCGACCGCGGCAGCTTCAGTCGGCGTGAAGATGCCGCCATAGATGCCGCCGAGCACAATGCCGATCAAGAGCAGGCCCCACAAGCTTTCGCGGAACGCTTTCCATTGCTGGCCGAAATCGGCCCGCGGCATCCGCGGATAGCCGTTGCGCCAGGCCACGAACCAGGTCACCGCCGCCAGCATCGAGGCCAGGATGACGCCCGGCACGATGCCGGCCATGAACAGTGCGCCGATCGAGGTGTTGGTGGAAACGCCGTACAACACCAGGATAATCGAGGGCGGCACCAGGATGCCGAGCGCGCCGGAGGTCGAGATCACGCCGACGCCGAACCGTCTGGGATAGCCGTGTTCCACCATGGCCGGCATCATGATCGAGCCGATCGCAACCACGGTTGCGACGCTCGATCCCGAGATGGCGGCAAACATCGCGCAGGCCGCGACGCCGGCAAGCCCCAATCCGCCCGGCAAGTGCCCGACCAGCGAGGTCGTAAATGCGATCATGCGCCGCGCCACGCCGCCGCGCGTCAAGAACGTGCCGGCGAGGATGAAGAACGGGATCGCCATGATCCCGAAATTGTCGAGGCCGGAAAACAGCTTTAGCCCGACGCTTTCGATCGGCACTTCCGTCATCGTGAACAGGAATGTCAGAACGGTAAGGCCGAGCGAAATCGAGATCGGCATGCCCGTCAGCATCAGGGCGAACAGCAATCCGAAGATGAGAGCGGCGCTCATCACGCTTCTCCAAGCGCGATCGGCGCTTTCTGGCTGACCTCGATGCCTTCGACATGCGCGGCATCATGATGCGGCAGCGCGTTGGTGCGCCAATAAGCCCACATCACCTGCAGGAAGCGGAAACACATCAGATAGGAGCCGAGCGGGATGCAGGCGTAAACCAGCCAGCTCGGCAGTTCGAGGTCGGGCGAGACCTGGTCGGTGTGCATCAGCTCGATGACGAATTTGGCGCCCATGGTGCCGACGATCGCGGTGAACAGTGCGCCGCCGGCGAGGCCGAACAGGATAACGCCCTTGCGCCAGCGGTCGTTGAGCCGGTTGATCAGCACGTCGACGCCGACATGGATGCCGGTCCGCACGCCGTAGGCGGCGCCGAACTTCGCCATCCAGATGAACATGTAGATACACAACTCCTGCGTCCAGGCGATGTGGATCTGGATCAGATAGGGATAGAGGAACGATATCCCGGTGCCGAAGCGGTGCAGCACGGAAACGAAAATCAACAGCGTCGCGGCGCCCATCAGCGCGCTGATCAGGATTTCCTCGAGCCGATCAAGGATTCGAAGCATCTTTCCCCCGTTGCATCCGGGTCAAACACCGGGTGCATCGCCTACATTCCTGTGAAGTCGGCGCCGGTCGGTCCCCTGAATCCGGCGCCGCACAAGGCCCCTGAAGGGCTCGTCGAAATTTTAGTGACTGGCCGCTCCGGTTTCCCTCAGGAATTCATCGATCAGGGGCTGACCGACCCGGCTCGCGACATCCTTGTAGACCGGCTCCATCGCCTTGCGCATCGCGGCGTCCTGTTCCGGCGTCAACGTGATGATCTCGGTCTTGCCGGATTTCTTGATCGCCTCCAGTGCGTCGTCGTTTTCCTTCGCCGACTGACCGTTACCGAAGGTGGTAGCTTCCTTCATTGCCTTCTCGCAATTCGCGCGAATGTCCGCCGGCAAGCCGTCCCAGAACTTCTTGTTCACGACCACGACGTAGCCGATATAGCCGTGATTGGTCACGGTCGCGTACTTCTGCACCTCGTGCATTTTCTGGGTGTAAATGTTCGACCAGGTGTTCTCCTGGCCGTCGACCACGCCGGTCTGCAGCGCCTGGTACACTTCGCCGAACGCCATCACCTGCGGTATCGAGCCGAGTGCGCGGAATTGCGCTTCGAGAACCTTGGACGACTGGATGCGGAACTTCACGCCTTTGTAGTCGACCGGACTGATCAGCTTCTTGTTGGCGCTCATCTCCTTGAAGCCGTTGTCCCAGTAAGCGAGGCCCGTCATGCCCTTGGAATCGAGCAGTTTGAGCAGCCGCGCGCCCAGCGGACCGTCGGTCACTTTTCGCAACGTCGCAAGATCGGGCAGGATGTAGGGGAGATCGAACACCTCAAACTCCTTGATGCCGATCGGCCCGAACTTCGAGTTCGACGGTGCCAGCATCTGCACCGCGCCGAGCTGCAGCGCCTCGAGCTCCTCCTTGTCCTTGTAGAGCGTCGAGTTCGGATAAATTTCGACCTTGACCTTGCCGTCGGTGTATTTTTCCGCCAGCTCCTTGAACTTCTCCGCCGCCTTGCCCTTCGGCGTGTCGGACGCAACGACATGGCTGAACTTGATGATGACTGGCGATTGCGCCGACGCCGGGCCGATCAGGATCAACGCCGCGATCGATGCAGCAGCCAGGACCAATTTACGCATGTTTCCTCCGCGCTGATTGTTGCGGAGCGCGCCCATGCGCCGCCCCCAACCTTGTATGCCAGCCGCACCAATACAGAGAACCCGGCCGGAACGCCATTGCCCCTTTAGCAGGGGCTATTTTCGGCGGTTTTGCTGCGATGCAAAAGCGGCCTTCGCGTCTCCCGCTTGCAGGCCACACAAGCGGGAGGGGAGCACGGTGTCAGCCCGCGGCGGCGGCCGGCATGTCGCGCTGGCGTTTCATGACGATCTTGTTGAGCGCGCCGAGATAGGCTTTTGCGGAAGCGACCAGCGTATCCGGATCCGCCGCCCGCGCCGTCATCGAGCGGCCTTCATGCGCGAGCCGCACCGACACTTCGGCCTGCGCGTCGGTGCCTTCGGTGACGGCATGAACCTGATAGAGCTCGAGCTTGGCCTCGTGCGGCACCAACGCCTTGATGCAGTTGAACACCGCATCGACCGGGCCGTTGCCTTCGGCCTCCTCGATCCTGATCTGGCCGTCGACATCGAGCTTCATGGTGGCGCGCTGCGGACCGTGGGTGCCCGCGATCACCGTCAGCGAAGTCAGCTTGATCCGGTCATGGGAAGCGGCGATCTCCTGATCGACCAATGCCTCGATGTCCTCGTCGTAGATGTCCTTCTTGCGGTCGGCGAGCGCCTTCATCCGCACGAACGCATCCTCGAGCTGATTGGGACCGAGCTTGTAGCCCATCTCCTCCAGCTTGTGCACGAAGGCATGGCGGCCCGAATGCTTGCCCAGCACCAGCGACGACTGCTTCAGCCCGACCATTTCCGGCCGCATGATCTCGTAGGTCGAGGCATCCTTCAGCACGCCGTCCTGATGGATGCCGCTTTCATGCGCGAACGCGTTGCGGCCGACGATCGCCTTGTTGTACTGCACCGGGAACGAGGTCGCCGCCGACACCATCTTCGAGGCGCGCGTCAATTGCGTGGTGTCGATCTTGTTCCACCACGGGAATTTGTCGTTGCGCACGTTCATCGCCATCACGACTTCCTCGAGCGCGGCATTGCCTGCCCGCTCGCCGATGCCGTTGACGGTGCACTCGATCTGCCGCGCGCCGCCGGCGATGCCGGCCAGCGAATTCGCCACCGCCATACCGAGGTCGTTGTGACAGTGCACGGAAAACACCGTCTTGTCGGAGTTCGGCACCCGCTCGATCAGGGTGCGCATGAAATGGGTGTATTCCTCAGGTGTCGTGTAGCCCACGGTATCGGGGATGTTGACCGTGGTGGCACCGGCCTTGATCACGGCCTCGACGATGCGGCAGAGGAAATCCATCTCGCTGCGAGTGCCGTCTTCGGCGGACCATTCGACGTCGTCGATATGGTTGCGTGCGCGGGTGACATTGGCGATCGAGGTCTCCAGCACCTGCTCGGGCGTCATGTTGAGCTTGACCCGCATGTGCAGCGGGGAGGTCGCGATCACGGTGTGGACGCGGCCGCGCCTGGCAAATTTCACGGCTTCCGCGCAGCGATCGATGTCCTTGGGGTGGGCGCGCGAGAGACCTGCGATCACGGCGTTCTTGGAGCGGCGGGCGATTTCGCTCACCGCCTGGAAGTCGCCTTCGGACGTGATTGGGAAACCGGCCTCGATGACGTCGACGCCCATGTCGTCGAGCATCTCGGCGACCTCGAGCTTTTCCTCGAACGACATGGTCGCGCCCGGGCATTGCTCGCCGTCGCGCAAGGTGGTGTCGAAAATGATAACGCGGTCCTTGTCGGACTTGTTGGCGGTGCTCATCGCTGAAAGTTCCTTTTGGGTAGTGCGCTGTTTTCGTGAGCGCTGAAGGGTCTGATCAACTCGCGCGAACCCCTGAGTGCCCAGGCGCAAACTGCCCAGACGGCCCTCAGGGGCCGATAAGAAGCAGCAGCCCGCCAATAAGGAGGGTGGGCGCGGACGCAGCCGGGATCGCAGGTGCACGGGCGGCCTCGGCCGCTCCACCCCGAACTCCAACCTTTTCGCTGCGAATCAGCATTGCCAGACCCTAAGGAGCGAGGAATCCTCGGCCAAAACCGTTGACGGTTCGTTGCCGGAAAGCCGCTCCGGGGTTTTCTAGACGAGAAATGCCTGTCGCCGCAATGCCAAAAGATGGTCAGAATAGATGACCTATCTACCCTTCCCCTCGCCCGAGCGCATCGCCAAAACGCAACGCGGATGTTCCCGCGCGACGTATGAGGCGAACGCGGATTGAGCGCAAAGAGCGCGCAGAAAATCTCAGCGCTCGTCATTCCGGGGCGCGCTAAGCGCGAGCCCGGAATCCATGCTCCCGATCGTGGTTATGGATTCCGGGCTCAACCCTGCGGGCTGCCCCGGAATGACAGAGCGCGATGATGAGTGCGACCGATTCAATTTTCAAACAGCCAAAGCACGATCGTCATTGCGAGCCAACGGGTCGCGCAAATGCGCGCCCGATGACAAGCTCCACGAAGCAATCCATGGCGCCTCGTAAGGAGATATGGATTGCTTCGTCGCTTCGCTCCTCGCAATGACGTGGCTCCAATTTAAAGACACGGATTCACCTTCCCGCGGCGCAGATAGCGCCCGAGTGATGCACGAACGTTTCGCCCAAAGATAAAGAGGGCGCAGGGAAAGCCGGGTGCCCGATGCACCCGCAGCCTCGCACGCAAAACAAAAAGCGCACGAGTGTCGTCACCACAGGTTCGCCGAACAGTCCGGCCTTCCCTGCGCAATGGTTTTAACGGCTTATAGCGCGCTCTCCTCGGCGACAAATTCGTCTTGTCACCGTCATCTGCGGATTAAGGAAACGTCCGCGCCCGGTTGGGCCGACGCGCCTCCGCAAACTTGACATCAGCAACGGATGTCAGGACCACACGGTTTTGCCGTCCGCTTCAGCCTCGTTCGTCTGCGCGCCGGCGCATCGCTCACGGAAATCCATAGGGACCCGCCCTGCAACTGCCATTGGCGCGCGCGACGCTGCCGCGTCCACCGCATCCCGTACCCAACGTCCGTGACGATCGCGATACGCCCCTCTCAGAGGGAACGAGACGGCAGAGAGAAAATCGCTGATTTGGGGTGAGCGTCAAGCGCTCGATCTAGATTCGAGCGACGACAAAATGCGACATTGACTAAGCGGTGGTAGAATCGCGATGTTGCGCACACTAATGCTGCCCGTCGGGCAACCGGCGCCCAGCGCGAATGTCACGTCAGCATCCGCCGGGTGAAACGCCTGCGAAGGCAGTGACCAGATTTGACGTTCCGGTCGTTGAGGGCATCACCGCAGAACAGAGCGCAGTGGAGGGAACACCGGCTTGCGATGCCGTGGTGTTGGGGGCTTGTATCGCGCGGTTAGCGCTCTCGCCTAGCAATTGTACGGCCGTCTGAGGATTGATCGACGAAGGGGCGCTGATCGACGAAGAAGCGCCAACGCCGGTCGAGGAAGCTGCTCCTGTGCCGAGCGAGGAAGAAGCACCGAAGCCGGTCGATGAAGAAAACGCGCCGGAGCCGCTTGTCGTCGCGCCGCTCATCGATCCGGGGATCGTCGAGGTAGGCACGCTCAATGGATCGCAGGCAGCAGCTGCGGAGGTGCGACCGGCCGGACTGTTGAATGGAGGACAGGACATTTGCGCCGGGCTCGTCGCGCTCGGGGTCACGCCAGAGTTCACTTGAGAATTCACTTGAGAATTCACTTGCGCGTGAGCCGTCCCCGCGACGGCCCAAAGCATCATTGCGAGGATGAGCATTCGTTCCATCGAACTCTCCTCTCCGCCAAAGCATCCATGAGGTTCGAATACCGCACCTTGCGCGCTAGCTACGTGCGTAACGCATTGGGACCAACCGGGTTCCTGATCTGCGCGCCGCGAGCTGCTCACTTGGATTGTCCGCCCGTTCCAAAACTCCCGGAATTCGGAAAGCGTAGACCGGCCGCCGTCACGTCAGATGAATAGCAGGGCACGCGGAGTGCAGCATCGCGTCGCACGCGCGTGGTCCGTCATCGGTTTGCCCGCGGACGGCGATGCGTCGCGGGACCCTGCCCCATTTCTTTCAGCTCGTGCTCAACAACCTTGATCGGCCGTCTGCGTCGAAGGCTTGGCACCCTGGGCCTCCTGCGCCGCGGTAGGCTGGCCCTGCTGCTGCTTCTGAGTATCCTGCGATGATGCGGCTTTTTCGCCCGTCGCGCGGTTCATCGTATCGGTCGGCGGATGCTCGCGGCTGCTTGTAGAACCCGTGGTGATGTTGGATTGACCGGTATAGCCGGGCGTGGGTCCGGAGCCAGCGTCCTTGTCACGGGTGTTGCAGGGACCGGCGTTTGCGCTGCCAACGCCCAAGATCATTGCGGCGCAGCCGATGATGGCGAATTGTCTGCTGTTCATTTGCCTCTCCTTGTTCCATCCCGCCCTTTTCAACGGGTCTCGCGTTCCAAGTACCCGAAGAGGACGTAACGGAAAACCAAGCCGGATGACGCAGGTTCCGTGAAACAGCAACCGCAGCGGCAATTTGTAACTTGGGAACGCGGCAACAAAACTGCCGCCGAGGGATCCATCTCAAGCGCCACCAAAATCTCTCGGCAATATCTCTCGGACGAGTGAGATTAAGCTCTCACTTCAACTGATCGGCTACTTTGTCGATCCCCGCCTTGACGCACGCCTCGTCCTTTTCGCCGCCCGGCGCGCCTGATGCGCCGGCCGCACCGATGACCTCATCGCCCACCTTGATCGGGAGCGCGCCCTGGTTGGCGATGACGTTGGTCAGATGAATGAGGCCCAGCGTCGGGTCGGCTTTGACGCGCTCGACCAGGGCGCCGGAGGGCGAACGGAACGTGCGCGCGGTGTAGGCTTTGCGGAAGCTGTTCTCGATCGTATGCGGCCCGGTATTGTCGCCGCGCACTTGCACGATGATCTCGCCGTTGCGGCCGACCACGGTCGCCGACACCGCATAGCCGTTGCCCTTGCAGGTTTCGATTGCGGTTTGCACGATCGTCATAGCGATGGACGCGGTGAGGTCTTTGTGGTCGAGCAGTTGAGCGGCCGCCGGAGCGGGCAGCACCAGGGCGCACATCAAGGCGCAGGTCGGGGTGACGGCGATGGCGGAGAGACGAAGCCTTGATGATTGCATGCGCGTTGCTCCCTTTTCTGCTGCACTCAGACGCGGGCAGCTTGGACGCAACATAGAGGATTTGCGATCCGACGTCAGGACCTGATAGCCGCGACCGATGACGTATTTGCAACAAGATCGTCGTTTGCCGTGGCGCATTGACGTTTCGGATTTGACACAAGACAGCCAAAAACGGCCGCTGCTTCGGATACGACGATTGCGCCAACCAGTTGCCAATCGTCATATCGATCCTAAATCTAATGCAGGACTGCGGCAGGGAAGGTTCAGAGGTGTCCGTCTATACAATCCGGGAGGCCAGGCCCGAGGAGCAGGGGGAGCTGACGCGTCTGTGCGTACGTGCGACCAAGCGCGCCGGATATGACGAGGCGTTCATCGATCGCGCGATGCCGGCGCTGACCATAACCGTGCCCTTGATCACGGCGGGTTGCGTTCTGGTGGCACAGGACAGCTCCCGCGAAATCGTCGGCGTCGTTGCGGTGACGACAACTCCGCTTCAGGGTATTGCGCTGCTCTACGCCATTTTCGTCGATCCCGCGCATTGGAAACGCGGGATCGGCCGGGTGCTTTTCCGGGCGGCCGTCGCTCGCGCGCGAGAGCTGAAAGCCGGCGCTCTGATGATCTACGCCGAGCCTTCCGCGGAAGGATTCTACAAGCGGATGGGAGCCATCCGGATCGGTGAAGGACCATTTGTCTATTCGCCGGAAACCGTGCTGCCTCAGTTGTTGTACATCATTCCGCGCGAGACATGATGCGCAGGCTCGTAGGTCCGTAGGGCGGGTTAGCGAAAAGTAACCCGCCTCTCTGGTTGCCGAATGGCGGCTTACGCTTCGCTAACCCGCCCTACTGTTACTAAACCGCTCCGGAGATCATCCTTCCGCTTCCAGCGTCGCCAGCACTTTCGGCGGCGACATCGGCAGGCTGTAAAAACGTTTGCCGAGCGCGTTATGGACGGCGTTGGCGACCGCGGCCATGACCGGCACCAGCGGCACCTCGCCGACGCCCTTGACGCCCTGCGGATGCTTCGGGTTCGGCACCTGGACCATCACGGTGTCGAGCATCGGCAGATCCGAGCACACCGGCATGCGATAATCGAGGAAGCCTGGATTATCGACCTTGCCATCCCTGTTGTAGATGTACTCTTCGTTGAGCGCCCAGCCGATGCCCTGCGCGACGCCGCCCTGCATCTGGCCCTCGACATAGCCCGGATGCACGGCGCGGCCGACGTCCTGCACCGCGGTGTAGCGGATCACGCGCACGATGCCGAGTTCGACATCGACCTCGACGTCGCAGATGTGCGTGCCGAAGCCGCCCTCGGCGCCTTCGGTGTTGAGCTGCACGCCGGCGCCGATCGGCCCGCCCATCTGCGGGGCTTTTGCGGCGAGCTCCGCCAGGGTCAGCGGTTCGAACTGGCCGGCATTGGGGCTCGCCGGATGCGCCGCGCCGTTTTCCCATTTCACCGCCTCGGGGTCGATCTCCCAGATCTTGGCGGCGCGCTCGCGCAATGTGGTGATGACCTTCTCGGTCGACTGCGTCACCACCATCGCGGAGGCAAACAGCACGCGGCTGCCGCCGGTCAGGTTCGAGAAGCCGACGGTCGCGGTATCGCCGATCAGGACCGACACCCGCCGGTAGTCGATGCCGAGCAACTCGGCGCAGACGTTGGCGATCGCCGCGCGCGAGCCGCCGATATCAGGATGGCCTGTGGTCACGACGACGTTACCGTCTTCGGTGATGTTGACCTGGGCTGAGGACTCACCGCCGGCGTTGAACCAGAAGCCGGACGCCACGCCGCGGCCCTGAAGCTTGCCGAGCGGTGCGGCATAGTGCGGATGCGCTTTCGCGGCCTCCAGCGTCTCGACGTAGCCGATCCGCGGAAACACCGGACCATGCGCCGCCTTTGTCCCCTGCCTGGCGGCATTCTTCAATCGCAGCTCCAGCGGATCCATCTTGAGCGCGCTGGCCAGCTCATCCATCACGCACTCGACCGCAAAGGCGCCGATCGGCGCGCCCGGCGCGCGATAGGCCGCAACCTTGGAGCGGTTGGAGAGCACGTCGTAGCCGACCGAAAGCACGTTCGGGATGTCGTAAGGCGAGAAGCTGCAGCCGACCGCGCCGCGGATCGGTGAGCCCGGCAGCGCGCCGGCCTGCAGATAAAACGTGCCTTGGGCTGCGACGATGGTGCCGTCTTTTTTGGCGCCGATCTTGACCGTGCTTTTGGAGCCGGAGGTCGGCCCGGTCGCCCGCATCACCTCCTCGCGTGTCATCACCATCTTCACCGGGCGGCCGGATTTCTTCGCCAGCAAGGTCGCGAGCGGCTCGAGATAGACGATGGTCTTGCCGCCAAACCCGCCGCCGATTTCCGCCGGAATGGCGCGGATGTCGCTCTGCGGAATGCCCGTCAGGTACGACGTCATGGCGCGCACCATGAACTGGCCCTGGCTCGAGCTCCAGATCGTGGTCTTGTTGTCGGCGGCGACGCTGATCAGGCACGCATGCGGCTCGATGTAGCCCTGATGCACCGGACGGGTGGTGAAGGTGCGCTCGATCACCACCTCGGCCTCCTTGAAGCCTTGCGCGATGTCGCCCTTCTTGACTTCCAGCTTGCCGGCGATATTCGACGGCTTGCCCTCGAACTTGTTGAACTCGTGCAGGATCGGCGCGTCTGCCTTGAGCGCGTCATCGATCTCGATGGCCCACGGCAGCACCTCGTAGTCGACCTCGATCAGTTCGCAGGCCTTGGCCGCGATCGCCTCCGTGGTGGCGGCGACTGCCGCGACGGGATGGCCAGGGAATAGCGCCTTCTCGCGCGCCATCACGTTGCGGCACATCCAGCGCATGTCCTGAATGCCGAGCATGACCGACTTGTCGACCGGGAAATCGACGATGTCCCGCGCGGTGACCACCGCCTTGACCCCCGGTAACGCCAGCGCTTTCGAGGTGTCGATCGATTTGATGCGCGCGTGCGGATGCGGGCTGCGCAGGATCTTGCCCCAGATCATGCCGGGCATGGTGGTGTCGGCGGCAAAGGCCGCGCGCCCGGTGACCTTGTCGACGCCGTCGGGGCGAATGGTGCGCTGGCCGATCCACTTGTTGTTGGTGATGACGTTCATTGCCAGGACTCCTTAATTCCTTGCTTCCCGCATGTCTTGAGCGGTCTCCAGAACCGCGCGCACGATCTTGTCGTAACCGGTGCATCGGCAGAGATTGCCGGCAAGCCAGAACCTCACCTCTTCCTCGCTGGGCTGCGGGTTTTTCTTGAGCAGCGCATCGGAGGCGACCAGCATGCCCGAGGTGCAGATGCCACACTGCAGCGCTGCCATTTCCAGGAATTTCTGCTGCAGCGGATGCAGCTTCTCGCCATGGGCCATGCCTTCGATGGTTCTGATCTCGTGACCTTGCGCTTCGGCTGACAGCATCAGGCAGGAACAGACCAAGCGATCGTCCAGCAGGATGCTGCAGGCGCCGCAATCGCCGGAGGCGCAGCCTTCCTTCGATCCGGTTAGACCAAGCGGCCCGCGCAGCGCGTCGAGCATGGTATCGTTCGGCTCGCACAAAAACTCCATCGGCTCGCCGTTGATGGTGGTGGAAACGTGTAGCTTGGCCATGGTCTTCAATTTCCTCCGGCGCGTTGGGCGGCGATCGCGGCCGTGCGCTTCAACAGCACGCCGGCAATCTTGGTGCGGTAAGCGATGGTGCCGCGCTTGTCGTCGATCGGGCGGCAGGCCGCGGAGCAGGCGCTCGCCGCAGCACTGAGCGCCGCATCGTCGAGCTTGCTGCCAACAAGCGCTTTCGCGGCCGCCTCGACCAGGAGCACGGTCGGCGCCACCGCGCCAAGCCCGACCCTTGCCGTCGTGCACACCCCGCCTTTAAGCGTGAGGCTGACGCCGCAGCCGACCACGGCGATGTCCATTTCGGTGCGCGGGATCATACGCAGGTACGCATCGCCCGAGCCGGGCGGCCGCGGCGGCAGCGTGAAGCTGACAAGGATCTCGCCGGGCTTGAGGTGGGTGCGGCCGGGACCGGCCGGCACGGCTTCGACCGGCATCTCGCGGCGCCCGTTCGGCCCGGCCACCGTGACGATGGCGCCGGCCGCAATCATGGCGGGCACGCTGTCGGCGGCCGGCGAGCTATTGCAGAGATTGCCGCCCGCAGACGCTCGCCCCTGCACCTGGGTCGAACCGATCAGGTTGACGGCCTCCAGCACGCCGGGCCAGACTTTGCCGAAGCGCGGGTGCTCGGCCAGCACCGCGCCGGGGACGGCGGCGCCAACCCGAAAGCCGCCGTCGGCGGTTTCCTCGATGGCGGTCATTTCAGATATTTTCTTGATGTCGACGATCAGGCCCGGCCGTACGCTGCCGGCGCGCATTTGCACCAAAAGATCAGTGCCGCCGGCCAGGATGCGCGCGGCACTGCCCGCGGCGGCAAAGGCTGATACGGCCTCATCGAGCGTGGACGGGCTTAAATATCGAATATCGGTCATGTGGTTTTCCGCCGTTTCCCTTTTGTGCTCGCACGTCCGCTGGTTGTCGGCTCACTTTTTTGCGTAAGGGGCGGGCGAGAGAGGGCAGACTACACGGCTCGGGCCGATTGGAACAGCCTTCGAGCCCGGTGCCAGCGGCAGGCTCCCATGCATGTAGCGCGCTTGCGTCGTGTACTGGCTGTTGGCGGCAAAAAACGGCACGGCTTTTCGGGATGGGTGGGCTTGACCCGGCCATCCCCGTCTTTGAATGATGCCAGGATATGCCCCAATTTTTGTCGCAACGGTAACTTCATGAATCGTGCTTCGACGATCGTCTTTGGCGCCACCTTGTTCGCACTTTGGTGCGGACCACAGCCGGCGGCGGCGCAACTAGTTCCAGCGCCAGCTAGACCAACCGCAGCGCCAGCTAGACCACCCGCGGCCCCCTCGCCGCGCGCCGCCTCCTGTCATAATGGCGCCAACTTCGATCGCTTCCTCGCCGATCTCAAAGGGCAGGCCGCTGCCGCCGGCGTCTCGCAACGCGCGCTCGCCGAGGCGGCGCCCTACCTCGTCTACGACCAGGGCATCGTCAACCGCGATCGCGGCCAGCGCGTGTTCGGCCAGATCTTTACCGAATTCGCCGGCCGCATGGCCGCGACCTATCGGATGCAGCAGGGACAGGCCCGCATCAAGACCTATGCCGCGGCCTTTGCGCGCGCCGAGAAGGAATATGGCGTGCCGCCCGCGGTGATCGCCGCGTTCTGGGGATTGGAGAGCGACTTCGGCGCCAATATGGGCACCCTGCCGACGCTGCGCTCGCTGGTATCGCTGGCCTATGATTGCCGCCGCTCAGAGATGTTTGCGAACGAAACCATCGCCGCGCTGAAGATCATCGACCGCGGCGATCTCTCGCCCGATGAAATGATCGGCTCGTGGGCCGGCGAGCTCGGCCAGACGCAATTTCTGCCGACGCATTATTTCAATTACGCCGTCGATTACGACGGCGACGGCCGCCGCAACCTCTTGAGCAGCCCGCCCGATGTGATCGGCTCGACCGCGAACTATATCGCCAACGGGTTGAAATGGCGGCGCGGCGAGCCGTGGCTGGAAGAAGTGCGGGTGCCGCAAACTCTTCCCTGGGATCAGGCCGACCTCACCATTCAACTGCCGCGCTCGAAATGGGTGCAGTTCGGCGTCAGCTATCCGGACGGCCGCGCGCTGCCAAATGACGATCTGCCGGCATCGCTGCTGCTGCCCATGGGCCGCATGGGGCCGGCGTTTTTGGCCTACCCCAATTTCGCCGCCTACACCGAATGGAATAACTCGCTGATCTATTCGACCACCGCCGGTTATCTCGCGAGCCGCATCGCAGGCGCCGCGTCGATGCATCGCCCGGCGGCGGCGGTCGCGCAACTGCCGTTCGCCCAAATCAAGGAATTGCAGCAGCAGCTGGTGCGCGCCGGCTTCGCGGTCGGCAAGGTCGACGGCGTGCTCGGCCAGCAGAGCCGCAGCGCGGTCAAGGCGATGCAGATCAAATACGGCCTGCCGGCCGATTCCTGGCCGACGTCGGAGCTGTTGGCGCGGATGCGCGGCCCTCGTGCCCAACCCCAGCCCGAGGCGGCATTGCCCGCAGCCGCCCGCTAGAGGTGGTTTTTTCCCGGCGCGGCACTATCTGAGTTGCACTTCACCGTCCCCGCCATGAAAAGAGCATCACATGTCCTTTTACGACGCTACCGTTCCCGTTTTCATCCGGACGCTCGGCGCGCTTTCAGGCTTGCTCACCAAAGCCGAGGCCCATTGCAAGGCCAGGAATATCGCGCCCGAGGTGCTGCTCGGCGCGCGGCTCTATCCGGATATGCTGCCGCTGACGAAGCAGATTCAGCTCGCCTGCGATTTCGCGACCAAGGGCTGCGCCCGCCTCACCCATGGCGAAGTGCCGTCCACACCCGACACCGAAAAGACTTTCGGCGACTTGAAGCAGCGGATCGCTGGCGCCATCGACTATGTGAAGACGTTCAAGTCGACGCAGTTCGAAGGCGCCGACGCCAAGGAGGTCACCTTCCCGGTTGGCCCGAACAATTCCTTGACGCTGAAGGGCCAGGAATTCGTCAATCGTTTCGCCTTTCCGAATTTTTATTTCCATGCCGCGACCACGCATGGAATTTTGCGCCACAACGGCGTCGAAATCGGCAAGCGTGATTTTCTCGGGGTGGCTTAGTCGCTCAGGCTTCCGGGTGGCCTGCGCGCAGGTCACCCGCGAAATCCGAATGGCTCGCGGCATTGCAGAGTTCGCGGCGATGCACAAATCTCTTGCATGCGTCATCATCTCCCGAAAGCAACGACATGAGCCAGCCGACCAAACTCTTCGAGCCCTTCAAGCTCGGCCCAATCACGCTGCCTAACCGCTTCGTGATGGCGCCGCTGACGCGCAACCGCGCCATTCCGCCCGGCATGGTGCCGAGCCCGCTGGCAACACAATATTACGGGCAGCGCGCTTCTGCCGGCCTGCTGGTCACCGAGGCCAGTCAAGTCTCGCAGCAGGGCCAGGGCTATCAGGACACGCCCGGCATCTATTCCAAAGAACAAGTGGCAGGCTGGCGCAAAGTAACCGACCGCGTGCACGAGCGCGGCGGGCGTATCTTCATCCAGATCTGGCATGTCGGACGCATCTCGCACACCTCGCTGCAGCCGCGCGGCGGCGCGCCGGTCGCGCCGTCAGCGATCCGCGCCAAGGGCAAGACCTTCGTCAACGGCACCTTTACCGATATCTCCGAGCCGCGCGCGCTCGAGCTTGCAGAAATTCCAGGGATCATCGAAGACTTCAAGCGCGGCACCGCGAATGCGTTGGCCGCCGGATTTGACGGCGTCGAAATCCATGGCGCCAATGGCTATCTGCTCGATCAGTTCGCCAAGGACGGTACCAACAAACGCACCGATGCCTATGGCGGGGGTATAGAGAACCGCGCCAGGCTGGTGCTTGAGGTCGCCAACGTCGTGGCCGCCGAGGCCGGCGCGGATCGAACCGGCATCCGCATCTCGCCGGTGACGCCGGCCAATGATGTCTCCGACTCCAATCCGCAGCCGCTGTTCGACTACATTGTCGACCATCTGAGCGCGCTGAAGCTCGCCTACATCCACGTCATCGAGGGCGCGACCGGCGGACCGCGCGACATCGCGCCGTTCGATTACGGCTCTTTGCGCAGGCGCTTCAAGGGCGCCTACGTCGCCAACAATGGCTACGACTTCGAGCTCGCGACCAAGGTGCTCGCGGCGGACGCGGCCGATTTGATCGCGTTCGGCAAACCGTTCATCTCGAACCCCGACCTGGTCGAGCGTTTGAGGCGGGGCGCGCCGCTCAACGAGTGGGACAAGGCGACCTTCTATGGCGGCGGCGCCAAGGGCTACACGGATTATCCGACGCTGGAGGCCGCCGAGGCGGCGCAGTAAGCGTCTAGTCATGCCCCGCGAATGCGGGGCATCCAGTAAACACAGCCGTCGGAATCCGAAATCGAATGGCGCAGCGTACTGGATCGTCCGGTCAAGCCGGACGATGACAGCTCCTTGCGGCCCCGCGCCTTTAATCTAATGTGTCCGACATGAGCCAGCACCGCGCCGAGGACACCGTTCGCCGCGCCACCGCCGCCTTCAATTCCGGCCAGCGTGAGCAGGCGCGCCGGCTGTGTGAAGAAGGCTTAGGCCGCGAGCCCTTTGAGCCCATGCTCAATCATCTGATGGCCGCGGTGCTGTTCTCTCAAGGTGAAACTCGACCAGCCCGCAGCCACATCGAGACCAGCCTTGAAAAACGGCCCGGCAATGCCGCGGCACATCTGCTCGCCGCGGGCATCGCGCGTGCCGCCAGGGATTTTGACGGCGCACTGGTGCATCTCGACCAGGCGATCGCGATCGCGCCGCAACGGGAGGCATTTCTCGAAAAGGCGCGAACGCTCGACCAGGCAGGCCTTCGATCGCTGGCGCGCGCGGCATGGCAAGCCGTTCTGGACGTCATCCCGCAAAGCACGGAGGCCGCGGCACGGCTTGGGCGCTTGGCGTGGGAAGACGGCGACTACGCGGCCGCCGCGATCTTGCTGGAACGCGCAACAGCGAGTGAGGCTCCGGCACAGGTCTGGTTCGATCTCGGTCTGGTCGGTCAGGATTTGCGCGACTATCACGGCGCCGCCACCGCCTACCGCAAGGCGATCGAACTAAAACCTGATTATGCCGAAGCCGCGCTCAATCTCGGTATCGTGCTTCAGGAATTAGGCGATCTCAAGAGCGCGATGCGCGCCTACGCGCAAGCCTATCGCCTGCGGCCGCAAATGTTCGGCTCGATCGCCATGGCGCTAACGTCGGCGCCGCACGGCCGGCTGTGGTTAGACGAAGCTGAGCTGCGCCGCTCACTCGGCGGTTAACCGTCCCCTTCGGGCGCGGAAATGTTTGCGATAGACGTTTGGCGCGGCCAGCACTTCGGTGACGGTTTTCGAATAGGCGGATCTGTGCGCCTCGTCAAAGCTTTCGAATTCAAGCGATAGCGCTGCGCGCGGAACCGCAAAGCACTGCGCCACCGGCGTGCCCTTTGGCAGCACGCCGGTGAAATCAGGCTCGAGCCAGATCGCCGGAAAGTTGATGCCGCCGTCGTGAAAGCGATCGGCATCAACCAGGCCCGAGATCAGCCGAAACGGCAGCTCGTCGCGATTGATGGGATGCGTGACGAACAACGACCAGCCGGGCTCAAGCTCGATGGTCCAGAAACTGTTGAATTTGAGCGCGGCCCGGCCGTCCCTCGCGAACGGCGCATCGGCGAACTGCGCGGCGACGTGAAAGCTTAAGGGCGCGCGCGGATGTCCCGATGTCGCCGGCTCCGGAATCCTCCAGTCCCACGAAAACGCGCCGCGATCCACCGTGACGTCGCACGGCAGCAGGATCATAACGCCATAGGCCATCGCGTCGACGAAGGGCGGGCATTGCTTCACGGTGCGGATGTCCCGTCCGTGGATTTCCGACCGCGCCTTCGCCGGCATGGCGCGCAGCCAATTGGGAAGCGCGCTTCGCGCCAGCACCGGCCGCGGCAAATGATCCGACAACGCCGGATCGCAACGGAAGATCATGCGCATGGGTGGACTCCTTAAGCGGCAGGCACCGCGCTGATGATAGCCATCATTGCGAGCGAAGCGAAGCAATCCAGTGCCAGGCAAACAGTCTGGATTGCTTCGGCGTTTCACTCCTCGCAATGACGGCGAAAAAAAGGCCGGGATCGCTCCCGGCCTTCTGCTTTCCCGTCATGCCCCGCGAAAGCTGGGCATCCAGTAATCGCCGGCGTCGGCGATGCTCTCGAAGAGCCGCAGCGTACTGGATCGTCCGGTCAAGCCGGACGATGACAGTCAATTCGAGGCGCGCTTGGGCGGCGAGGCCGGCCACGACTTGATCAGCGTGTCGTAGTCGACGGTTTCGCCCTTCGGCTTTTCGTTGGCGAGCTTGCGCTGGGGCGCGATGTTGCCGTCCTTTTCTGACTTCGCGAACCAGAACTCCGCCTTCTCCTTCTTGTTCATCTTCGGTCCGCAGGCACCCTGCACACCGGACTTCTCCAGACGTTCCATCACCGAGTCTTGGGCTGCTGCAAGCGAATCCATCGCAGCCTGCGGCGTCTTCGCACCGGACGACGCATCACCGATGTTCTGCCACCACAATTGCGCAAGCTTCGGATAGTCCGGCACGTTGTTGCCGGTCGGGGTCCACTGCACGCGCGCCGGCGAGCGGTAGAACTCGATCAGCCCGCCGAGTTTTGGCGCGCGCTCGGTGAACGACTTGTCCCAGATGTCGGACTCGCGAATGAACGTGAGACCGACATGGCTCTTCTTCAAGGACACCGTCTTGGAGACGATGAATTGCAGATAGAGCCAGGCTGCCTTGCGGCGATCGGCCGGCGTGGACTTGAGCAGGGTCGCGGAGCCCACGTCCTGGTAGCCGAGCTTCATGCCATCTTTCCAGTACGAGCCGTGCGGCGACGGCGCCATGCGCCACTTCGGCGTGCCGTCCGCATTCATCACCGGTAGCCCCGGCTTCACCATGTCTGCGGTAAACGCCGTGTACCAGAAGATCTGCTGGGCGATATTGCCTTGCGACGGCACTGGTCCCGATTCGGAGAAGGTCATGCCTTGCGCCTGCGGCGGGGCATATTTCTTCATCCAGTCGAGATATTTGACGATAGAATAGACCGCCGCCGGACCGTTGACGTCACCGCCGCGCTCGACGCTTGAGCCGACCGGACGGCAGCCTTCCATGCGGATGCCCCATTCGTCGACCGGCAAACCGTTCGGGAGGCCCTTGTCGCCGTTGCCGGCCATCGACAACCACGCGTCGGTGAAGCGCCAACCCAGTGACGGGTCCTTCTTGCCGTAGTCCATGTGGCCGTAGATTCTGGTGCCGTTGACTTCCTTGACGTCGTTGGTGAAGAAATCAGCGATATCTTCATAGGCTGACCAGTTCACGGGAACGCCGAGGTCGTAGCCGTACTTGGCCTTGAACTTGGCCTTGTAATCGGGATTAGAGAACCAATCGTAGCGGAACCAATAGAGGTTCGCGAACTGCTGGTCGGGCAACTGGTAGAGGTGGCCGTTCGGCGCCGTGGTGAACGACTTGCCGATGAAGTCGTTGACGTCGAGCTGGGGATCGGTGACGTCCTTGCCTTCGCCGGCCATGTAGTCGGTCAGGTCGACGGCCTGACCGTAACGGAAATGCGTTCCGATGAAGTCAGAGTCGTTGATCCAGCCGTCATAGACGTTCTTGCCGGACTGCATCTGGGTCTGAATCTTCTCGACGACGTCACCTTCCTGGATGATGTCGTGCTTGACCTTGATCCCGGTGATTTCCTCGAAGGCCTTGGCCAGCGTCTTCGATTCATACTCGTGCACCGTCAGCGTTTCCGAGACGGCGTTGATCTCCATTCCCTTGAAAGGGGCAGCGGCCTTGATGAACCACTGCATTTCCTTCATCTGGTCGTCTTTGGACAGCGTCGAGGGTTGAAATTCGCTGTCGATCCACTTTTTCGCCGCAGCTTCGTCGGCAAATGCCGGGGCGGTGATCGCGGCCGAGGCCGCCATCAGCGCGACAGCGCTTGTCATCATCAGAATGCGGGTCCCGCTCACGGGCCGTTTGCTTCTCTCCAAGTGTCGCATGTTGGTTTCCTCCGTTGCAGCGACAAAATATACCCAGGCCCGGGTTGATCCCGGATCTGCTCGTCTTCGCTTAGCTCAGACGTTGCGAAAAATGACAACGGCCGAAACAAGCGAAATCACGGTAGCGAGCCATAGGCTCGAAATTTCAAAACCTTCTTCCCCGATCGGCAGCGTCGCGATCGTGTCGGTGCCGACAAGGCCGATCCACAACAGATGAATCACGGCAGTCATGATCAGCGAGAGGAACAATCGGTCGCCGCGCGTCGTCGGAATGCGTAAAGCGCCCACCCGCTCGGCTTCCGGATAATAAATCGCAAGCAAGGTCATGACCGCGAGCGTCATGGCCAGCAGCACGAAAAAGATCGCGGTCGGCAGCGTCCAGGCCATCCATGCGATGTTTTCCATGATGGCCCCCCCTAGACTCTGCCCAGCGCAAAACCGCGCGCGATGTAGTTGCGGACAAACCAGATCACCAAGGCCCCGGGGATGATGGTCAGGACGCCGGCTGCCGCCAGCAGTCCCCAATCCATTCCGGCCGCGGAGACCGTGCGGGTCATCACGGCTGAAATCGGCTTGGCGTCGACCGAGGTCAGTGTCCGCGCCAATAGCAGTTCGACCCAGGAGAACATGAAACAGAAGAACGCGGCAACGCCGATGCCGCTTGCGATCAAGGGCACCAGGATCCTGACGAAGAACCGCGGGAACGAATAGCCGTCGAGAAACGCGGTCTCGTCGATCTCGCGCGGCACGCCGGACACAAAACCTTCGAGGATCCACACCGCCAAGGGCACATTGAAGATGCAGTGCGCCAGCGCCACCGCCCAGGGCGTATCGAACAGGTTGATCGCCGAATAGAGATTGAAGAACGGCAGCGCGTACACCGCCGCCGGCGCCATCCGATTCGACAGCAGCCAGAAGAACAGATGCTTGTCGCCGAGGAAGCGATAGCGCGAGAACGCATAAGCCGCCGGCAGCGCCACCGAAATCGAGATGATGGTGTTGATGACGACATATTTCAGCGAATTGATGTAGCCGGAATACCAGCTCTCGTCGGTGAAGATGCGCATGTAATTGGCGATCGTCGGCTGGTGCGGCCACAGCGTCATGGTCGAGACGATCTCGCCGTTGGTCTTGAAGCTCATGTTGACGAGCCAATAGATCGGCAACAGCAGGAAGGCCAGAAACAGCGAGAGGATGACGCGGCGGCCGGGAATCGAATGCATTATTTGACTCCCTTCTTGTCGACCACAACCCGCCGCTCGACGCCGGCATTGGTCATGACGGTGTAGAATATCCAGCACACGATGATGATGATCAAATTGTAGACGAGCGAGAGTGCCGCGGCCTTGCCGAGGTCAAATTGCCCGAGCGCGATCTTGACGAGCTCGATGGAAACGAACGTCGTCGAGTTGCCCGGTCCGCCGCCGGTCACCACGAACGGCTCGGTGTAGATCATGAAACTGTCCATGAACCGCAACAGCACGGCGATCAGCAGCACGCGATTCATCTTGGGCAGCTGAATGGCCTTGAATACCGCCCAGCGCGACGCACCGTCGATCTGGGCTGCCTGGTAATAGGCGTCGGGGATCGATTTCAGCCCGGCATAACAAAGCAGTGCGACCAGGCTGGTCCAGTGCCAGACATCCATCACGATGACGGTGGCCCAGGCATCAAGGTCGTTCGAAACGTAATTGTAATTCAAGCCCAGGCTGTTCAGCACATAGCCCAACAGTCCAATGTCGGGCCGCCCAAAGATCTGCCAGATGGTCCCGACCACATTCCACGGGATCAGCAGCGGCAGCGCCAGGATCACGAGACACACCGCGACGCTAAAACCCTGCCGCGGCATCGACAGCGCGACCACGATTCCGAGCGGGACTTCAATCGCAAGGATCACCGCCGAGAAGAACAGATTGCGCCACAGCGACGCCAGGAACCGGCCGCCGAGATCGGTCGTGGGATCGAGCAATTCCTTGAACCAGCCGACGCCATTCCAGAAGAACTGGTTGTTGCCGAAAGTATCCTGCATCGAATAGTTCACGACCGTCATCAACGGCAGCACGGCCGAGAACGCCACCACCAGGAACACCGGCAGCACCAGGAACCAGGCCTTCTGGTTGATGGTCTTGTCCATTACGCCGCTCCCTCGACCAGGAGACTGTCGGCGTAGACATGAACATGCGAAGGATCGAACTTCAGTCCGGCGCTCTCGCCTTGAACTGAAAATCCCGGCGGCACACGCGCCGAAAATTTCGCGTCGCCAACGCGGACACGGGCAAAGCGGATGCGGCCGAGGTCGTCGACCCGCTCGATATTGGCCGACAGCAAATCGGGCGCCGGTAGCGCGACATCGACGAACTCCGGGCGCACGCCGACTTCGATCCTGGCGCCGGGCGGAAGCGCGTCATAGCTCCGTGTCAGCGCAATCGTATGACCGTCGATTCGCGCCTCACGGCCCCTCACCTGCGCAGGCACGATGTTCATGCCGGGCGAACCGATGAAATAGCCGACAAACGTATGCGCCGGCTTTTCGAACAATTCGGCCGGCGTGCCGCTCTGCACGACGCGGCCGTCATGCATCACCACCACCGTGTCGGCAAACGTCAGAGCCTCGGTCTGGTCGTGGGTGACATAGATCATCGTCAGATCAAGGTCGCGATGCAGCGCTTTCAGTTTGGAGCGCAATTGCCATTTCAGTTCGGGATCGATCACGGTCAGCGGCTCGTCGAACAGCACCGCGGCGACATCGGAGCGCACCAGCCCGCGGCCAAGCGATATCTTCTGCTTGGCGTCCGCCGTCAGCCGCGTCGCCTTGCGGTTGAGATCGGGCGCAAGGTCGAGCAATCGCGCGATCTGTGCGACCCGCGCGTCGATCTCGCCCTTCGGCACGCCGCGATTTTTCAGCGGAAATGCCAGGTTCTGCCCGACCGTCATCGTGTCGTAGATCACCGGGAACTGGAACACTTGCGCGATATTGCGCTTTTGCGTTGACAGCGGCGTGATATCGACGCCGTCGAACAGGATTTTTCCGCGCGAGGGCGTGACGATGCCGGAGATCAGATTGAGCAGCGTGGTCTTGCCGCAGCCGGACGGCCCGAGCAGCGCATAGGCGCCGCCTTGCCGCCAGGTCATCGTAACCGGCTTGAGCGCAAACGATTCCGGCGCGGCGGCGTTGCCGCCGTAGGAATGCGCTAGATCGACGAGATCAATGCGGGCCATGCTGGATGTCCCTCACGTGCTCGGACTTTTTGACGCGTTTTCTTCACGCGAACCGCTACGCACTTCGCTCGAAAACGCCTTGCCCGGTGCGGCGACCACGCGGCCGGCCGCATCGAACACGAAGACATTGTTGGGGTCGAGCACCGCATCGAGCACGTGTCCGGGCGGAAATTCGTGCACGCCATGCAGCACGGCCACCCAGTTGGACGCATCACGGTTGAGATGCACGAAACTCTCCGAGCCGGTGATCTCGGTCACCGTCACGGTGGCAGCAAAGGCGTGGCGGCCGGCGACGCCATTGGCGAGCTCCAACTGGTGCGCGCGAAAGCCGACACGATAACGGCCATCGCTTAAGCCGGCATAGAGTCCCGAGGCCGGCGCCTCGACGCCGCCGGCATATTGGACCG
Source organism: Alphaproteobacteria bacterium (assembly GCA_005884765.1). GTDB lineage: Bacteria > Pseudomonadota > Alphaproteobacteria > Rhizobiales > Xanthobacteraceae > Bradyrhizobium. The sequence continues at coordinate 29,836 of VAZV01000155.1, forward strand.
AGCCGTTCTTCTTCTCGATTCCGACGACGTTAAGCGGCGGATCTGAAAATACCTGCGCTACGCGCAACGTGTTGGGGTGGCGATAGACATTTGAGGTCTCGCCGGCCTGCAGGATCTCGCCCTCCCACATGCAGACGGTTCGCCCGCCCAGCAACAGCGCTTCGGACGGCTCCGTGGTCGCATAGACGAAGATCGCCCCGGAAGCCTCGAAGATGCGGGGCAGTTCGGCGCGCAATTCCTCGCGCAATTTGTAATCGAGATTGGCGAGCGGCTCGTCGAGCAGCACCAGGTCCGCACCTTTCACCAACGCGCGCGCGATCGCGGTGCGCTGCTGCTGGCCGCCCGACAACTGCAAGGGCGTGCGCTCGAGATACGGCTCGAGCCGCAGCAGTCTTGCCGCCTCGCCGACGCGCTCATCGATTTCCGCGCGCGGCTTGCCCTGCACCCGCAACGGCGAGGCGATGTTCTCGTAGACCGACAGCGAGGGATAGTTGATGAACTGTTGATAGACCATCGCGACCGATCGCCGCCGCACGTCGATGCCGGTGACGTCCTTGCCGTCGACCAGCACGCGGCCTGTCGTCGGCTTGTCGAGGCCGGCGAACAGCCGCATGATTGAGGTCTTGCCCGATAGCGTCGGGCCGAGCAGCACGTTGAGCGTGCCGCCCTGCAGCGTCAACGAGACGTCGCGGATCGCCGGAATGCCGTCGACCGATCGCGTGACATGTTCGAGCGTAACGGTCATGTCCGCCCTCCCGCTTCCAGCAAGGGACCTTCAAGCGGCAATTTGTGCGCGGCGATCCAGTCGTCGAGCGCGGCGACTTCGGTAGCCGACATCCGCAGACCCAGTTTGGAGCGCCGCCACACGATGTCCTCGGCGGTCAACGCCCACTCCGACGCCATCAGGTAGGAGACTTCGTTCGCCGTCAAGGTGGCGCCAAACGACTGGCCGAGATCGGCGATTGACTTGGCGTTGCCGAGCCATTTTGTGGCGCGGGTGCCGTAGGCATGCGCCAGCCGGTTGGCATGGGCCGGTGTCAGGAACGGATAGCTGCGCGTGAGTTCCGCCGATAGTGCTGCAACCGCCGAGACGTCGATGTCGCCGCCGGGCAGCGGCGATTTTCCGGTCCAGCCCTCGCGCGCTATCGCGCTGCGCAGATAAGGCGACAGCCGTTCCAGCGCCTCTTCGGCGAGCCGGCGGTAGGTCGTGATCTTGCCGCCATAGATAGACAACAGCGGCGCGCCGTCTGGCGTATCGAGCTCGAACACGTAATCGCGGGTCGCGGCCTTGGCTTCGCTGGCGCCGTCGTCATAGAGCGGGCGAACGCCGGCATAGGTCCAGACCACGTCCTGCGGTCTCACCGGTTTGGCAAGGTACTCACTCACGGATTCGCAGAGATATTTGATCTCCTCGCTGGTGGCTTTCACCTTCGAGGGATCGCCATGGTAGTCGCGGTCGGTGGTGCCGATCAGCGTGAAATCATCCTGGTAGGGAATCACGAACACGATGCGGCCGTCAGAGTTCTGGAACATGTAGGCGCGGTCGTGGTCATAGAGCTTGCGCACCACGATATGCGAACCCTGCACCAGCCGCACCTTGGCGCGTGCATTGACGCCTGAGCCCGCCGACAGCACTTTTTCGACCCATGGTCCGCCGGCGTTGACGAGCGCGCGGGCCCGGATGGTCGAGCGCAGGCCGCTGACTGTGTTCTCGACCGTGAGCTGCCAGATGCCGTCCTTCTGCCGGATCTCGCCCGCGCGTGTCCGCGTGTGGATTTCGGCGCCGCGATCGGCGGCGTCGCGCGCGGTCAGCACCACCAGCCGGGCGTCATCGACGAAGCAGTCGGAATATTCAAACCCTTTGGTGTAGCGGTTCGCCACCAGCGGCTTGCCGACCTCGTCGCGCGAAAGATCGACCGATCGCGTGGCGGGGAGCAGATGGCGGCCGCCGATATGGTCGTAGAGAAACAGCCCGAGCCGCAACAGCCAGGCCGGACGCAGGCCGGCGTGATGCGGCAATACGAACCGAAGCGGGCGAATGATATGGGGCGCGATCTGCCAGAGGATTTCGCGCTCGATTAGCGCCTCGCGCACCAGGCGGAATTCGTAATATTCGAGATAGCGCAAGCCGCCATGCACGAGCTTGGTCGACCAGGACGACGTCCCGCTCGCCAAATCGTTCATTTCACAGAGGAAAACAGAATTGCCCCGGCCTGCGGCGTCGCGCGCGATGCCGCAGCCGTTGATGCCGCCCCCGATAATCGCGAGGTCGAAAATCCGATCCAAAGGCGCTTCCCCGGCGTTCGCCCGTTCATTTTGGCGATTTGGCTTTCGATTTTGAGTAAATCACAACCGAATACGAAAGCAATGGGGAATGCAGACAACCTTCGTCATAGACCGGTCCAATTCAATTTCGCCGCCACGGCAGGGGCCGCTGCTGCAGGGGTCCGCCGCTTACGATGTAGACGCCCAGCGAGATCGCAGCGATTGCGATCCAATCCATCGGCCTCGGCCATTCACCGAGGATCGGGATCGCCATGATAGCCGTCATTGCCGGGGACAGGGCGGCGAAGGCAGCACCGCTTGAAGCGCCGAGGATGCTGACCGCGCGCCCGTAGAGGACAAGCGACACGATTGCGGTCAGGAGCCCCTGGACGAATGCTTGAAGCGCCAGATCACCCCATGGGGCTTTGATCAAAGTCACACCCGCCGTCAACAGATAGAGAGGCATGTACAAGATCAACGCCCCGACGGCGGCAATGGCCGCGGCGTGCAGACCATCGAGCCGTGCGCCACGCATCGCGACCGTGTAACAGGCCCAGGCCAGGGCTGAACCCAGAAACAATGCGTGTCCGATCGTCGGCACGGAACTGGTTGCGTCGAACGCTTCCCAAGCGATGCCAAGGACGCCAAGCAGAATCAGGACGAAGCCAATTCTTTTCGCGCCGGTGAACGGCTCGCGCAGGACGAAAGCGGCGAGGATCGCGACCGCAAGCGGCATCACCCCGGGAAAGAGGGCTCCGGCATGTGCCGCAGGGGCGAACTGCAGGCCGGCATTCGCGAGCAGGACGGGAGCGCCACCCCCAAGAACGATCGCTGCCAGTCCGATCCAGCCGATACGTTTGAGCGCGAGACCCTTATTGAGAAGGTACGGCAGCAACAGCACACCGGCGACGCCGAAGCGGAGTGCGGCGATGTCCCATGGCGTGAGGCTTGTCCGCAGGCCAAGCCGCGCCATGACAATCCATCCGGACCAGATGCTGACGGCCGCAAGGCCATAGAGCGCACCGCCAACGTAATCTGCAGGCGTGCGCCCGCCGACGGTCAGACCGGTCATCATCGACTTTCAGAAAACACAATGGCGGATATAACCCCTTTAGACTATTTTAAGGGTTATGTCGAACACGGCAGGAGGCAAGGACGGATGAGTGACCGCGCTGATCGATTCGAGTGGAACGGGGGTCATCCGGCGCTGGATCTGGTGAACACGCTGGACGAGCGGCCCTCACAGGCATCGATCGAGAGGCTGGCGACGTATCCGGACCTGGTGCAGTTCGCCGAATTGGCGGGACTTATCGATCGCCGGACCGCCAGGCGCCTGCTGCGGCCCGACGGCCGCTCCGGCTCCCAAATCGTCAAACGCGCTCGCAAGCTTCGCGAGCATCTTCACGACATCCTGGCCGCTGCAAATTCAGGACGGCGGGCGCGGCAGTCCGACCTGAGCGCGCTATCCGCCGCGATTAAGGCGGCACATGCTGCCCAGGTGCTGGAGACGTCAGCATCGCCCGGACTGGCCCGCCGTCGCTGGCTCCCCTCACCGTCAGCCGACATTCCGCTCCATGCCTGCGCGTTAGCGATCGAACGCTTGCTGGTCGACGAAGAGCGCAAGAGAATTCGAAACTGTCTGGCGTTCGACTGCGACGTCTACTACCTCGACACCAGCAAGGGCCAGCGCCGGCAGTGGTGCAGCATGACGGGGTGCGGCAATCGCGAAAAACAGCGGCGCCGGCGCTCAGGCGGGCGTTCGCTGACCCGGCTGAACCGGCTGGAATGAGCACGATGGTGCTAAAGCAGCCGGCCGGCGCCGCGACCACTTATTTCGCCGCTGCGATACGCGGCCATTCATCCATCTGTACGCGAGCGAGGAGCTTATAGCTGCCATCCGCGGGGCGGAAGATCGAGGCTTCGCCTTCTTTCACGTCGAACCAGTCCTTGCCGAGTGCTGCGACAATGTTCGGCTGATGCGTGATGAGTATCGTGTCGGTGTGGGGTTTCGGCGCGGTGGCAAGCATCTTTCGAAAGGCCTCGGCGCGGCGGTTGTTCTCGTTCGGCGACACGATCAGGCCCCCCTCGGTCAGATCCGTCGTCTTCTCGATGTCCTTGAAACCGGCGATCACGGCGGTTTCATAGGCCCGGTTGTATTTGCTGGTGTAGACCTTGCCGACCGGTATCTGCGCCTGACGAAGCGCATCGCCAAACGCCTTCGCCAACGCCTTGCCCTTGTCGTTGAGATTGCGTTGAGCCGCAATGTTGTCGAAGTTGAGCGGATCGGTGTCGGCCTGATCGGCGAAAGTGGCGCCGTGTCGGACCACGACGACAAGATCGCCCGCGCGCAAAGCCTGCGCGATCTCCCGATCGTCGGCGTATGCCGCCGGTGCGGCAACGGCAAGCACGTTGAACAGGCAAACAATAGCCAAGGTGGTGGTAAATGATCTTGAAGTCATGGTCGCTCCTTTAATGTGACTACGCCCCGCACACCCACAAGACAGTTAGAGGGCTATTCTATTCCACTTCGCGAGCGGTTAGTTCCATGGCCACATCCGTTGCAGCACGCCATCGCGCAAAACCAGACGGTGGAAAAGCGCGGCGCCCGCGTGCAGGCCGACCAGGGCGAGCAGCGCCTTGGCGCCGAACCCGTGAGCGGCCACGAACAGTCCGCGTATTGCCGGGTTCGGCTCCAACAGCGCCGGCACTTGCCAGATGAATAATTCAAAGGACATGCCGTGAAAGAGGACCCCGGCGAGACCGGTCATCGGCTGCAGGAAAATCAGGGCATAAAGGCCGTATTCATTGGCCTTTGCGATCGACTGTTGCAGTTTCGGCATGCTCTCCGGGAACGGCGGCAAATAGGCGAAATTGTGCCGCCAAACCAGACGCAGCAACCCGATGATCCATGTCAACAGGCCCATCGCTCGGTGGGTGGCCAGAATAGCAACCGCATGACTGCTCTCGTGACCGACGGCGTCGCGTAACCACGCGCTGGTAAACTGACCGATGAGCAGGAGCACTGTAAGCGAGTGCAGAGCAATGCTTGTTTGATCGAAACGCCCGCTTTCGGCCGCCGGCCTTATGGCTATTCCCGTCACGGGACCTAAATTTTTCGTCATGCCAATCTGCTCCAGAGCCTCGGTACGAAGTCCGCTCTGGGGAGACCCGTGCAACGGCTGCTTTATTCCGCGCCGCTGCTGGGCAGCAGTTGGAGAACGCCCGGTCACCAATCGGTCATAGCTTCAACAAGGAAAATCACGAGGCTGTCGTTGCGCGTATATGACGGGCTTAGCGCAGCCGGGTGACGTTCGGCACCGGTTCGGAAGCGGTCTCCGTGGCGCCCTCGTCAATATCGACGGCGGGCTTCGGCATCGCCTCGATCACCTCGATGCCACGGGTGTGACAGATGTTGGCAAGCCCCGCCGGCAGCGCGGCGTCGGTGACAAAAGTCTGGATCTGGCTGAGATGGGCGATGCGGACCGGCGCGCTGCGGCGCAGTTTGGTCGAATCGGCGACCAGCATGACGCTGCGGGCATTAGCGATGATGGCTTGCGCCGCCTGCACTTCGCGATAGTCGAAGTCCAAAAGCGCACCCTCCTCGTCGATCGCCGACGCACCGATGATGGCGTAATCGACCTTGAACTGGCCGATCAGATGGGTCGCGGTCGAGCCGACCACCGCGCCGTCGGCGCGGCGCACCGCGCCACCGGCGACGATCACCTCGATGCGCGGGTATCTATAAAGCAGCATCGCCACATTGAGGTTGTTGGTGATGACGAGCAGGTCCTGATGCGAGGTCAGCGCGCTTGCGACTTCTTCCGTGGTGGTGCCGATGTTGATGAACAGCGAGCAGCCGTTGGGGATCAGCGCCGCCGCCGCGGCTCCAATCGCTTTCTTCTCTTCGGCCGCGACAAACCGTCGTGCTTCATAGGCGAGGTCCCCGACGCCGGAGGCGATGATGGCGCCGCCATGGATCCGCGTCAGCGAGCGCTGCTCGCAGAGATCGTTGAGGTCCTTGCGGATGGTCTGCGCCGAGACTTCGAAGCGCCGGGCAAGGTCCTCCACCATCACCCGGCCGGAGGCGCGCGCGATGTTGAGGATTTCGGTCTGGCGGTTGGATAGTCCGGCCACGAGAGCACCTCGGATCAGAGACGCCTCGCATGGTGCGGCGGTTCTGCGGCGGGGTCAACGCGGCCGATCGAAAATTCGGCGCTGTCAAAAGCAGCCGGCGCAGCTAGTCTGATGCGGGCTGCTTGCCTTTAACATGAGCCCGATGCGGCGGGCGCGATCCCGCCCCATGCAACATCCATCGCCGCGAGGTAGTTTGTGCATGCCAACAGAGATCCCGAGCGTACGTCAGGTGCAAGGGTACTGCAGTCTTTGCATCGCCCGCTGCGGTACCGTCGCGACCATCACGGATGGCCGCTTCACGCGGCTGGACCCTGATCCGACGCATCCTACGGGTGCGGCAATCTGTGCCAAGGGCCGAGCGGCACCGGAACTGGTCTATCACAAGGATCGGCTCAAGCGGCCGCTACGCCGAACACGGCCGAAAGGCGATCCCGATCCCGGCTGGGAAGAAATTTCATGGGAAGCGGCGCTCGACCTGACCGCCGCCGCCATGTGGCGGATTGCCGAGCAGCATGGGCCGGAGGCGGTCGCCTTCAGTCAATCGTCCCCTTCAACGACCGCCATCGCGGATTCCGCTGCCTTCGTTGTGCGACTGATGAATGCTTTCGGTACGCCAAATATGGTCTCCGCGCTCGACCTCTGCGGTTGGGGTCGCGGCTTTGCGACGCGCTATGTCTTCGGCGTCGGCAGCGTTGCGACCGGAAGCGCCGGCGGCGCGATGGCAGACATTGCCGAGACCGGCTGCCTGATCCTGTGGGGCTATAATCCCTCGTTTTCGCGCATTACGCATGCGACCGCGACGGTTGCAGGCCTGAAACGTGGAATGAAGCTGATCGTGATTGATCCGCGCCATGTCGGGCTTGCCAATAAGGCCGATGTCTGGCTGCGCGTGCGTCCAGGAACCGACGGCGCGCTCGCGCTGGGTCTTGCCAACATCATGATCGAGCGCGGCTGGTACGATCAGGAGTTCGTCCGCGCGTGGAGCAACGGACCTCTTCTGGTGCGCTCCGATACCGGCCGATTGCTGAAGGCCGAAGACCTGGCGTCTGGCGGCGGCTCGGGACGACTGGTTGCCTGGGATTTGCAGGCTAATCGTACCGTCAATTACGACCCGGCCGGCGGCCACTACGAGGAGCCAGCCGAGCACCTTGCGCTGCGAGGCGAATACACGGTCGCAACCAAAGACGGTGCAATCCGCTGCCGGCCTGTCTCGATCGCTATGCGGCGCTGTGCCAGAAATATTCGCCCGAAGTGATCGAAGCGACATGCTGGATTCCTCCCGGCCAATTGGAGCAAGCTGCACGCACGATCTGGCACGCTCGGCCGGTCTCTTACTATGCCTGGAGTGGGCACGAGCATCACGCCAACAGCACGGAGACCGCACGGGCGATGGCAATGCTCTATGCATTGACCGGCAGTTTCGACGCGGCCGGCGGCAATGTGCTGTTCCCCTCCGTGGCCGCCGGCTCGATCACCGGAGAAGACTTGCCCGCGGCCAAACGGCTTGCTCCCGCCATCGGTTTTGCCGAACGTCCGCTCGGACCTGCGCGCTGGCATCACGTCTCTACCGGGGATTTCTACCGGGCCGTTCTGGAAGGAGTGCCCTATCCCGTCCGAGGCCTTATCGGGTTTGGATCCAATCTGCTGCTCGCTCAAGGCGATCCAGTTCGCGGACGCGCCGCGCTGGCCGCACTCGATTTCTATGCCCACGCCGATCTGTTCATGACGCCGACGGCGGCGCTCGCCGATATCGTGCTGCCGGTGGCGTCCTGCTTCGAACGCGAAGCGCTCAAGCTCGGATTCGAGATCAGCGCAGCAGCGCAATCGCGCGTCCAGCTTCGGCAGACGATCGTTGCCCCGCCCGGCGAGGCACGGTCCGACACCGACGTCGTCCTCGGCCTCGCTACGCGTCTCGGACTTGGCGAGCAGTTCTGGAATGGCGACGTTGATGCCGCTTACCGGCAACAGCTCGCTCCGAGCGGCATTACCCTGGATCAGCTTCGAGCGGAGCCTGCTGGAGTAACAAAGCCTCTGACCACGCGGCACGTCAAGCATGCCGCGCGCGACGACCGAGGAAACCCACGCGGCTTCCCGACGCCATCGCGAAAAATCGAATTCTGGTCGGAGACCTTCCTTGATCACGGTTATTCGGCCATGCCGGACTTTGTCGAACCGCCAATCGGACCGGTCGCTCGTCCTGACCTCGCGGCCTCCTTCCCGTTGATCTTGACATGCGCTAAGCCCAGCCTGTTCTGCCAGACCCAGCATCGCGCCCTAACAAGCCTGCGCAAGCGTGCGTTGCATCCGGAGATCGAACTCAATCCTGCGACGGCCGCGGCACGCGGCATCAAAGATGGCGATTGGGTCGACGTGCGCACGCCGGCCGGCGGCATGCGAGCCAGGGCGCGGTTCCGCGAAAAGCTCGATCCACGCGTTGTCGTCGGTGAGCATGGCTGGTGGCAAGGTTGCGACGAGTTGGGAATTGCCGATTCCAATCCGTTCCATCCGCACGGCACGAATTTCAACCTGACAGTCGACGCGACCGTTCGCGATCCGGTCAGTGGCACGCCGTCTCACAGGTCCAATGTTTGCGAAGTTCGGCCGGCGGACCAAGACGCGGTCGACCGCAACGTCTGATGAGATCCGACGGAGGGCGCACGCGGGCGCGCGATAAAGCGGCGCGGCTGCAAGGCTGCAGGCATACAAGGCTGCAGGCATGGCTGAGATGATGGCTGCGCTCCAATTGCGGTTAGCCCGCCCGCCCCTCGGCACATTTCTTGCTACTCCCTTGGAAAATATCGAGAGGATTTGGCATGAAATGGATGACTAAGACGACAGCTGCCCTGGTTCTGCTGACCAGCCTTGCAGCCCTGCCCGCGCCATCCCGGGCTCAGGAGAAGGTCCAGGACAAAGTCAGTGTCGGCGTGTTCCCGGTGAGTTCTTCGCTGCCCTATTTCGTCGCGCTGGAGCGGGGATTTTTCAAGGAAGAGAACATCGAGCCCGAGATGACCAAGCTGATGGGTGGACCGCCCAATGTCGCGGCCATGATGACCAACCAGATCGAAGTGTCCGCGGTGCTGGTGACGCTCGAAGGGCTCAATGCCAATGTCAAGAAGCCGGGCGTCGCCATGTATATTGCGCTCAACAGCCAGACCAAGGTCTGGAAGATGGAGCAGTTCGTCGTCCGCACCGGCTTTCCCGCCAACTCGATCGCCGAGTTGAAGGGCGCCAAACTGCTCTCGGCGCCGGGACCTGCCAATCTCAATACCGCGAAAGCCATTCTCGCCAAGAACGGCCTCAAGGAAGGCGACTACACCATCGATCAGCTCGACATGGGCCAGCACATCAATGCGATGACGGCCGGCACCTTCGACGGCGGCTACACGCTGGAGCCCAACGCCTCGATGATGATCAAGGCCGGCGTCGCGCGCTCGCTGGAGGCCGGCGTGATCTCGAAGTATGTTCTGGGCAGTGACACCGCCAACGCCTATGCCGCGGGCTGCGCGATGACCTCGGACTTCATCGCCAAGCGCCCGGACGTGGCGAAGCGTTTTGCCGCCGCCTGGGCAAAGGCCATCGCCTTCATCAATGCCAACCCGGAAGAAGCGCGAAAATATCTCGCCAAGAATACGTTCACCCCAGACAACGTGGTCGATATGGTCTCGATGCTCGGCTACGTCATGACGGGCGACATGAACAAGGAGCAGCTCGGCGATCTGCAGGCGTTCGCGGATTTCGGCAACTCGATCGGCGTCGTTCCGGAAAAGGTCGACGTGAGCAAATTCCTCCAGAAGTTTTGAGGGCTGCATGACGAGGCCTGCGCCGAGGACAGCGGCCAAGCCCGCCGATGGCTTCGACTATTCGCATCGGACGGCGCCGCACGTTACGATCCGCGGGCTTTGCAAGCGCTACACGGATGCGACGATCTACGATCATTTCGACTTCGACATTCCGCGCGGCAAGCTGATTTCGGTGTTCGGCCCCAACGGATGCGGCAAGAGCACCCTGATCAACATGATCGCCGGCCTCGTCCCGCCGGATGCCGGCGAGGTGCTGTTCGACGGCCGCCCCTTGAGCCGCGTCAAGTTCGGTTACGTGTTCCAGAATTATCGCGAGGCCTTGTTTCCCTGGCTGCCGGCGTTCGACAACATCGCCTATCCGCTGAAGCTGATGGGCGTGAGCAAGCCGCAGCGCAAGGCGCGCGTCGAACGGCTGATCGAGCGTCTCGGCGTCAAGATCGACCTCGCGCTTTACCCCTACTATCTGTCCGGAGGCCAGCAACAGCTGGTCTCGATCATGCGGGCGCTGATCGTCGAGCCGGAGATGCTGTTCCTCGACGAGCCGTTCTCCGCGCTTGACTACGAGATGACGCTGTTCATGCGCGACCAATTGCAGCGCGTCTTCATCGAGACCTCAACAACGATGGTGTTGGTGTCGCACGACCTTGAGGAAGCGGTGTACCTGTCGGACTATGTGCTGCTGCTGTCGCGCCACCCGGCGCGCGTGGTCGAATTCGTATCCTACGACGCGCCACGGCCGCGCACCGACAAGACCCTGTCGGAGCCGGGCTTTATCGCCACCAAGGCCCATTGCCTGAAGCTGTTTCAGCGCGAGGTGAAGCGCGCATGATGAAATCCAGAGCGCTGCTGCCGCTGGTCGGGGTCGCCATCCTGCTTGGGATATGGGCGATCGTGAACGGGCTGAAATTGGTCGATCCGGTGTTGCTGCCCTCGCCGCTGTCGACGTTCCACACACTTTGGCAGGGCATGATCGGCGGCAAGCTTGGCGCCGATTTCCTCAAGACGGTGGCGCGAACGGTGTCCTCGACGGCGATTGCCGCTGTCATCGCGATCCCGCTCGGAATCCTGCTGGGCTCCTCGGAAAAGGTCTACCGCTCGGTGGAATTTCTGATCGACTTTTTCCGTTCGACGCCGGCGTCCGCGATGTTTCCACTGTTTCTCGTGCTGTTCGGTGTCGGCGATCGGACCAAGATTTCGGTTGCGGCTTTCGGGGCCGCCTTGGTGATCCTGTTCAATGTCGCCTACGGCGTGATGAACGCGCGAAAAACCCGCCTGCTCGCCGCCAAGGTGATGGGCGCCTCGCGCTCCCGCGTCCTGTTCGACGTCATGCTAAAGGAGTCGCTGCCGCAGACCTTCGTCGGCCTGCGCAACGGCGTCTCATTGGCGCTTGTCATTATCGTCGTCGCCGAGATGTTCATCGGCTCGACGGATGGGCTAGGCCAGCGCGTGTTCGAGGCCCAGCAGCTGTTCGACATGCCGGGCATGTATGCGGCGATCTTTGCAGCCGGCGCGCTCGGCTACACGCTCAACCTCTTGTTCCTTGTCATCGAGCGCCGCTTCGTGCATTGGGCCGGGCGATAGTCGATCACGCGCGCACTTCCAGGACTCACTTCCCGGCGCCGGACGATGCGAGAGCCGCGCTCCACTTTTCGATATCGGCGCGGATGAAGTCGGCAAATTCCTTTGGCGTGCCGCCAACCGGATCGGTGCCCTGCAGCTTCAGCGCGGTACGAACCGCCTCGGTATTCAACGCGTCGTTCGCGGCCGCCGAGAGCTTCTCGATGATCGCAGGTGGCGTTCCCGCGGGCGCGAGCAGCCCGATCCAGATTCCGGCGTCATAGCCGCTCATTCCTGCCTCAGCGAGCGTCGGAACATCCGGCATGATCGATGCGCGCTTTGCCTGGGCCACGGCGAACGCTTTCAGCTTGCCGGCCTCGACATGCGGAGCCAGCGTCGCCGCCACGTTGAACATCAGCGTGATGCGGCCTGAGAGCAGGTCAGAGACGGCCTGATTGCTGCCGCCCTGATAAGGGACCGTGACAATCTTGGTGCCTGCTTTGGCGTTGAACAGCTCGGCCGCCATGTAACTCGCCGTCGCATAGCCGGAGGAGCCGAACGTCAATGTTTCGGGCTTGCTCTTTGCGAGCGCGACCAACTCCTGCAGATTGCTGGCCGGCACCGAGGGATGCGCCACCAGCACGTTCGGGACGGTGCCAAGCAGGGTGATCGGCGCCATCTCCTTTCCTAAATTGAAATTGGATTTCGTCTCCGCCGGATTGAGCGTGTTGGCGATGGTCGCCATGAACAGCGTGTATCCGTCGGCGGGCGCGCGCGCGACGGTTTCCGCCGCGATCATGCTGCTGTTGCCGGGGCGGTTTTCGACCACGATCGGTTGGCCGAGACTGACCTCCATTTGCTTGCCGACAAGCCGAGCCAGGATGTCCGCGGCTGAGCCGGGGCCAAATCCAATCAGAACCTTGATCGGTTGCGTGGGGTAGGCTTGCGCCGTGGCGGCGGCTGCGCCGGCAATCGACATCACTGCGACGCCTGCGCAAAGCGCAAATATCCTGAAGCGGTGGCCCAACATATTTCCTCCGATGCGCCATGTTTTGCCAAACCTTGCTCGGTTGACGCTTCGCAAAGTCGGCCCTACAGCATGAAGGAGTTCTCGCCTGAGGCCAAACCGGCTGCAAGCCCACTTTAGCGCGGCCGGAGAGAGAAGGAAGCCACGATGCAGTCAGACCTGGAGCGCCGCCAGCGCGGCGCACAAAAGCTCGGCGAGATCCTTGGCCAAACGCCGGACCAGGTTGATCGATCGCTGGGCGATGTGGCGCCCCAGCTCGCGACCTATGTGCTCGAGACCATCTATGGAGAAATCTACCAGAGTCCCGCGCTTGACTCGCGCACGCGCCAGATCGTCACGGTGGCGGCGCTGGCGACGCTCGGGACCGCGGCGCCGCAGCTCAAAACCCACATTGGCGGCGCGCTCCGCTGCGGCGTGACGCGGGAGGAGCTCGTCGAGATCATGATGCAGCTCGTGCCCTATGTCGGAGTTGCTGCAGCGATCAATGGAGTGGCGGCCTGCCGGGAAGTTTTTGCGGCGGCCGACAAGAAATAGAGCATGGTCCGGAAAAGTGGGCACCGGTTTTCCCTGCGACAAACGCGAAACGCGTTTGCGCGGAGGTGATGCTCAAACAAACCATAGAGCACACGTCAGCGACGACAGGGGAGAAACATGGTTTGGCATAAAGCAATCGGCAACGGCCCGACAAAGGTCGTGGTCATACATGGCTGGTTCTGGGATCACCGTGTGTTCACGCCGATCTTCGATTGCCTCGATACCACGCGCTACACCTACGCCTTCATCGATATCCGCGGTTACGGCAACTCCCGCGATGTTTCCGGCGCCTACACCATCGGCGAAGTAGCCGCCGATGCGATTGCGCTCGCCGACGCGCTCGGATGGCACGAGTTTCATGTCGCAGGCCACTCCATGGGAGGCAAGGCTGCGCAGAAGGTGGCGATGGACGCGCCCGCGCGCGTTCGCTCGGTCGTAGCAGTCACCCCGGTGCCAGCTTCGGCCTTGCCGTTCGATGACGCGGTGTTCGGATTTTTTTGCGGCAGCCTGCGAGCAGGACGCAACCGCGATGGCGCTGATGGGCGACTCCGTGGGCAACCGCGTTTCCAAGGCATGGCTGGAATTGATGCTGCGGCGGGCGCGCGACACGGCGAAGCTGGAAGCCTTCAAGAGCTATATGCGCTCCTTCATCAGGGATGACTTTGCGGCCGATGCCCATAAGGTCAAGGCGGCGATGCTCGTGCTGTACGGCGAGTTCGACAATGGCATCAGCGAAGACTTGGTGCGCGCTGTCTATCCCGGACTCTATCCGCATGCCCTGATCGAGAAGATCGGCAACTCGGGCCACTATCCGATGCAGGAGACCCCGATCTATTTTGCAACCCGGCTCGAGGCCTTTATTTCGCAGTTGGCATAGACACAACAGAGCATCTTCGGGTGTCTGGTGTTGCTTCGGCCAGATCCCGTTCAGTGACGTAGCAGCATCATTCAGCCGCCGAAGGCTTCATCGCGCAAATGCGCGTCCGCAATCTGCGCCTCGTGATAGTGCGTGATGGTCATGAACCAAACGAGGCTGAAGAACAGCGACCATGCTGTGTCCCAATAGATCCAGTTCATGTGATTTCCTCGCCGAAAAGGCCGTCGAGAACCGCAAGCTTACCAGAAATTCGCGTTCTCTTGGTGAAGAAGGAGGCATCGATAACGACGCTTGGACCACAAAGTTCATTTTGCGCTGCGGTATCGGCAAAAACGTGCGCAGGGAATCTCAGACGGCGGCCCGGCTGCCAGCGCTCCGCCGTGCGCATTTGCCTACCGCGATTGCGCCGCGGATCTCCTCGCGGCAGCCGGAAAATGGGCGTCGAGCGGCCACGATCTCGCCAATAAGCGGAACTCACAATCGCCAGCATGAGTATCCGTGTTGTGTTCATGCTTTCGGCGCTGCCCCTGTTTGCAGCCAGCCAGGGTGCCTCCGCGGCGGGTACATTCGAGGACCTCTGGCTCACGCGCATCAAGCCGCCGCCCTATGGCGGGCTCGCCTCGGAGTTCGACGACACCGTCGCGTCCGACGGCAAGCGGCTGCATCCCTATCGCGACCTGGTCTGCGCCCACATGCTTGAACCGCTTGGCCAGCGACTTCGCGTCACCAATGTTGCCAACGGCAAATCCGTGATCTGTACCGTGGCAGACAAGGGACCGAACCGCCGATTTTGGCCGCGACGCGAGATTGATCTGACCCCGCCTGCATCAAAAGCGATCGGCTGCGACGGCATGTGCAACGTAAGCCTTGAGCGGGTGGCACCGTGAAATTCGGTTGCGCTCACGCCGTCATCGGCGGCTGATCCGGCTTGATCGCCTGCGGGCGGCCCCGATCGTCGATCGAGACATAGGTGAAATTGCCGTCGGTCACCAGGATCGACCGCATCTCCTTGCGCCGCAGCACCCAGGCCTCGAGGTGGACCGTGATCGAAGTCTTCCCGATCCGCACCAGGTTGGCGTGCACGGAAACCAGATCGCCGACGAACACGGGCTTCCTGAAATTCATCGCCTCGATCGCCACCGTCACCGTGCGCGATTTCGCGATCTTGGAGGCGAACACGCCGCCGCCGATATCCATCTGACTCAAGAGCCAGCCGCCGAAAATGTCGCCGTTGGCGTTGGTGTCGGCCGGCATCGCCAGGGTGCGGATGCAGAGATCGCCGCACGGCTCGGTCTCGGTATTCAGCGGGGCGTGCACATGCGCATCGGTCGTGTCTGTCACTTGAAATTCTCCCAGCCGGCATCGGGCGTGAACCGGCCGCCGAATTTTTCCGCCAGCGCCCGCAACGCTGACACCACATTGTCAGCCCCGCGGGTGCGCGCGTAATTCAGCGGGCCGCCGCGAAACGGCGCGTAACCGGTGCCGAAGATCATGGCGCCGTCGACCAAATCGGCGTTGTCGACGATGCCTTCGCGCAAGCACGCGACACAGACATTCGACATCGGCAGGATCAGCCGGTCAGTCATTTCCGGCGATGGCGGCGTCGAAGCCGGGCCCGGCGTCTTGTCAGGCTTGCCGTCGCGCCAAACGTAAAACCCCTTTCCGGTCTTGCGGCCGAGCTCGCCGTTCGCAACCTTTTCGCGCAACCAGGCGGGCGTTGGCGGGAGAGCATCGCCGAATTTCGAGCGCAGCATGTCACCGACGTCGAGGCAGATATCGAGGCCGACCTGGTCGGCGAGCTCAATGGGGCCCATCGGCATGCCGAAATTTTCCGCCGCCGCATCGATGACGCGTTTGTCGATCTTCTCGTCGAGCAGCACCATCGCTTCGAGCATGTAAGGCGTCAGCGCGCGGTTGACGAGAAAGCCCGGCGAACTCTTGACCGGCAACGGCAATCGGTCGATGGCGCCGACAAAGGCGAGCGCCTCCTTCAACAGTTGCGGATCGTTGCTGTCATGACTGACCACCTCGACCAGCTGCAGCCGCGACACCGGATTGAAGAAATGCAAGCCCAACAGCCGCTCCGGCTTTTGCACGCCGGTGCGCAAATCCTGCAACGGAATGCTCGAAGTGTTGGTGGCGAGGATCGCGCCGGATTTCATCTTCGGCTCGAGCAAGGCATAGACCTTCTGCTTCAGTTCCAGCTTTTCCGGCACCGCCTCGATGATCAGATCGGCGTTGCGCACGCCCTCGCCTTCCATGTCCGGGATCAGCCGGTCCAGCGCATCGCGGACATCGGTCGGTTTGCGGATGATCTTGCCGAACAACTCAGCGGCGCGCTTCATCGCGCCCGCGATCGGCTCCGCCTTCATGTCGGCAAGCGTGACGCGCATGCCCTGATTGGCGCACCAGGCGGCGATGTCGCCTCCCATGGCGCCGGCGCCGATGACGTGCACATGCCCGATCCTGTTGCCGCCGCCAGCGAGCTTCTTCATCTGCTCGCGCAGGAAGAACACGCGGATCAGGTTCTGCGCCGTCGGCGTCACCACTAGTTTTCCGAACGAGATTTTTTCGGCCCTCAGCATCGCAGGCTTGTCGCCGCCGTGCTTTTCCCAGAGGTCGATCAGCGCGTAAGGCGCGGGGTAATGTTCATGCGGCGCGGCTTTGTCCGCCTCGCGGCGCATCCGCGACGCCAGAAATCCCCGCACCGGGCCGGCATTGAGGATGTTGTTCACGAGCCCGGGGCGTGCGCGGGCGAGCCGGCCGAAGATCGCGTCCTTTGCGGCGTTGAGGACATGGCGCTCCTGGGTCACGGCATCGACCAGCCCGAGCGCCTTGGCGCGCCGCGCGTCGATGGTCCGCCCCGTGAGCATCAACGTCATCGCCTGCACCGGATTGATCAGTTGCGTGAAGCGCGCGGGGCCGCCGAGGCCCGGATGCAGGCCGAGCATCACTTCCGGGAAGCCGAAGCGTGCACCGTCGATCGCGATGCGCGACTGGCAGGCGAGCGCGACTTCAAGGCCGCCGCCGAGGCAGAAGCCGTGAATCACCGCGACGCTCGGAACGCGCATCGCCTCGAGCCGATCGATCACCGCATGCGCGCGGCCGATCGCCGTCTCGGCCGGGCCAGAATCGCTGGCGCCGCGGAATTCGTTGACGTCGGCGCCGGCGATGAATCCGGATTTTTTCGCGGAACGGATCACCAGGCCTGCCGGCCGCTCGGTTTCGAGCGCGGCCAGAACCTTGTCGAGTTCC
Source organism: Alphaproteobacteria bacterium (assembly GCA_005884765.1). Classification (GTDB taxonomy): domain Bacteria; phylum Pseudomonadota; class Alphaproteobacteria; order Rhizobiales; family Xanthobacteraceae; genus Bradyrhizobium. Next base: position 47,285 of record VAZV01000155.1, read on the forward strand.
TCGATGACTTCGGCGGACAGCGTGTTGGCGCTGGCGCCGTCGCGATCGAACAACAGCCAGGCGACGCCGTCGCCATCACGCGTGAGCTTGAAATGGCGATAGGGTCCACCCGGCTCAGGCTTCGGGCCAAGCGCGAGCACGCGGTCGGCGAGAACGTCCATGATCCTCGAATCCATGATCACACCGTCTCTATCAACATCGCGCCGCCCAGCCCGCCGCCGATACATTCGGTGGCGACGCCACGCCTGGCGCCGAGCCGCTTCATCGCATTGACAAGATGCAGCACGATCCGATTGCCAGAGGTGCCGACGGGATGGCCGAGGCTGATCGCGCCGCCGTCGATGTTGAGTTTCGCGTGGTCGATCTGCCCGGCGGCGCGGTCGAGGCCCAAAATCTCGCGGCAGAATTTTTCGTCATTCCAGGCGGCGAGACAACCGAGCACCTGCGTCGCAAAGGCCTCGTTCAATTCCCAGGTTTCGACGTCCTGCAAGGTGAGACTATTGCGCTTGAGAAGCGCGGTCGCCGACAATACCGGACCGAGCCCCATGATGGAGGGATCGAGCGCCGACCATTGGCTGTCGAGGATGACGGCCTTTGGCTTCAATCCATGTTTCGCCACCGCATCTTCCGACGCAAGGATCACCCAGGAGGCGCCGTCGGTAATCTGCGAGGAATTGCCGGCCGTGACCTGTCCCCAGGGACGCTCGAACACCGGCTTCAGTTTTGCCAGCGTCTCCGGCGTCGAGTCCGGCCGCACGCCGTCGTCGTGGTCAAAGAAACTACCATCGCGCGAAAACGCGGTCTCGACCTCGCCCTTGAGGAAACCTTGCGACTGCGCGTTGGCGAGCCGCTTGTGGCTTTCGGCCGCATAGGCGTCCGATTGCGCACGCGTGATGCCGAACAGGTGCCCGACTACTTCGGCGGTCTGACCCATGTTCAATTCAGTGATCGGATCAGTCAGCCCGCGCTCAAGCCCGATGATCGGCTTGAAGTAGGCCGGGCGCGCTTTCAGCGCGGCCATGATCTTGGCGCCGATACCCTTGGCGCCGGCGAGCCCCGCAAACCAGCGCACGCCCCGCGCCGGCCAGACCAGCGGCGCGTAGCTTAAGGCTTCCGCTCCGCCTGCGAGGATCAGGTCGGAGACGCCCTCGCGGATATAGCGATAGCCGGTATCGATCGATTGCATGCCCGAGCCGCAATTGATCTGCATCGTGAAGGCGACCATCGCCTCGCCCATGCCGAGCCGCAGCGCCGCTACGCGCGCCGGATTCATCTCGTCGGCGATGACGTTGACGCAGCCGAGGATCACCTGGTCGAACGCGGTGGGCGCGAAGGGCTGCCGTGCCAGGAGCGGCCGGCCACATTGCACGGCCAGGTCGACCGGGGTGAACGGGCCGGGACCCGAGCGCGCCTTCAGGAACGGCGTCCGGCTGCCGTCGACAATGAAAACCGGTCGCGCCATCAGCTCGCAGCCCTCTGCTCACCAATCTCCTGGAAGAACTGATGCACGGTGTCCGGCTTCTTGTAAATCGGCGACAGCGCCTCCGGCGCGAAATCATCGACCTCGATCACCTTGGCGACGGCAGCGTGCGCCGCCGCGAGCTGATCGCCCTCGGCCGAAGTTATGACGCCTTTCTTCACGGCCTCCTGCGCATCGTGGATATGGGCGGCGCGCATTCTCTTTGCGGTATCTTCACTGCCGGCCACCAGCAAAAATGCCTTTTCCAGCCGCGCGAGGCCGCGATCGTCGTCGACATGCGACAGATCCGGCGTCAGGCGGTCGCGTGCCGCCCCCGGCTCCAGCAGGAGCTGAGCGCATTGGTGCACGATAAGATCGGACGGACCGAGGCGTCGCGCACCGAACGGCTGGATCAGGAATTTCAGCACCACCGCGACAACCCGGTTCGGCAGGTTCGCCAATATTTCCGCAAAGCGGGTCTCGATGGTCTTGAAGCCCTGCGCCATGCACCATTCGAGCGCGGCCAAGTCGGCCTGCTGCCGGCCCTCGTCCTGCCAGCGTTTCAGCGCCGCGGAAAGCAGATAGAGTTCGGAGAGGATGTCGCCGAACCGCGCCGACAGCATCTCCTTGCGCTTCAGCGCGCCGCCCAGTGTGAGCAGCGCCATGTCGGCGCACAGCGCGAAGGCAGAAGAGTAACGGGAGAGCTGGCGATAGAATTTGGTCGCGTCTCCCGCGTCGGGCGCGGGCGCAAACATCCCGCCGCTCCAGCTCCGCCCCCAGGCGTGGAACAGCGTGGTGATGCTATGGACGACATGTTTCCAGAATGCCGTGTCGAAGGCATCGAGGCCGCGCGCACGGTCGTCATCGCCGAGCGCGTTCATCTCTTCGAGCAGATAAGGATGCGCGCGGATCGCGCCCTGCCCGAACACGATCAGATTGCGGGTCAGGATGTTGGCGCCTTCCACCGTGATGCAGACCGGCACCGAGCGATACAGACTGCCCATATAATTCTGCGGGCCGTCGATCACGGCCTTACCGCCGTGGATATCCATTGCATCGTCGATCGCGGTCCGCATCCGCTCGGTCGCCTGCAATTTCATGATGCCGGAGATGACGGCCGGATGATGGCCCTGATTGAGCGCGGCGCAGGTCAATCGCCGCGCGGCGTCGAGGAGATAGGCTGTCGCCGCGATGCGCGCGAGCGGCTCCTCGATGCCCTCGAATTTGCTGATGGAGATGCCGAATTGTTCGCGGATGCGGGCATAGGCGCCGGTGGTGCGTGCGGCGAAGGCGGCGCCCGCGGCCGACAGCGAGGGCAACGAAATGCCGCGGCCGGCGGCGAGCGCCGTCATCAGCATTTTCCAGCCCTCACCCAGCCGCGCTTGCCCGCCGATGATGTAGTCGAGCGGAATGAACACGTCGTGGCCCCAGTTCGGGCCGTTCTGGAACACCTGCATCGCCGGTAGATGGCGGTGGCCGATCTGGACGCCGGGAAGATGGGTTGGAAGCAGCGCGACCGTGATGCCGAGGTCTTCCTGTTGACCGACCAGATGATCCGGATCGTAGGCCTTGAAGGCCAGGCCCAACAGCGTCGCGACCGGTCCGAGCGTGATGTAGCGCTTGTGCCAGTTCAGCTTGAGCCCGAGCACCTCGCGTCCTTCAAAATTGCCTTTGCAGATGACGCCAGTATCGATCATCGAGGCGGCATCGGAGCCGGCTTCGGGGCTGGTGAGGCCGAAGCAGGGGATGTCTTGGCCGGAAGCCAAGCGCGGTAGCCAGCGCTGTTGCTGCTCGCTGGTGCCGAACCGCATCAACAACTCGCCGGGCCCGAGCGAATTCGGCACCATGACCGTGACGGCGGCCGTGAGCGAGCGCGTGGAAAGCTTGCGCACCACTTCGGAATGCGCATACGGCGAGAAGCCGAGCCCGCCATATTCCTTGGGGATGATCATGCCGAAGAATTTTTGGCGCTTGATGAAGTCCCAAGCCTCGGGGGGCAGGTCGCGCCATTCCCAATTGATCTTCCAGTCGTCGAGCATCGCGCAGAGCTCGTCGACCGGGCCGTTGAGGAAGGCTTGTTCATCTGCCGTCAGCGTCGCCGGCGCATACGCAAGCAATTTCGACCAGTCGGGATTGCCGGTAAAGAGATCGGCATCCCACCAGATGTCACCGGCCTCCAGTGCCTCGCGCTCGGTATCCGACATCGACGGCAATACGCCGCGTGCCCAGGAAAAGATCGGCTTGGTGATGAAGTCGCGGCGGAAGGAGCTCATGGCGATGTCCTCATGATGGGCTGGCGGCGCTATATGGCGGCCACTACTCTCGTCATTGCCGGGCTTGCCTGACTTCGCTAAAGCCTCGGCGCGCCAATACTGTACAGCCCGGCGAAGCCTTGGCGTAGTCGGGACGCGGCGATCCATCTACTTCGCGGGATTCTATTTGAAGTCCGATGGATACGCGGGTCAAGCCCGCTATGACGGCCGAACGTGTTGAAGCGTAACGCTTTTGTTAACCTCCCCGCAAGACCGGGGCGAGGGAGAGCGGCGCGAGGGAAGAGAGAATCAATCCGGCCGCACCATCTCGAACATGTTTTCGGGTCTAATTTCGAAATAATCGCCCTTGCGCCCCGCTCGCACGATCGGGTGCGCGAGCCCGGTCTGGTACACGCCATCCCTGATCATGGCCTTGTCGATATGGACGGCGACCACCTCGCCCAGCGTGAGCCAGGCCTGCGCCTTTGCACCATCGGCGCCCTGCAACTGAATGATCTGCGTCAGCCTGCATTCAAAGGACACCGGGCTTTCCGCGACCCTGGGCACATTGACGAGCCTGCCCGGCACCGGGGTCAGTCCCGCGAGCTGGAATTCGCTGACGTCGCGCGCAACGTGCGCCGCGGTCGCGTTCATCTGCCGGGCGAGATCCATGGTCGCGAGATTCCAGATGAACTCTTTCGTCTCCTGGATGTTGGCGACGCTGTCTTTCCAGGAAGTCGAGGAGAAGCCGATGATCGGCGGCACGTAGCAGAAGCCGTTGAAGAAGCTATAGGGCGCGAGATTGACATTGCCGTTGGCGCCGCGTGACGAAATCCAGCCGATCGGGCGCGGCGCGACGATGGCGTTGAACGGATCGTGCCTGGGGCCGTGGCCGTTCTTCGGTTCGTAATAATGCAGGTCTTTTGCAGTTGATGGGCTCACGCGGTTATCTTCCTCGCTGCTCCCCCGTCATTGCGAGGAGCCAACGGGTCGCGCAAACGCGCGCCCGATGACAGGCTCCGCGACGAAGCAATCCATAATTCCAGCGTGGGATTATATGGATTGCTTCGCTGCGCTCGCACTGACGGAAGGCCTATTTGCGGACTGCTGAGCCAGCACGCGGCGCAAGCCCCGCGAGCACAAAATCGATCATCTGATCGAGCGAGGGTCCCGGCTTGTTGGCGCATTGCGCGATCATCTGCGGATGAAAGAACCGCATCATCCCGGTGCAGACGCACATCGCCGCCAGCGGCACGTCGTCGGCCTCGAATTCGCCCGTCGCGACGCCCTGCGCGATGACGCCCCCAATCGTCTCGGTGATGGTCTGCATATGGGCGACGCAGACTTCCCAGCTTTCCTCCATGGCGATCTCGACCATCTCATGAAGCTTGGAATCGCCGATATAGCGCTCCGAGTTCATACGGTTGATCGTGGTCATGAGTTCGCGCAGGCGGGCGGCCGCAGGGCCGGGCCGAGTGGCGATTTCTTGCGCCACCTCCTCGACCCCGCCCATCAGGGTGCGCGCGACACCCTCGTGGATCGCCTTCTTCGAATCGAAAAAGCGATACACGTTGGCTGGGCTCATGCGCAGCTCTTTGGCGATGTCGGCGACCGTGGTCTTCTGGTAGCCGATCTGGCGGAACAGACGCTCCGCCACCACCAGGATCCGCTCCCGCGTGTCCGTTTCGACATGTTCCGAAATCAGCGTCATGACCTACTCAATGTTCAATTATTCCGCAGCTTCAGCAAGCGGAAATGCGGGCTCTTGATGCTGCGGCGCCGCAACGACCTGTTGGCTCGCGCCGCTTTCCTCGAGGCTCTTGCGGAACCAGAGGGCGTAGAGCCCCGGCAGGTACAGCAAGGTCAGGAAGGTTGCAACAAACAAACCACCCATGATGGTGATCGCCATCGGCCCCCAGAACGCCGAGCGCGACAGCGGGATCATCGCAAGGATAGCCGCAAGCGCGGTCAGCACCACCGGGCGGGCACGCCGAACGGTGGCCTCCACGATCGCCTCCTTGCGGGTCAAGCCATGGGAGACGTCGCTCTCGATCTGGTCCACCAAAATCACCGCGTTGCGCATGATCATGCCGGCCAGCGCGATCAGTCCTAACAGCGCCACGAAGCCGAACGGCTGGCTCGCGACGTTGAGGCCAAGCGAGGCCCCGACAATGCCGAGCGGCGCCGTCAGGAACACCAGGAACAGCCGCGAGAAGCTCTGCAACTGGATCATCAACAGCGTCAGCATCACGATGACCATCAGCGGAAACAGCACGAAGATCGAAGCATTGCCCTTGGCGGATTCCTCGAACGCGCCGCCCGCCTCGATCCGGTAGGCCGGCTCGAGGTGATTGCGGATCTCCTGCAGCTTGGGCGAGATCTGGTTGGTGACATCGGGCGCCTGCACGCCGTCGACGACGTCGCCGCGCACCGTGATCGCCATGTCGCGATTGCGCCGCCAGATGATCGGCTCCTCGTGGGAGTATTCGATCTTGGCGATCTGCTGCAGCGGCACCGCGACGCCGTTACGCGAGGTGATGGTGAGATCGCCGACCCGGGCGAGATCGAGCCGCTCGGACGGCACCGCGCGGGCGACCACGCCGACTTTCTCGACACCGTCGCGGATCGTCGTCACCGGCGCACCCGAGATCAGCATCGCGAGCGCCTGCGAGACGTCCTGCGGGGTCAAGCCGAGCGCCCGGGCGCGATCCTGATCGACCACGAGCTTGAGATAGGGCGACTGCTCGTTCCAGTCGAGCTGCGGATCCTTGACGTTCGGGTTCTCTTTGACCACGTCGCGCACCTTGTAGGCGATCTCGCGGACTGTTTTGGGATCGGGGCCGATGACGCGGAACTGCACGGGGAAGCCGACCGGCGGGCCGAAGTTGAAGCGGTCGACGCGCACGCGGGCTTCGCTCAGCGTGCCGCCAGCGGCCGCATTCTCGATTTTAGACTTGATCCGCTCGCGCGCCTCGACGTCCTTGGCGACGATCACGATCTCGGCGAAAGCCTCATTCGGCAGCTGCGGGTTGAGCCCGAGCCAGAACCGCGGCGAGCCTTGGCCAACGTAAGACGTGTAGGTCGCAATATCCTTGTCGCCCTTCAAGAGCTCTTCCGCCTTCTTCACGGATTTCTCGGTGACGTTGAAGGCGGTGCCTTCGGGCAGCCGCAGTTGCAGGAACAATTCGGGACGCTCCGACAGCGGGAAGAACTGCTGCTGCACGTGACCAAAGGCCACGATCGAGGCAATGAAAACACCAACCGTCGCCAGCACCACCTTGACCCGGTGGTCGACGCACCACCGGATCATCGCCCGCAGCGTGCGATACATGCGCGTCTCATAGACCGCGTGGGGATCGTGGTTGTGGCTGACCTTGATGTTCGGCAACAGCTTGACGCCGATATAGGGCGTGAAGATCACCGCCACGAACCAGGATGCGACCAGCGCGATCGCCACGATCCAGAAAATGCCGCCGGCATATTCGCCGACCGCGGAATTGGCAAAGCCGATCGGCAAGAAGCCGGCCGCCGTGACCAGCGTTCCCGTCAGCATCGGAAACGCGGTGGATTCCCAAGCAAAGGACGCCGCACGGACGCGGTCCCAGCCCTGCTCCATCTTCACCACCATCATCTCGACCGCGATGATGGCGTCATCGACCAACAGACCCAGCGCTATGATCAGCGCGCCCAGCGTGATGCGGTGCAGGTCGAGCGACATCGTGTTCATGACGATGAAGACGATCGCGAGCACCAACGGCACCGAGGCCGCCACCACGATGCCGGTGCGCCAGCCCAGCGCCACGAACGAGACGAACAGCACGATTGCGAGCGCCTCGATAAAGGAATGCACGAACTCGCCGACGGCGTGCTCGACCACCTTCGGCTGATCGGCGATCAGATCGACATTGACGCCCTGCGGCACCGCCTTCATGAATTCGGCGGTCGCGTTCGCGACGTCCTTGCCGAGTTCGAGGATATTGGCGCCCTTGGCGGTGACGACGCCGATGCCGAGCGCGGGCTTGCCTTCCTGACGCACTACAAAACTGGGCGGATCGACGAAGCCGTGGGTGATGCTCGCGATATCGCCGAGCCGGAACACCCGGCCGTTGCTTTCAACCGGAGTCTCGGCCACCGCCTTGACGCCGTCGAGCGCGCCGGTGACGCGCAGCGGCACGCGCTGCGAGGAGGTCTCGACCGTGCCGGCCGGCACGACGTTGTTCTGCTTGGCGAGCGAATCGAACAGCGCCTGCGGCGTGATGCCCAGCGTCGCGAGCTTGGCATGCGAGAATTCGACGAAGATGCGTTCGTCCTGGGTGCCGTAGAGATCGACCTTGGTGACGCCGGGCACCTTCAACAGCCGCTGGCGCAGACCTTCGGCGGCCTTCTTCAATTGCGCATAGTCGGCGCCGTCGCCGGTCATCATGTAAAGGATTGAATCGACGTCGGAGAATTCATCGTTGACGACCGGGCCGAGCAGCCCCGCCGGCAGTTCGCCCTGGACGTCGACCAGCTTCTTGCGCAACAGGTAAAACAGATACGGCACCTCCTTTGGCGGCGTCGAGTCGCGGAACGTGACCTGCATCGCCGTGAATCCCGGCTTGGAATAGGTCTGCACCTTCTCGAAATAAGGCAGCTCCTGCAGCTTCTTCTCGATGGGGTCGGCGACCTGCATCTGCATTTCGCCCGCGGTCGCGCCCGGCCACATCGCCGAGACGTTCACCACCTTGACCGTGAAGAAGGGATCTTCGGCACGGCCAAGCTTCTGATAGGAGAAGAAGCCTGCGACGCCGAGCGCGATCATCAGGAACAGAATGAGCGTGGGATGGCTGACCGCCCAGCCCGAGAGATTGAAGCGCTTCATCGAACCCTCCAAAAATGATCCCAGACCGTCATTGCGAGCAAAGCGAAGAAATCCAGTTTTTACCTAACCAGTTGCTGGATTGCTTCGTCGCTTTGCTCCTCGCAATGACGGGGAATTCGTTAGAACGACAATGACGAGACCACCCGGACCTTCTGGGTCGGGTCGAGCTTCTGCACGCCGAGTGCGACAACCTTGTCGCCTTCGTCGACGCCGCCTGTGATCACGACGTCGTTGCTCTCGTAGGCCTTGATCGTAACCGGCTTCAGCGTCACATCGCCCTTGTCATCGACGATGTAGAACGACGGAGCACCGCCTTCGTTGAACAACGCCGACAACGGCAGCCGCGCAACGCGCTGGGTGGCGGGATCGGCAAGCGTTAGCGTCGCGGTCATGCCGAGCGATACACGATCGTCGGCGCCGGGCAGCGTGAATTTTGCGAGATAGGTGCGGGTTGCGGGATCGGCTGCTGGCGCGATCTCGCGCAGCTTCGCTGCATATTTCTTGTTGGGCTCCGACCACAGCGTCACGCTTGCGGTGCCCTCCTTGGCGCGTCCAAGCAGCGTTTCCGGGATCGCGACCACGGCTTCCTTTTCGCCAAAGCGCGCGACGCGGATCGCGGTCTGCCCGGCGGCCACCACCTGGCCTGGCTCAATCAGGGTGGCGGTGACGACGCCACGGCTGTCGGCAACGAGCGTCGCGTAAGACAGCGAGTTCTTGGTGAGATCGACCGAACGCTCGGCGCGATTGAGCCGGGCTCGTGCCTCGTCGGCTGCGGCCTTGGCCTGATCCAGTTGCGCGTCCGTGGTCCAGCCCTTGACCCGCAGATCCTTGGCGCGGGTTTCAGCGGCGGCAGCCTGGGCCAGCACGCCGGTTGCGGCATGGAGTTCCGCATCGGCCTGCTCGGCCTGCAGCTTCAGGTCGACTTCGTCGAGCGTCGCGAGCGGCTGGCCAACATCGACGCTCTCGCCGACCTCGACCAAGCGTTTTGCTACCTTGCCGGGTACTCGAAAGCCCATGTCGGCCTCGATCCGCGGGCGGATGGTTCCGACGAAACTGCGCTCTGGCGACTCCGCCTCATAATGGGCCGTCGCCACCAGGACCGGGCGCGTCGGCTCGGCTTTCTGGGCCACAGAGTCGTTGCATCCGGCCAAGGCAATCGCCAAAAACGCCAGCGATATACCGACTAATGGCTTGGAATAGCTAGATAAAATGGACCGCACCAACATCAGACACTCCCTCGGCTGAACGTGAGACGAGTGTCGACTGTTCACTGATGAATGTCAATAATCATCATCAATCATGATTTCGTGAACGTTACGAATCTGGCCGCGCGGCCGGATCCCGCCGTGCGGAACACGATTGCCGCAAACAACGCCATGCCGAGCAGCACCGTGAGCGCGCCGGCCACCACCATGGACCCGAAGCGTTGGTGTCCGCCGAGAATCACGCAGGCGATGCCGATCGGAAATGCAATCGCGCCGACGACGCTGACGATGGCTTGGTACGGCGCGAGCCGGCTCGCGGCGGCTTCGGGAAAGGCGCGGTAGTACAGCGCCGACAAAAACATGACGACGAAGCCGAGCAAGTTCAGATGCGCGTGCGCGGGCATCAACGTGAAATCCTGCCGGATGCCCATGAAAATGCCGAGCCCCATGCCGGCCAGCGCTGATGCGAAAAAGCGATTTGACCATGATTTCTCTCCGAGAAATAATTTCTGAGAACGAAAGCGGCCAACACTCAGTTGCCCGCGAAGTAGCGCGGCACGCGCTCCCTGTAGCGACGATAGGCATCGCCGAATTTTTGCTCGAGGTAGAGCTCCTCGCGCCGGACGACCGCGAAATGCAGGATCACGCAAGCCGGAACGATCAGGATCAGCATCCAGTCCAGCGCAAATATCAATGCGATCCCGCACAACGCGACCGACACGCCGACATAGAGCGGATTACGGGTGCGCCGAAATACGCCGTCGGTGACCAGCGCGGTCGTCGGCCGCAACGGATTGACGTTGGTGCCATGCCGCACCAGCGCGCGATGACCGGCAGCCGCGACCGCCAGGCCCGCGACAACGATCGTCGCGCAGAGCCCGATCCGCCAGTCGAGATCGATATTTTCTACCACGCCAAGGGGCGCCAGCCATTGCAATAGGCAGGCGATCGCAAGCGCCGAATACGGGATCACCGGCGGGAAGATAATGAACTTGGCGCGATCGAGAGCAGCGTTCGTCATGATTGCTCCTGTGTTTTCAGAAAGAGAGCCATTGAGCGCCGCCAAAGACCGCTTGGCCCGGCAGCGAGAGGCAATACGTCCTATTGTCTCCGCTGGAGACATATGGGACGCTTCGCTTTGCCGTCAAGGGGTGATAAATTTTCCTGAGAAATCAGTGGGGACTGAGGAAATGACAGCAAGGCCGCCGCGCCAACGCGACACGTTCCGGCATGGTAATTTGCCGGAAGCGCTGCTCGATGCGGCGCTAGTGCGGCTGGAAGCCGATGGTGTGGAGTCGATCAGCCTGCGCGAGCTTGCGAGCGATGCCGGCGTCAATCACCGCGCGGTCTATCGGCATTTTCCGGACAAGCTGTCACTGCTGGCGCGCGTTGCCGAGCGAGGCTGGCAGCAGCTTGCGCAGCGGCTGAAGAAATCAGCCGCCCGCAAGGCGCCCGGCGAGCCGGCACTGGTCGCCGCTAGCGTCGAGTTTTTCCTGTTCGCGCGCGATCACGCGAATCTGTTTCATCTGATGGGCGGCGCGCGTATCAATACCGAAGGCGGATTTCCCGATCTTGAAGCCGCCATCATCGACGCGCTGCAGGTCTTCGCGGTGGGCTTTGCAGGCACCGGGATGGCGCCCGATATTGTGATCGAGCGCACCGCGATATTTGTCGCCGCCCTTCAGGGCGTCGTCACGCAAATCCTGCACCGGCGGCTGCATGTGGCGCCGGCCAAGGCAAAATCGTTCGTCACCGACATCTGCCGGATGCTGATCAAGGGGATCAGATAGTCTGGTCTCCACTGGAGACCCCTACCCGGCTGGGTCTATCGGCGCGCGCGCCGGCGCGATTTCTGCGTCTCTTTAATGCCCTTCCGCGCGGCCGCCTTTGCACCCGTTCTCGTGAGACTCCTTGCGATTTTGCCGCTTGTTTTTTTCGCCGCTGTTTTTGCTCTGCCTGCGGGAGCTTTGGCCGCCTTCTTCCTGCTCGCCCTGTTCGCGGCGCGTTTTGGCGCTCGCTTCTTTTTCGCGGGCGTATCGGTAACCGGTCGCACCATCATGGGATCGGAAACCAGGCCATCGGCGGCGAGCGGCATATAGGCTGCCGTTCGTTCCTCCACCTTCCCCGGCTGTTCCGGCCTCAATGCGTCCACGGCGGCTTTGGAAGTCGCGCCGGCGATGTTCCGTATCGTGTCGGAGATTTTCTCCAAAACCGATTTGTCCTTGTCCATACGGCCTTCCCGGGAAATGTTGGTCCAGACCAATCCGTGCGGAAGCCGAGGGTTCCCCGATCGCTTAAGATGAAAGCTGCCTCAATCCGCGAGCTGAAAGCGCTCGAAGCGATCGAGCTCCTCCTCGATACGGCGCTTCAGGTCCTTGCGTCCACCACGCGCGGCACCCCTGCCGACCCAATTCCATTTCTGCATCAGCAATTTTCGGTTTTGGCGATCAGTCTTCAGATCGATCGCCGCGACAATCTCGTCCCCAACCAACACCGGTAGCGCGAAATAGCCGAACAGGCGCTTGTCCTTCGGCACATAGGCCTCAAAACGGTGCTCGTAATCGAAGAATAGATGGGTGCGCTTGCGCTGAATGATCAGGGGATCGAACGGCGACAGAATGTGCACCAGCCCGGGGGCGTGTTCGCCTGGTTCTTGTTCTTGCGCTTCGTGCAATATTCCCGGACGCGCCCAATGCTCCTGCTTGCCTGCGCCTTCGACGGCGACCGGCACCAGCTCGTTGCGGCGAACCCTTTGCTCGATCAGGCGACGGACCGCCTTCTTGCTCGGCGCATCGAGGTGACAGACCGAGTCCAGGCTTACGACCCCCTGCGCGCGCAAGGCGCGGTCGAGCAGGTAGGCGGTGGCCTCGCTCGCCAGGGCCGGCTTCGGCGGCTTGTCCCAGCCGAAATGGCGCTCAATCAATTCATAGGTCTTGAGCATGCCGTTGCGCTCCGAGATCGTCAGCACGCCGGTATAGAAGGCGAGCTGCAACGCGCGTTTCGACGGCTTGCGGCTCGCCCACAGATGTTGCTTCTCCGTCAACACATCATCTTCGATATCACGGATGGTCAGCGCGCCGTCGCGCCTGATCAGCCGCATCACCTTGCGCATGTCTGCCGGGCTGACCGAACGGAGCCATCGATGGCCTTCGCGCTTGTGCAGCTTCATGGCCGGCAGGAAGAAGCGAAAGTCCTTGGCCGGCACGTAAGACAGAGCGTGCGTCCAGTATTCGAACACGCTCTTGTCGATGCTCTGCGCCTGACGCAGATCGGCGCGCCGGTAGGCCGGAATGCGGGTATAGAGAATATGGTGGTGACAGCGCTCGATGACGTTGATGGTGTCGATCTGCACATAGCCGAGATGTTCGACCGCGGCAGCGGTCGCGCCCGGGCCCTCGCCGAACGGAACCAAGGTGTCGAGCCGCTGTGCGCGTAACCAGATCCACCGGGCCTCGGCCTTGGTCAGGAGATGAGATTTATCGTCGCGGGACATCGCTCGCTAATGTAGCGGGATTCGCCCGACAGAGGAGAGGCGCATCAAGAAAATGCCGCGCTGCTCGGCAGCGCGGCCTGCGTCATGAGAACGTCGTGCCGGCCTTACTTCGCCGACGCGCTCTGCTGCGCCTTCATATAGTGCATGCAACCGCCGCGCATATTGCCCTTGCTCATGTCCGTGTTGGCCATGCTCATTTCCTTGTCGGCGGCGCGCTTGGCCGGCGTGTCGGGCATGGTCACCATCATGGCGGAGGATTTGGCCAAATTCTCCGAGCTGCACTTCATCATCGCGGCGGAAGCGGGGGTGAAAGCAAGCATCGAAAGCATGGCGGTAGCGATCAGTATCCTCATCTCAGACCTCCCTTGGGAAAAACCAGCGAAGTGCCGGCTATCGGGATACGTATTCTCTGCCCCATACGTTTCCGGAAGAAGACATTTTTGTGTGCTGCGCTGCAGCGTGCTAACCCGCGCGGTATGTGCGCGATCGCCGATTTAGAGAATCACCGCTATTGCGGCTTCGGCCGCTCGGCGATGCTGCCGGTTGCGATTTCCGGTTCGCACGACGCCTTGCCGCGTGCCTGGGCCTGACACCGGTAGACGTTGCCGGTGAGCCGATCGATCAGCCACGCGGTTTCGTCGCTCGGGCCTTCGAACCCGACGTAACGGGTCCCCAGCGCAGTGACGAACGTGGACAACAGGATCGCCACCGCGATCATGGCTGCGCCGATCAGGATCGGCATTGAGCTTGTGGAACCTGTCCCCGGCACGCCCGCACGATACCCTAAATACTCGTTCTGTTTTCTTACCGGATGAAACACGTACCCTGCTACGCTTGGTTGCTTTTTTCTGTTTTTGCTTCTTTTTTTCGGCGAACTGTGTTCTTGAGCGCGCATCTGGCCGATTTGTTGTTCGCGGCCCGGCGCTCTCGCGACCGCTTTAAGACTAGATCGCCCCGATGAAACTTTTCGTCTGCCAAGACACCACAAAAACGGCGCCGGCGCCACGCCGATGCATTGCTTTCACACAAGTTCGATCCGCGCATGATGGCCGGCCGAAGCGGCGCTTCGAGCGCTGCCGAAGCGTTGCGGACGATCACCGGCGATCGCGCTCGGCGCGGACTGCCCGTGCCGGCGCCACCGAAGGGGTCATTGCCGGGCTCCGCTCCAGACGGGCTCGCAATTCCTCGAGCGTCGGTCGCTCGGCCACCTGACGAATCTCGCTGAGCAGGTAGTCGGAGAGCGACATACCCGCCAACGCCGCACGCGACTTGAGCCGCCGATGCAGCGCATCGCGCACGTTTCGAATTTGTATCATCGTCACGTACAAAACATAGACACGTGTGCATCGCATGTCCACGCTCGTAGCGAGCGTCACCGCGAAGCCGCGGAAAAAGGCGGCCCAAGGCCGCCCATTCCCTGATGGTGCGATTACCGAACCCATTAGCGGCGGAACAACCCGCCCATCATGCCGCCGAAGAAGCCGCCGGGCCCGCCACCGCCACGGTAGTGGCGACCGCCGCCGCCCGAACGGCGCGAATGATGCACGCTCTCGTCGTCGGAATCGTCGGAAGCAGCGGCGCGAGCTGAGACGATCTCCGAGAGCAACGCCTTGTGCTGGAGCTGGTTCAGGTAGCCGGAAGCGGGATAGTTGCGCGCGGCCTGCCAGCGCTTGATCACGCCACGGGTTGCTTCATCGAACCTGCCGTTGATCTTGGTGTCGAAGCCAAGCCCGTTGAGGCGGCGCTGCACGTCGCGGCGCTGGCCTTTGTCGAGACCGATCTGGTCTTCCGAAACCTGATCGGCTTCCTCTGTGAAAGTCGCGGGGTCGATGCCGGTGGTCAGGTTGCGGGTGACGTTGGTGGGACCATCCTGCAGGGCGGCGATTCGGGTCAGCGCCAGCGACTTGAACTGGCCGTTAGGATAGCTGGTCAGGTAGGCGTTGAGCTCTTCCACCTTGTTGGAGTCCTTGATCGAGCGCCAGAATTCGAGCTCGACCTCCGATACCGGGCCACTGGCGACGGCGGGTGTGTTCACCGCTTCCGCTGTGGGAGCGCCGACCGGGTTGAGATAGACGGTGCCGATCAAATTGGTGTGGCCCCAGGGAAGCTGGTTCTTGCCGGTCTCTTCATTGACCTGGGCGCGGACTTTGGTCATGGCCTGCTGAATCTCGACGCCGGGGGCGGCGATGTTGGCCATCAGCGCGCGGGTGAACGGGCTGTTGGTGCCAGCTTCGCCGTCGAGCGCGGTCTGGCCCGGACCGGTCGCGAATGCGATCAGCGTGCCTTCGCCGGATTTCATCTCGGCGAGGCCTGACCCTACGGCAACACTGCGCGTCGCCTTGGCGGAGCGGATCTTGGCGGCGAACGGATTGTCGCGGCAGGCGTCCAGAAACACCAATTTCACCTTGGCATCGCTCATCGTCTGTTCGAGCGTGAGATCGACATTGATGGCAGCGCCCAGCTTGACGTCCATTTCGGATTTGAGGTCGGCATCGATCGGCAACAGGTAGTTGGTGCCGTTCACGGCGATGCCGTGGCCGGCATAGAAGAATACCGCGACGTCGGCGCCCTCGGCCTTCTTGCCGAAGTCGAGCAGCTTTTCCGTCATCCTGTCGCGGGTGAGGTTCGTGCCTTCGACGACCTCGAAACCGACATTGCGCAAGACCTTGGCCATCGATTTGGCGTCGACCGCCGGGTTCGGCAGTGGTGCGACGTTCTTGTACGCGCCATTGCCGACCACGAAGGCGACACGCTTGTCGGCGAGCGCTGCGTCTGCGCTGACGAGAAATGCTGCGGCTGTCATTGCTGCGATCAAGAAGCGCATGGTTCTCTCCCCTAAAATCCGTCCAATCGTTGGCCCGTCAGGTTCATCCGGGGCCGATCTGACGCAGACAACGTGATCCGCTTTTGGGGAATGGACCGTGATGTAGCTCACTCAAGGCGGTGATGAGATCGAACCCGCTGGCGAGACGCCGCGATGGGGGCTGGCTTTACGGCGGCCAGGCAGCAAGTGCAGCCCCCGCGGGAGCGTCGGGCTTGCCGTTCTTCAACGTGACGCAGGTCACATTCTTGGCTTTGAACCCGCCCTATCCTTCCACCATCAAACGCTATGCAGACGTATTTGCAAGGCGTGAACCCACGAGGATACGACAATGACCAGCTTTCAGAAGTTGTTTGGCAAGGCGATTACCATTAGCGCCGCACTGTCGATGACGGCAGGGCTGGCGCTTGCGGCCGACGGCACCGTTTCCGCAGACAAGATTATCAGCGCATTACAACCGAAGCCCTTGACACGCGGCCTCTCGAGTGGACCGCAAGCCGATCCGGCCATCACGGCGAAGGAGATCGGCTTCGTCAAGACGCTGCGCAACCGCAACACCAGGTCGCTCTCGCTGGGCGAGCGTGAGCAGATCGCGGAGATCGCGGCCACCAAGCCGAACATCGATCTCGAAATTCAGTTCGACTTCAATTCGGCGCAGATCAGCAAGGGCTCGACGCAAGCCGTGCAGGAGCTCGGCAAGGCGCTTTCGAATCCGAACCTCAAGGGTTCGACGTTCGTGGTCGCCGGCCACACCGACGCCATCGGCGGCGACGCCTTCAACCAGGATCTCTCCGAGCGCCGCGCCGACACCATCAAGCGCTATCTGATCGACAAATACGGCATCACCGGCAGCGATCTCGTCACCGTCGGCTACGGCAAGACCAAACTGAAGGATACCGCCAACCCAGCCGACCCGATCAACCGCCGCGTCCAGGTCGTCAACATGGATACCAAGACCGCGTCGAAGTGACGGCACCAGATTGGGTCCGCCTGCCGGCGTCCGGCAGGCGGATTTCGAAAACATTGCAGCTTCGGACCAGCCGAACGTCAGGCGGATGGTCAGATCGCCCCAATGCCTGACTTCGATTTGAGACAGGGGATAGCCATGAAAAAGTTCGCAACCACCACCGCGCTGGTTTTGATCAGCGCGTCCGCCCACGCCGGCACCTATAATTTCGAAGGCATCACCGTCAGTGTCCGGGACGGTTGCCGCTCCGCATCATGCGTCGCGGTGAACGCGCCCGGTTACGGCTCGTATAACGGCAAAGCGCTTTCCGCCGACCGTTCGGTAAAGGCGCACAAGTTGCACAAGGACACCACGCGGTTCGCGTCGACCACCAATAGCAATGCCGCTCCACTTGGAACTGCTCCAGCGGCAAAATTGCCCGAGCCTGCGCCACAGATGACGGCCGCCACGTCAGTTCCGGCCAAATGAAAGTGACCTTTTGCGCATCGTCATCATATCAGCCTGAAGGATGATTGAGATGAGAAAGCATTTCACCGGCCTTGCCATTGCAACGCTGCTTGCCGTCGCCCCAATCGTCCCCGGCCATGCCGAAGACGTGGCGCCGCCGGCCCAAGCCGCACCGGTCGCTGCCCAGACCCCGCCACCCGCGAGCGTGCCGCGCCCGTCGATCGTGCCGAAGAGCGCGGAGCCGGCCGCCGCACCAGTAGCGGACGACAACGCCCCACGCCGCCACCGGCACTACAGCTATCGCCACTACCGGCACTATGCTTATTGGGAGCCGTTCCCGGTCTACTGGCCGCATTTCTACCGGCAGCGGATCTATTGGAATCGGATTCCCTGGTTCGCTTTCTGACGGCGATTGAAGCACGAGGCTGCAAAGCGAGAGCCGCCCGGCTGTCGTGCCGGGCGGCTTTCATTCGAGCGCTTTCGGGTTTCAGGTTCTGGGAAAATCACCAGCCGGGGAAACTTCGCCATCGACGTTGTGGCACGACCGGCTCAAGCATTTGCCGTGCCGCCGGCACGTCGTGCCCCTCATAAGACGAAACTTTGGGGCGTGGTTATTCCGATCTTGGCGTGGGCGGTACCGATCCTTGGTGTGGGCGGTACTTGCTCTTGAGTCCACTGGATTGAATGAACCCATCTCGATTTCGCGTCACTAATCGGGGGCTCTACATGGCGGGATTTAGTGGCAGATATACAACATGGCTCGACCGTCCAATCCGGTACGATCGTGGCGTCGATTGTACGGTGGGATGTCGATTGTTCGGTGGGATATGGTCTCGCGTAACTGCGTT
>VAZV01000024.1 GCA_005884765.1 Alphaproteobacteria bacterium
ACTGTGTGCGCTGTCCGCTCAGCCGCGGGCCGATCACCGGCCTTGAGCAGTTCGGTAATTTGCCCAGGCGCCTCCGATTGCTGTACGGAGAACTGGCGGAGCAGTTTCCAATAAAGTTTCCGGTTGCCGGCAACGCGCAGCAGGCCTTCGGCGGAATTGAGCCCTTCCACGGTCGGTATTTCCAAATCGTCAGCGCGCGACTCCTCCATGGGAATGCTGGCCGTCTTCACAGCCGGGTCCGAGGTGTTGGCAATACCTGGAACAGATGCCGACGTTCCAGGGGCGGACCGATAATACCGCGCCACGGTTTCGAACAGCGCACTGGGATCGACTGGCTTCGAGATATGATCATTCATGCCGGCGGCCAGACAACGCTGCTTCTCCTCAATCGTCGCGTGCGCAGTCATGGCGATGATCGGCAGTGCTGCGAAACGCGCGTCGGAACGCAGTTTGGCGGTCGCCTGATAGCCGTCCATCTCCGGCATTTGCAGGTCCATCAGCACCGCATCGAACGGGGGTGGCTGCGGTCCCTTCGACAGGATATCCACTGCCTCGCGCCCATTGTTAGCGACTTTCACCGTCGCGCCGGCGCCTTCGAGCAACTCCACGGCAATCTGCTGGTTGATCTCGTTGTCTTCAGTCAGCAGTATACGAGCGCCGCGCAGGCGGAGACCCTGCTCACCTTCATCAGTCGTGACGGTTTCGTCGCTGTCGGCTGCAAAGACGTTCACAAGCGTATCCACGATCGTGGACTTGGTGACGGGTTTGACGAGGAAGCCGTCGAGTTGCAATCGCTCAGCCTCCTCCCGCACTTCCTCGCGTCCGAACGCGGTGACGAGCACGATCGCGGGCTGATGTTGCAAAGTCTCGTTGCTCTTAATTTGGCGACTGGTTTCCAAACCGTCCATACCGGGCATCCGCCAATCCATGAACACAATGTCGTAAGGCTCGGCGGGATCCTTCTCTATGATGGCAGCGAGCGCTTCTTTACCCGATGCAACGGTGTCCACACGGCTCGCCACGGCGCTCAAAGGCTCTTGCAGAATCTCTCGCGCGACAGCGTTGTCGTCCACAATCAGGACGCGAAGGCGAGACAGCTTTTCAGGAACTATTTTTCCGGTGCCGGCGGCCGAGCCTACCTCTAGCCAGACCGTGAAATTAAACGTGCTGCCGACGCCCGGTTCGCTGTCGAGCCAGGTGCGCCCGCCCATCAACTCGGCGAGCTTGCGCGAGATCGAGAGGCCAAGGCCGGTGCCCCCATGTTTGCGCGTCGTGGACATGTCCGCCTGGGAAAAAGGCTGGAACAGTTTCGCCGCATGCTCGCGCGTCATGCCGATGCCGGTGTCGCGCACGGAGAACTTCAGTTGCACTTTCTCGCCGGTGCGTTCGAGCAGATCAATGTTCAAGCCGATCTCGCCGCGCTCCGTGAACTTAATGGCGTTGTTGACGAAGTTGGTCAGGATCTGACCGAGGCGAAGCGGGTCACCTAGCAGTTCTTCGGGAATCGCGGGAGAGACATGGATCAGGAACTCAAGCCCCTTATCGTGCGCCTTCTGGGCCGTAAGCGTGGTGACTGTGCTGATCACCTCGTCGAGCTGGAAATCGGTGGTCTCGATGTCGAGCTTATCGGCCTCAATCTTCGAGAAATCGAGGATGTCATTGATGATGCTGAGGAGCGACGTGCCGGCGTTGTGGACCTTGCTCACGTAGTCCCGCTGCTTGGGATTAAGGGCCGTCTTGAGGGCGAGGTGCGAGAGACCCAGGATGGCGTTCATGGGCGTGCGAATCTCGTGGCTCATGTTGGCCAGGAACGCGCTCTTGGCCCTGGTGGCGTCCTCGGCTTTTTGCATGGCCAGACGGAGTTCAGTCTCAAGCCGTTTGAACTCGGTGATGTCCTGACTCACGCCGTATATGTCGGTCGGCTTTCCATCGGCATCCTTCACCACATGCCCTAGGGAATGGATCCAGACAATTCGCCCATCGATTGGCCGCTTGTAGGCGTACGTCACGTCATATACCGGGATCGTACCAGCGACGACGGCAGCGAAGTTCTCCATCGTGACCTTGGCGGCCGCTTCGTCGCCCGCGCGCACATTCGCGGCCCAAAAGTCCTCGTGGTAACGGTGCCCGGGGCTCGGGGGGTGTCCGTAGATCCGGGCCGCTCGTTCGGAGGAGTTGTGCCAGCCGGAACCGTCCAGCGGCACGTGCCAGTATCCGGCCTTGGTGAGGTCGAGGGCACTGTCGGCGAGAAGGTTGATGCGGTTGAGCTCTTCAGCCTGATGCTGCGACAGCTCGAGCTGGCGGCTGAGCAGGTTGTCGTTGCGGTCGACCATCAGCTCAAACGTTGCGCGGCTTGCCTCCAGCCGCTCCACCTGCTTCTTGAGGGAACGGATTTCCTTCTGGAGCTTACCGACGTCGTCGGTCTCCATCACCCACTCCCGACTCGGCCCCCCAACAGTAGCGTCGTGAACGTCTCGTTGTGGTAGTGCGAGATGCCTTCCTTCTCCAGTTGAGCGATTTCACCATATCCGTAGAAGCCGGCCGCGGGCACATCGCCCAGCAGCTCTTTGACGATGCGCACCTCCTCTTGAGTGCGCGAACCCAGGATCTGCTTGCGCCCGGCGCAGGAGATGCAGAGGGCGAGGGCCGGCTTGCCGCCGCCCCCGGAGTCCTTGGGAAAGTCATCCAGGGCGCGCCGAAAGGAGCTGCGTGTCGCGGCCAGAATCTGGTCGCGATTGGTTGTGGTGATGTGGACCCGGGCGCCGTCCGGCACATCGCCGAGGAAGTGAATACAGCCGCCGGCCTCATCGGTGCGGCCTGGAGCACGCAGGTAATATGAGCTCGCAGCTCGACCATCATCGGCCGCTACCGCCAGTGGATACTCCGTCAGGTGCGTGATGTCGGCGTTGCCGAGGAACTCCCGGTAGAACTCTGTCGCGGGCCGGCCATCGATCGCCCGCACCACGTGGCCATCAACATCGGTGACCCGCCCCTCGCGCCCGATGGGACGCCATCCTGTATCCACACCACAGGAAAAGACAACGCCCTCCCCGAAGAGGAGGAACGGCACAGAATCCTGGAGTACTTCCTTGCCATGGAACTGCCTGGTGCCCGTGAATCGCCACTGGTCGCCGGCGGTGCCGCCGAAGATCGAGACCGCATCGCCCAACGCCGCCCGCAACGCACTGAGGGCAGCGGACCCGCTCACGGTCAGGCCGTCGGGCATGGTGATGCAGAGGCGCGGAGCTGCGCCATTGCTTGGACGATCTCCACCGCCCCTTCTGGCCAGACGCTGGACCGCATCGTTAACACTGGCGCGAATGCACCCCGCCACATCGGTCGAGACCGACCTGGCCACACCGGATACCGCGTGACAGTCATCGCCCGAAAGCAAGACAAGAGCGAGCGAATCTTCCGCAAAGAGGATGTGCGATGACATCTCACCATCGGTAGTGCAACCGATGAGCGCGATCCCCGGCCACTGGGCGTTGATCTGCTCCAGCACAACGGCAAAGTCGTGATCGATCGACATGCGCGCCTGCAATCAGTTCCGCGACCGCGTCAACCGAATCGACGTCTCGACTGTGGACTACACATGCTCGCATAAGTGACTCCATTCAGCCCACATTCTCCGGATTCCGGGTGATGGTGAGGCCAGGGCCGTCCATTCGGGCATCTTGAGCAATGGCAAGTCGTGTGGCGGAATATACGTTGGTCATTGTGCCGCCGACTTCGCTTCGTTGTCGAGCAGAATATCAGCCTTTGCAAGGAGGTATATGTCTGTTTTGGGGTCAAACGACCGTGGGTCAACCACTTCCGGTCTACCCCGATCAACGGACATTCCCAATGTCCGTCAGCATGTCTCAAAGGTGCCAACAACCGACATCATTGATAGCGCGGCCTTACGGCGCTTTGGACATGTCAATTCACTTTACGAAGGACCATTCTTTTCATGTCGGCAAGGAGGCGGTAGCCCTTCGCCAGCTGCAACAGGTTCTCCCTCTCCGATCCGTGCGGTAAGCGAGCCGCATCTTCATGCAGTGCTTTCGCTAGTTCGTCGCACTGGTCGACGGTCAAGCGTTCCTCTTGTATCACGGCCCTCTTGGTCGATTCCCAACCAATGCTGGCCCGAGGCGTTCCCGGATGATTTGTTGTCCCGCTGGAGCAGTCTGTCACACTTATGTCACCTGAAGCTATGCATATGCAGCAAGCTCTTCCAAATTCTCATATTGCTGCCGTTTTTTCGGCACGCCGTCAGCTATCGGCATAACAAGTTGGGTACCGAGCACGATCATCGAAAATGAAATCAGCATTTTATCCTCCGAGGTAAATGAGGCTTCTCATCGCAAAGGATGCTGCAATTGATGTTTGTCAAACGGGCGCCCGGGCTTTGGGCGCCCGTCACGAGCTTTTGCGTGCCTACTTGGCTACTGAAGCCTGGGCTGCGGCGATTTTCGCCTTCACGGCATCGAGATTGAAACTCGCGCCCTTTTGCATCGGTGGAAACTCGATCGCCGTCATCGCCAGCTTTTCCACCTGCTGCTGAACAAACACAAAGCGCCAGAATTCGTATTTGAACCAGTCGAAGTATTGTTGCGCGCCGTATTTAGTTCCGCTATCGGGCCAGCCCGTGCGCTCGAAAGGATCGAGGCGAAGGTTGATCAAATAGGGCACGTCAGGCTTGGTTTTTTCACCCAGCCAGCCTCCAGGCTGGTCGATGAAACGATACTTGTAGTCGTCGATGCGCACGGCACCCAGTTCGCTTTCCCCGAAGTACCAGATTTCGTGCCGGTTCGACGGTCCCTTGCCGGTGATCATGTCCATCTGGTTATAGCCGTCCAGATGACACTTAAAGGTCGTGTCACCGATCTGCTTGCCCTTCTTCAGTTCTTCAACAATGTTCGGGTTACCGGCCGCGGCCAGGAAGGTCGGAAACCAGTCCAGCCCGGAGATGATGCCGTTCTCGACTTTGCCCGCCGGCACCTTGCCCGGCCAGCGGATCATCGCCGGCGCGCGGAAGCCGCCTTCCATGACGGTGCCCTTGCTCTGCGCGAACGGCGTCTGTCCGCCGTCTGGCCAGGTGAATACCTCGGTGCCGTTGTCGGTCGTGAAGACCACGATGGTGTTGTCATCGACGCCCATGTCCTTGAGCTTTTGCATCACGATGCCGACGTCGTCGTCGAGCTGCGCCATGCCGGCCTCATGGAGGGACCAGCCGTTCTTGGAGTTGCGCAGCGCTTCGTACTTCGGCGACAGGTGGGTGACGATGTGCATGCGGGTCGGATTGAGCCACAGGAAGAACGGCTTGTTGTCGGCCTTGGCCTTGTCGATGAACTTCAGGGCGAGGTCACGAATTTCGTCGTCCACGGTTTCCATTCGCTTGGGATAGAGCGTGCCAGCATCCTCGATCTTCTGTTTGCCGACCTTGCCCCAGCGTGGGTCCACGGTGGCGTCTTCGACGTTGGTTGCATACGAATGGACCATGTTGCGCGGACCGACGGTGTTCAGCAACTCCTGCGGATAGGCGGGATGCGCCGGATCCTCCATCGCGTCGAGGTGATACAGGTAGCCGAAGAACTCATCGAAGCCGTGCACCGTCGGCAGAAACTCGTTTTTGTCGCCAAGGTGATTCTTGCCGAACTGGCCGGTGGCGTAGCCCATTCCCTTAAGCGCCGTGGCAATGGTCACCGCCTGCGCGGGTATGCCGGTGGGCGCGCCGGCCTGGCCGACCGTGGTCATGCCAGTGCGGATCGGCAACTCGCCGGTGATGAAATTCGCGCGGCCTGCCGTGCAACTCGCCTCGGCGTAGTAGTCAGTGAACAGCATGCCCTCGGCGGCGATCTTGTCGAGGTTCGGCGTCCGGCCGGCCATCATGCCGCGGTGGTAGGCGCCGATATTCCAGATGCCGATGTCGTCACCCATGATGACGACGATGTTGGGCCGCTGTCCGGCCGGCGCGGGCGCCGGTTGCTGCGCTTGTGCAGGGCTTGTCAAGCCGACGGCGGAGAGAGCCGAAGCGGCAACGAGCGAACTACCGCTTAGCAAGAGATCGCGGCGCTTCAATCCTCCGCCGGTTGGTCCTGTGCTCATCTCAGGCTTTTCCGGAATCTTATCGTTACTCATGACGTGATCCTCTTCCTGGTGATGCACCTGAAGCCGACATGGCTTGCTGAGGTGTCGATCGGCTCAGCATGACGCGCGGCCGGACGATAGCGGCGGCAGTAGTTGGGAGCGCAGAGGTGCGAGCCGCCTTTAAGCACCTTGCGTGGAATCCTGATCTTCGGCTGACACGAGTCGTAGCTCGCGGCCTCGGATCCACCGCGAGGATTTTCCGGAATGCAGCATGCCTTTGGCGCATCGGCTTCATGTCTCTGCGAATACCAATCGACTGTCCATTCCCAGACATTGCCGATCACGTCGTACAGGCCGTAGCCGTTGGCCGGGAATGCGGTGACGGGCGACGTGCGCTCGAAGCCATCTGTCGCAAGATTCTGATGCGGGAAATTACCCTGCCAGGTGTTCGCCATGTGCTTGCCACCAGGCGTGAGTTCATCACCCCAGGCGAATTCCGCGCCGTCAAGTCCGCCGCGTGCAGCGAATTCCCACTCGGCCTCGGTCGGCAATTCCTTGCCGGCCCATTTGGCATAGGCTTCGGCGTCCCGGTAGGCGACGTGGACGACCGGGTGGTCGTCGAGCCCGCTGATGTTGCTGCGCGGGCCGGACGGCCGGCGCCAGTTGGCGCCGAATTTGAACGTCCACCATTGCCCCCAGTTGCGCAGGTCCACGGTTTGCTTGGGCGGTGTGAAGACAAGTGAGCCCGCCTTGAGCATGTGCGGCAGCGCGCCCGAATAGTCCCTTGCGTCAGGTGTGATTTCGGCAAAGGTGACGTAGCCAGTCGCATTGACGAATTTACGGAATTGGCGATTAGTAACCGGCGTGCGGTCCATCCAGAATTCGGCCACGGTGACCCGGTGGACCGGCGCTTCCTCCGGATAATGCCGATCCGAACCCATGCGATAGGTGCCGCCCGGCACGTACAGCGTCCCGTCGTCCGGCG
>VAZV01000025.1 GCA_005884765.1 Alphaproteobacteria bacterium
TCGATGATCCGCTCGGCGCCGAGCGAGCGGACATAATCGTGGTTGCGGGCGCTGGCGGTCGTGACGACGGTCGCACCGATGTGCTTGGCGAGCTGGATCGCAAAACCGGCGACACCGCCGGCGCCGCCCTGGATCAGGATTGTCTCGCCGCGCTTAACGTCCGCGGTGTCTTCCAGAGCCCAGATCGCGGTGAGGCTGGTCAAGGCCATCGCGGCGGCTTCGGCATGGCCGAGCTTTGCCGGCTTTTTCGCGACGAGCGCGGCCTTGATCTTGACCTTCTCGGCGTAGCAGCCCTCGATCCCCGCATCCATGACGCCGAACACCGGATCGCCGATCTTCAAGTCATCGACACCGGCGCCGAGCGCGCTGACGATGCCGGAGAAATCGCGGCCGAGGATGTAGGGGAATTGGAGCTTGCTCGCGGCATTGTAGGCGCCGCCGCCGAGCCGCACCTTGTAGTCGGCGGCGTTGACGCTCGCGGCGTGGACATCGACGACGATCTCGCCCGGCCCGGCAACCGGGTCCGGCGCGTCGCCGTAGCGCAGCATCTCCGGCCCGCCATGCGCCGTCAGCAATACCGCCTTCATGGCCCCTCCTCCGCCCGACCCGTGTTCACGAGGTCGCATGATGGGCCGCTTTTGCGGGCTTGTCAGCACGGCGCGGGTTTCAAGGAGGCACGACAGGCATAACCGGGTAATCTCGCCACCAAGAGCGCGGCACCTTAGAAACGATTTAGCTGGCGCGCATGATGGGGCAAACGACAGCGCTGATCGTTCTGTGCCTCGGTTCGGCCGCCGGCTGGGCCGTGCTGAGGGCGTCGCCGCGACTGCGCATTCTTGCACCGCCTTTGTTGGGGGTGGCTGTGGGGCTCGCGCCACAGTCCGCCTTCCTGCTGGCCGAATACATCGGCGGCACTCAGATCCTGGAGAACCCGGCTTACGCCGCGAGCGCGATCGCCTATGACCACCTTGCGGTGTGGATGCGGGACCGTTTGGTCATGATCAAGGAGCTGTCCGGTGGAATATTCTCATTAGCAATCATCGGGCTGGCGGTCGGCGTCTTGGCGTTGAGGCGACCGAGTATTTCTTCGCTGCCTTTGCGAGCGCTTCGCGCTATCGGCGCGGCCGCGTTCATCGCAAGCATCGCGACGACGTTCACCCTCGCGAGCGGCAATCCGGCATGGGAACCCGCTCCCGACGCGCGGCTACGCGCCGAATTGCGCGGAGCGATGCACGACGCCGTGGCACTCAATCTGCAGAAGGAGATGATTGCCGAGCCGCCTGTATTGGATGCCGAGGAGATCAATCGGTTCACAGAATTTCTGAAGAGGCACATACGCCTCCTCTCGGGCGATCCGTGCGCGGAGCCGCGACCGGCCGCTTCCGACCGGACTGTTGCCTCTGCTGTCGTGCCGTGCCGGCCCCTGCTTCGCGGAGCCGATCCGAAGGAGCAACGACGGCGCGTGCTGGCAATCGTGCTGGACCAGGCTGTTGAAGAAGGCGTCCGGACGATAACCTCAGGGCTGCCCGATGCGGGTGCTAAATCAGCCAGCGACTCCTACGCCGCGCGCACCGCGCTGCAACGGCAAAGACCGCCGCCAGACCAGCGGGCCGAGCGAGCGCGGCAGGTGATCGTGCTTTTCATCACGCGGGCGCTCGATTTTTCGTTCAGCTCGACGCCGCTGGCTGGCGATGTCGCCAACGCTTACCTCGACATTGCCACACATAAAGTCGTTGAAGAGTTTGTCGGCGATTTGCCAATCGAAGTGATGTTACGCGTTGCGGACAATTTTTCAGCCGTAGCTCGGCGTAGGTTCGCGAGCGCTCGGACACCGCTCCTGCGGACATTGATCAAGCCGGCTATTGCACCGGATGCCGACAAAAGATTCGCCGACGCCGACCGGGTTGTCACCGAGCAGATGGGCCAGGACTCGGAAGATCACGATATGATCCGCGCTATGATAAGGCGAGCGAGCGCTCGTTTAACAGAGTTCAGACCCTAGACAGTGTCACTTCGCGTGCTATTTGGAATGGTCTGCCCTGATTTTGGAATTCCCGCCTTGCGACGACCTGCGCCCAGCAATACAGAACTCCTGAAACACCTCTACGATCGTTTCAATGCCCGCGACATGGAAGCGCTCCTGGCGACCATGCACCCGGATGTTATGTGGGCGAACGGCATGGAAGGTGGCCATGTCCACAGACATGACGGCGTTCGGAATTACTGGATGCGACAATGGGCAGTGATTGATCCGAATGTGGAGCCCGTCGGCTTCACCGCAGGCGCCGGAGCCACCACAAAGGTCGAAGTGCGCCAGATCGTGCGCGATCTGAAGGGAAAGATGCTGTCCGACAAGTTCGTCGACCATATCTTCCGCATCGAGCGCGGCCTGATCCGACGCTTCGATATTCGAAACTGAGGCGCTACCGCTATCTGCGGGCGGGGCGGCGGCGCGCCCCACCAACTTTGGCGCGCTTGGCTGGCTTGCTTCCGGCGCGTGGCGGCATGGCGGCGGGCTCGACCCGCGTCACAGCCAGGCTGCGCACGAGAAACGACAAGAGGCGGAGATCGTCGGCCGAGGGCTGGAACACCTTCTTTGTTTCGAAGCGCAACGCGGTCAATTCGCCGACGGCGACATGCTGCGCCGGCACGCGAAACGCGATCCGGTGCATGCGCCCTTCCGTGGCGTCGCGGCGGAGCGGCAATTCGGCTGCGCCTATGTGAACCGTGAGATCGGTGAGATCGTCGATCAGCACGTGCATCGCGATCTCGAACTCGAACCCGGCTGCGAGCGGCAATTCGAGCGTCGTCTGGGCGAGCGGTCCGGTCCAGCGATGACCGCCGCGCTCAGCCGCTTCGCAGGCATACCAGTTCGAACCGGGGATCGGGCCGGTCATTGCGAAGCC
>VAZV01000026.1 GCA_005884765.1 Alphaproteobacteria bacterium
CCCGCTCAATCTCGCGGTTTCAATGGCGATGATTCGCGGGTTTTGATTGTCTTGATCTATCCCAGCAGTGCCATGAACGGGATGCTGGATTCCACGATCAGTCACGCGGCAAACCGAAGCGATCGCCACCATGCCAGGTCCTACCCTGGCGACCGTGGTAGTAGGCGAGGCAAGCGCTCTCGCTTGTGTGCAGGAGTTTAAAATGTCGACCAAGAAGCCGAAATCCAAAGGTGCCTTTAAACATGGGGCCTATGCCCAGGAAGTAATCCTGCCCGGTGAAGACCGCCGCGACTACGTGCTTATGCTGGCCGAACTCTATGAGGAATGGGCGCCTGAGGGCCTGACTGCTGGTTGATAGGCTCGCTGCTCTCTATTGGCGCCGCCGGCGAGCGCATCTCTATCAGCAGGCGAAGCTGCAACAGCGTGTCGACACTATTCGGCACAACAACGAAGCGATGGGCCACAGGCAAATCCTCAAGAACTTGGCTCCCGAATTTGCCAAGGCAACCAGCTTAGAAGCGGTGGAGCGTGTCCTTGCTCAAAATGACCCGTACCGCGACATCGTAGTCTCGTGCGTTCCACGCAATGCATCTCAGGACGAAACAAAATGGGGGGCGGCCATCGCAGATTACTTGTCGAAACTGAAGATCGAAGCCCGTAAGGAGGGTCCAGACGAACTCGTGGCAGTGATCGACGACCCTCTCGAAGTGCTTGATTGGAGAATGACTGATCGACTCGATGAGGATATCGATCGCACTATCAAGCGGCTGGTGCAAGTCAGGACGAGCAAACAGCTCTTCCCACGGAAGGATGCGCGGCTCTCGTCCAAGTTGATTGACGTATCGCCCAAAAATGACAATGGCTCCGCCGCCCCGATCGAAAACGAGCAAGCAATGGCACTTCGCGCGGCAGTTGAAAAAAATACGAAAGGGGCCTGGAACAATGATTCCAAGCCGTCGGACTACAACGCCGCTGTTTTGAGAATTACCTAACGAGGAGAGCCATTTGGAAGAACGCCACTAAGGCAGTGCCTGGCCGGTTGGCGGCAAACTACCACCCATCACCATATCCTCGATCCGGATCGGAAAGCGGCGCACCCTAACTCCCGTCGCGTGCCATACCGCGTTGGCCACCGCACCGGCCGAGCCGGTAATGCCGATTTCGCCAACGCCCTTGATGCCAAGCGCGTTCACATGGGGATCGTGCTCCTCGATCATCAGCGCCTCTAGTGACGGCACGTCGGCGTTGACCGGCACGTGGTATTCCGCAAGGTTGGCGTTGAGTATCCGCCCCGAACGCCGATCGATCACGGCCTCCTCGTGCAGCGCAAATGACAGGCCCCAGATCATTCCGCCAAAGATCTGACTGCGTACCAGGCGCGGATTGATCACGCGTCCTGCAGCAAAAGCGCCGACCAGGCGGGCGACGCGGATTTGACCCAAATCAGGATCAACCTTGACCTCTGCGAACACGGCGCCGTGCGCATGCATGGCGTAGGCTGATTGCGCCACGGGGTCGGCGGCGCCGTTGCCGCGGGCATCGATTTGGGTAAGGCCGGCGCGGCCGAGGATCTCGGCATAACTTTCGCCGCGCGTTTCATCGTCGCGACGGAACAGGCGGCCGCCGCGCGCGACCACGCCGGCGTTGCCCGCGCCAAACAGCGGCGAGCGCTCATCACGTGTGGCGAGATCGGCGAGCTTGGCGATGACGGCCGCGCCCGCATTGTGGATCGCCATGCCGGCGGTCGCGGTGTGGGCCGAGCCGCCCGCGATGCCGGCATCCGGCAAATCCGATGTGCCGGACCTGAACTCGACCCGTTCGAGGTCAAGCCGGAGGCCATCGGCGGCAATCTGGGCTAACGCGGTCCAGGCGCCCTGGCCCATGTCGTGGGCGCCCGTCTCCATCACCCCAGAGCCGTCGCTTCGGACCACCGCGCGCGCCTCGGCCGCGAACATCAGCGCCGGAAAGGTCGCGGTGCCCATGCCCCAGCCGACTAAAAGGCCCGCATCGTCGTGCAGCTGCCTTGGATTAAGCGGTCGTTTCGACCAGCCAAAGCGCTCGGCGCCTTGCGCGTAGCATTCGCGCAAGGCTTTCGAGGAAAATGGCTTGCCGGAGATCGGCTCGACTTCGGCATAGTTCTTGAGACGGAAGGCGAGCGGGTCCATCCCGCAGGCCCATGCCGCTTCGTCGATCGCACTTTCGAGCGCAATCGATCCCGTCGCCTCGCCGGGCGCGCGCATGAACAGCGGCGTGCCGGTATCGATCCTGATCGCCTCGTGCGAGGTGGCAATCGCAGGGCTCGCATAAAGCGAATGCGAGGCGTCGGCGGCCGGCTCGAAGAAATCGTCGAACGTGCTCGTTGCGATCTTGGCGTGATGATCGATCGCAGTCAAAACGCCATCGGCATCCGCGCCGATGCGCATCCTCTGGCGGGAAGCCGAACGATGGCCCACGGGCCCGTACATCTGTTCACGGCGCAGCACGAGTTTGACCGGCCTGCCGACCAGCCTCGCCGCAAGAATGCCGAGCACCTGCGGCCCCTTGAGCAGACCTTTCGAGCCGAAGCCGCCACCGAGATATGGACTGCGAATATGGATCTTGTCCGGTGAAATGCCGAACAGTCCCGCGATCCGCGCTTGCGCCATCGCCATGCCCTGGCTCGGCGTATCGATCGACAGCCTATCGCCATCCCACGCCGCCACGATCGCGTGCGGCTCCATTGCATTGTGGTACTGCGCCGGCGTCTCATAGGTCGCGTCGATGCGCGCTGACGCCGCCGCAAGGCCGGCCTCGACATCGCCGCGCTTCATCTCGGCGGGATTGCCGACGCCGACGGCGGGCGGCACGAAGCCGTCGCTGGCATCGAGACCGACGCGGGCGGGCAGCGCTTCATAGCGTGGCGACAGCAATGCCGCGCCTTCGGTCGCAGCCTCCAGCGTCTCGGCGATCACCAC
>VAZV01000027.1 GCA_005884765.1 Alphaproteobacteria bacterium
AGCACGGGTGAGGCTGATTTCAGGCATGATGCGACGCTCCGGATATGGGTGCGAAAGCGGAGGCGGGGAGGGCGGGAATGCGCTGTGGCGTTCCCGCTGCGGCTGATGTCAGCGCGCGCACGATGATCCGTTGCGCCAGCTCGATCTTGAACTGGTTGTCGCCGGAGGGCATTGCGTCGGCGAGTGCCGCCTTCGCAGCGGCCTGAAAGACGGCGGGTTCGGGACGGCA
>VAZV01000156.1 GCA_005884765.1 Alphaproteobacteria bacterium
GAGGTGATGCAGTGAGCAACTGCAGACGTCTTCGGAAGCCAGTCTTCGCCCGGGACCCGGTCGGTGCGCTGCGCTACGCATGGCTCCGCGCGCCGCCCTCCAACCGTGCCAACCTAACCCAGATCCTCAGAGAGAGCTTGACTCGCAATGCCCCATATGAGGGTGGGCAAAGCGTTTGCGTGCCCACCGTTCTAAATCACGCTCCGGATAGATGGTGGGCACGGCGCGATAGACGCGCCTTTGCCCACCCTACGCGACGTCCTCACGCGTTCTTCAGCGCGACGCGGAACTTCGCCTCGGTCTTGGCCTTCACCTCGTCGAGCGTGACGCCGTCGGCGAGCTCGACCAGTGCCATGCCATCCTTGCCGTGCTTGTCGATGGTGAACACCGCCAAATCCGTCACCACCATGTCGACCACGTGCTCGCCGGTCAGCGGCAAATTGCACTTCTTCAGGAGTTTCGGGCCGTCCTTGGCGGAATGCTCCATCACCACGACGACGCGCTTGACGCCGGCGACCAGATCCATCGCGCCGCCCATGCCCTTGACCATCTTGCCGGGGATCATCCAGTTGGCGAGATCGCCGTTCTGCGCGACCTGCATCGCGCCCAGGATGGAGAGGTCGATATGCCCGCCGCGCACCATGCCGAACGAATCGGCGCTCGAGAAATAGCTCGTGCTCGGCAATTCACTCACCGTTTGCTTGCCGGCATTGATCAGATCAGGATCTTCCTCTCCCTCGTAAGGGAACGGCCCCATGCCGAGCATGCCGTTCTCGCTCTGCAGGTTCACGTCCATGCCTTCCGGGATATAGTTCGACACCAAGGTCGGAATGCCGATGCCGAGGTTGACGTAGTATCCGTCGCGCAATTCCTTGGCAGCGCGCGCCGCCATTTGTTCGCGGGTCCAGGCCATCAGATTTCTACTCCCGTTGCGGCCGCGGGCGCCTTCTCGGGCCGCGGGCGGGTGTTGCGGAATTCGATGCGCTTCTTGGCCATGCCGACCTCGACGATGCGTTTGACGAAGATGCCGGGTGTGTGGATGTGGTCCGGATTGAGCTCGCCTGTGGGGACCAGATGCTCGACCTCGGCCACCGTTATCCTGGCGGCGGTCGCCATCATCGGGTTAAAATTGCGCGCGGTCTTGCGGTAGATGAGGTTGCCCGCAGTGTCGCCCTTCCAGGCGTGGACGATGGCGAGGTCGGCGAACAGCCCGCGCTCCATGATGTAGCGCTCGCCGTCGAACTCCTTCGCCTCCTTGCCCTCGGCAATCAAGGTGCCGACGCCGGTCTTGGTGTAGAACGCCGGAATTCCGGCGCCGCCGGCGCGGATGCGCTCGGCCAGCGTACCCTGCGGATTGAATTCGAGTTCCAGCTCGCCGGCGAGGTATTGCTGCGCGAACAGCTTGTTCTCGCCGACATAGGACGAGATCATCTTCTTGATCTGGTGCGTCTCGAGCAGGCGGGAAAGCCCGATGCCGTCGACGCCCGCATTGTTGGAGATGACGGTCAAGTTCTTGACCCCGGCGTCGCGGATCGCGTCCGAAAGGGTTTCGGGGATGCCGCACAGGCCGAAGCCGCCCGACATGATCATCATGCCGTCCTTGAGAATGCCTTCGAGAGCCGATTTGGCGTCGGGGTAAACCTTTTTCATGAAATTCAAGGCCTGCTGGAGGAGGTTCAAGAATTATTAGGCGAAATCTTCGCAACGCGTCAATGACGGGGCATTTGGCGCGAAAGGGCCGCCCCGGAACACTACGGACGGCCTTGAAAGCGTCAAGAAAACCCTGCAGGTTGCAGGGGTTGGCACGGGGGTAAGCACGGGTTCGGACCGCCTGCCTGTCCGCTATCTGACAACGAGCCGGCCACGCTAACCCGCCGATCAGGACCCCAATCAGGAAATGCCGCATTGACGATGGCCCAAGCAATGAAGCGGCTGGGGACGCCGATCGCGGCGTTGCTCGGCCTGGCGCTGACCGGGCTGATCCTGACCTCGTGGCTGATCAACCGCGACGCGCTGCGCCAGGCGGTGGAGGCGCAAATCCGCGCCGTCACCGGGCTGGAGTTTGCCGTCAAGGGCAATATCGACATCTCGGTGTTTCCGGGCAGCTACGTTTCCTTCCATGACGTCGGCTTGAAGGGCGGCGGCACCACCGATCCGGCGCTGCGCGTCGACGTCCTGACCGCGAACTTGCGATTGCTGCCGCTGCTGCTGCAGCGCTTCGAGATCGCCGACGTCATGATGCTGCGCCCGCAGATCCTTGTCACCCTCGCCGCCGACGGCGAGAGCAATTGGACGCCCTTTATCCAGACCATCGCGCGCACCATGAAGCCTGGCGCCGACAACCAGGTCTCGTTCTCCGAAATCCGCATCCAGGACGGCATCCTCACTTACGAGAATGCCGGCAATCATGCCTCCGAGAAGCTCGACGATATCGATCTCTCGCTGGCCTGGCCCTCGATCTCGCGCTCGTTTGCCGCGACCGGGCAGTTCGACTGGCGCGGCGAGCGCGTCGATGGATCGATATCGGTCAGCGATTTCGTCGCAGCGCTGTCGGGCGACCGTTCCGGCTTGAAGGCGCGGCTCTCCAGCGCGCCGCTCAAGCTTGCCTTCGACGGCACGGTTGCCAACCGCACCAGCGCGATGATGGAAGGCACCCTGACCATCGACACGGCATCGCTGCGCAACGCGCTGCAATGGATGGGACAGCCGGCGCCGGGCCACGGCGGCTTCGGCCGTTTCGCGTTGAAGGCGCGCGCGAACGTGGTCGGCGCCTCGATCGCGCTCACCAACGTCAATGTCGAGCTCGACGGCAATGTCGCCGAGGGCGTGATGACCTATTCCAACAACGGCAGGCAGACGCTGCAGGCGACGCTTGCCGCCGACGCGCTCGATTTCACGCCCTATATCTCGACCTTCCGCCTGTTGGCGAGCGGCGCGCGCGACTGGAACCGGCAATTGTTCGATCTCAACGCGCTGTCGTCGACCGATCTCGACATGCGGCTCTCCGCGGCACGGGTCACGGTCGGCCCCTCGAAGCTCGGGCGCACCGCGTTCGGCGCCAATTTGCGCGGCGGCGCGCTGGCGCTGTCGGTCGGCGAAGCGCAGGTCTATGGCGGCATCGCCAGGGGCTCGTTCGGCATCGCGCGCTCCGACACGGTTGCCGACGTCAAGGCGCAGTTCCAGTTCATGGATGTCGATTTGCAATCCTGCGCTTCGGAATTGTTCGGCATCACCAAACTCTCCGGGCGCGGCAATCTCAACGTCTCGC
This sequence comes from Alphaproteobacteria bacterium, assembly GCA_005884765.1. GTDB lineage: Bacteria > Pseudomonadota > Alphaproteobacteria > Rhizobiales > Xanthobacteraceae > Bradyrhizobium. Next base: position 3,269 of record VAZV01000156.1, read on the forward strand.
TGGCGGCGGCGGGCTCAAGCCCGTTCGGGCTCGCGCAATCGCTCGACGGCACTGCGGTTCTCACCGGCCATGACGGCGCGATTGCTGGCTTCAACGTCGAGCAACTGTTGAAGCGGCTGGAGCGCCGGCCTTTGTCGGGCGCAGGCAACTTCCGCTCGGGCGCGACGCCTTACGACAATCTCACCGTGGAAGTGAAATTCGCCGACGGCATCGCCACTGCGGAAGATGTCCGCATCGAAGGCCCCGCCTCGCGCGTGACCCTGACCGGCACCGCCTCGGTGCCGACCCGCGAATACGACCTCAAGGGTGTCGCCAGCCTGCCCACCGCGGCGAACGGCGTGGCCGGCTTCGAGCTGCCGTTCGTGGTGCAGGGCCCATGGGATGATCCCCTGATCTTTCCCGACCCCGAAAGCCTGATCCGCCGCTCGCCCGCGTCGGCGCCGCTATTGGATGCGGTGAAAGATCGCAAGACCCGCGATACGGTGCGCTCGGTGCTGGAGCGGTTGACGGGCGGTGGCGTGAAGCCGGTGGTGCCGGATGCGGCGGCTGCGCCTGCGGCTACCGGTGCGCCGACGGCGGATGCGGCGAAGCCGAATTGACGTTTCAGTGGTGCATCAAGTTTGACTATTGTGCTCGGGGCCGCTGTTGAATTCGACGAACCGGCCGTGCGTTCATCGTATGGCCAGCAAGCGTAGCCCGGATGAGCGGCGCGACATCCGGGATTTCATATGACTTGAAACCCCCGTATATCGCTCCGCTCATACGGGCTACTTGCTCATGCGGGCTACGGATTACGAACTTCATTCACCGACGCGATCCAAACGAAAATGGCCCCCGTTGGGGGCCATCTCGTATTAGTCGTCCCAGTAGTGGTGACGCCTAATCACAACCGTTCGGTCGCCATCGCGATCGTACCAGCCGCGATGCCACCCACGATCGTGTCCGTAGAACTCGGCTCGAGGGCCGCGATAGCAGTCACCGTAACAGTCGCGGTCGCCACCGATGCGGAAGCCAAATCCCTCGGCGCTAGCCACGGTAGGCGCAGCAACCGCGATGGTCGCTAACGCAGCGAGAATGCAAGAAAGCTTCTTCATTTCGCGCTTCTCCTATCGTTGTTGCGCTCGGAGAAAACGTGTGGGACAGCGTGACGTTCCGGGAACAGGTTCGGAACTTTTTTGAACGATTATTCAGCTAGATTGCGTGTTAGCAACGTAGTTCCCGAAGTGATCGCGATGGCGGCGTGATGCAGAAGTCTTCACATCGGAAAGCGAATTGGCGCGTCGGGATAGCGTTCGTTTTTCTGTTCGCCTCTATCGTTGCCGCTTTGTACGGGGCATCCTTCATTCTCTCGATGAGCAAGCTGCAGGAGGATAGTGACGCGCGGGAGGGCCAGGAGGCCTTGCAGGGCGCGGCCGACGCCAAAGGAATCGAAGAGGCGCTCCGAGCGCATCCGCAAAACAGATTCCTGCAGTTCATCGCCATGGCCACCAGGGCGGCCGATGAAACCGACGCGGCACTTGAAAAATTGTCGAATGACATTGAGCCGCCGCTGGTTTCGAAAATCAATTTGGGCACCGCGAGCCGGGCCGACCTCGAGGCCCTGCGGCGCGACCTGAGGGTGGCGGAGGCCAATGCGACGACGTTCTTGCCGCGCTACGCAGCACTGCTCAAAGCCAAGCGCGACACCGTGGAAAAAACAGCGCGTTCCTTGCATATCGAAAACGGCACGGTCAGCAGATTTTTGCGGAGCGTCGACAGGCAGCACGCCGAGATCACGGCCTATACGTCCAGGATGTTGCCGGCGCGCGCCGATTTTTACCGCGCTTACGGAAATTACGTCGCCATGCTGGCGGCCGAATTCGGCGCCTACAAAGTGGTCAACGGCCTGTTCATCTTCCCGTCTCAAGCCACCGTGGACCGCTACAATGCCGCGGCCCAGGCCATGAACGCTGCCGCAAAGCGCGTTGACGAATTGGAGCAGGAAAAGGCAGGCCTCGCGAAGTCGCAAGCGGAGCGATGGACGCAGTTCGTGAACGGGAAATAACGCAGTTGCTTTCAGAGCCGTCATCGCCCGGCATAGCCGTCCAAAGGACGGCGTCGCTTCCGCTCGCCTATGACCGGGCGACCCGGCATTCCAGAGACGGTTGTGATGGAGCCGAGAAGCAGTCACGTACTGGGTCCCCCGCTTTCGCGGAGGATGACGATCGCTGGTGGGGCAGCAGAGCGTGCTTGAGGAAACTACGTCACTACCTACGTCTGACAAACATGCATCTAGATCGCCCCGCCGCCATGGGCTAGTCTTTTATCCAACCAGTTAACAAGATCGGCAATCAACAGGGAGAATGACGTGAGATCCAAGGGATTAGGTGCGCTTTCATTAGCGATGGTGGCTGTCGGACTTCTGTACGCGACGGCGCCCACGATAGCGCAGGAAAAGAAGATCACCGTCTGGTTTGGCAAGGGTTTTTACAAGTCCGAGGACGACGCGCTGCTCGAGGCGATCAAGAAGTTCGAGGCCAAGACCGGCATCAAGGTCGAATTGTCGCAATACGCCATCCAGGACATGATCCCCAAGACGGTGGCGGCGCTGGATTCCGGCACCCTCCCCGACGTCGCCTATTCCGACTCTTATGACGTGCAGGCGCAGGGCAAATGGGCGTTCGAGGGCAAGCTCGAAGAGCTCTCCGACATCCTGCTGCCGATGAAATCGGCGTTTGCGCCGAACACGCTGGAGACCACCTACCTCTATAACGACCAGACCAAGAAGAAGGGCTATTACGGCTTCCCGCTGAAGCAGCAGAGCATGCACGTGCAGATCTGGCAGGACATGCTGGAGCAGGCCGGCTTCAAGCAAAGCGACATCCCGACCAAATGGGAGGATTACTGGTCGTTCTGGTGCGACAAGGTGCAGCCTGCGATCCGCAAGGCCACCGGCACGCGCATCTACGCGGTCGGCCAGCCGATGGGCGTGGAATCCACCGACTCGTTCCAGTCGTTCTACACCTTCATGGATGCCTACAACGTCAAGCTCGTCAACGACAACGGCAAGCTCCTGGTCGACGATCCCAAGGTGCGGGACGGGTTGATCCACGCCCTGAAGGATTATACCGACACCTATGTCAGGGGCTGCACGCCGCCCTCCTCCACCACCTGGAAGGATCCCGACAACAACGTCGCGTTCCACAACCGGACGATCGTGATGACGCACAACTTCACGATCTCGATCGCGGCCAAATGGCTCGACGATGCCAACAACCCGGCATTGACCGCCGAACAGCGCGCGGCCGGCAAGAAGGCCTATGAGGAAACCATCATCACGGCGTCCTTCCCCAACAAGCCGGACGGCACGCCGATCAAATACCGCTCCGACGTCAAGACCGGCTTGATCTTTGCCAACGCCAAGAACAAGGCGGAAGGCAAGGAATTCGTCAAATTCCTGCTGCAGGAGGAAAACCTCCGGCCCTACATCGAAGGCGCGCTCGGCCGCTGGTTCCCGGTGACGACGGCGAGCCAGCAGAGCCCGTTCTGGCAGGCCGACCGCCATCGCAAGGCGGTCTATAACCAGTTCACCGGCGGCACGCAGCCGTTCGACTTTACCAAGAACTACAAGTTCACGATCCTCAACAACGAGAACGTCTGGGCCAAGGCCATGAACCGCGTGGTGAGCGAGAAAGTGCCGGTTGACAAGGCGGTCGACGAACTGATCGCGAGGATCAAGGAAGTCGCGGGTTGATCTTCTTCTCCCTCTCCCCGCTCTTCGCGGGGAGAGGGTTGGGGTGAGGGGCTCTCGCAACGAGCGCAACTCGCGGAGAGTCCCCCTCACCCGGCGCTACGCGCCGACCTCTCCTCGCAAGCGGGGAGAGGTGCATCCAAGAATAGAGTACGCACCCATGGCGATCACGCTTTCCGCATCCGATGTCCCAGGCGCGCCGCTGTCGGCGCGGCTGACGCCGGCGCAGGTCTGGGGCATCGTGCTGCTGACACCCTATCTGCTGGTGTTCCTGGCCTTCGTGGTCTATCCCGTCGGCTACGGGCTGTGGCTCGCGCGCCAGCCGTCGAGTTATGTCACGCTCTATCACGACCCGATCTTCGCTCGCGCCGCCGTCAATACGCTGATTTTTCTCGTCATCGGCATCAATATCAAAATGCTGATCGCGCTGTTTCTGTCCGGCTTCTTCGTGGTGCAGCGCGCTTGGATCAAATGGCTGTCGGTCTTGTTCATCCTGCCCTGGGCGGTGCCGTCGATCCCTACCATCCTGTCGGTGCGCTTCATGCTCAATCCGGAATGGGGCGTGATCAACACGCTGATCTTCAAGTTCACCGGCGAGGACGGCCCGAACTGGCTGAACGATCCGGCGGTGGCGCTGACCATGGCGATCGCCGTGCACATCTGGAAATCGCTGCCGTTCTGGACCTTGATCCTGATCACCGGGCGGCTTGCGATCTCGCATGATCTGTTCGAGGCCGCCGAGGTCGACGGCGCCACCTGGTGGCAGAAATTCCGCTACATCACCTGGCCGTCGATGCAGACGCTCTACGTCACCTGCACGCTTCTCTCGATGATCTGGACGCTCGGCGACTTCAACAGCGTGTACCTTCTGACCGGCGGCGGGCCGGCCGACCTCACCCACGTGCTGGCGACGCTCGGCATCCGCTATCTGCGGCTCGACCAGTTGAGCCTTGCGATGGCATCGATTGTCTGCGCATTGCCGTTCGTGCTGCCGTTGGTCTATTTCATGATGAAACGGTTGTCGCGATGAAGCCAGCAACCCTGAGACTGCCAAGCTTGAGATTGCCAACACTGCGCGAGGTCGGCACCGAGGCGCGGCTGCTGCTGATCGGCATCCCCGTGTTCATCTGGACCATGGTGCCGATCTATCACATGTTCCTGTTCGCGATCTCGCCCAAGGAAGATGCGTTCTCCGGCAAATTGTGGCCCGATCATCCGACCCTGCATAATTTCGAAATCGTGTTTCGCGAGCAGCATTATTTCCTGCGTGATTTCTACATCCAGTTCTGGAATTCGCTGGTGATCGCGGTCGCAGTCGGCGCGCTGACGCTGTTTGTCGCCACCGCCGCCGCGTTCTCGATCTCGCGCCTGCGCGTTCCCGGCGGAAGGCTGGTGATGAATCTCGCGCTGTTTACGTATTTCATTCCGGCGGCGTTCCTGGCCGTGCCGATGTACCGCACCATGGGCAATTACGGGCTCCTCAACAACCACTGGGCCTTGATCCTCGCGATGGTGACCATCGCCTCACCTTACGCGATCTGGGTCTTGAAGCAGGCCTCCGACAAGCTGCCGGTCGAGCTCGATGAAGCCGCCATCATGGACGGCGCCACCACGCTGCAGATTTTCCGCCTGGTTTATATCCCCTTGATGATGCCCTCGCTGGTCGCGATCGGCACCTATGCGATCCTGCTCGCCTGGAACGAATATCTCTACGCGTTCCTGCTGTTGTCGAACGACACCGAGATCACGCTTCCCGTCGCGCTCGGCAACTTCCTTGCGGCTGACGATTCGCCGTGGGAATTGTTGATGACGACAGGTTTCATCTACGCGCTGCCGCCGGCTGCGATCTATTATGCCTTCAAGCGCTACATGGTCGGCGGGCTCACGGCGGGCGCGGTGAAGTCGTGAGGGGCGACGTCATTGCGAGGAGCCACCGGGTCTCGCCTTCGGCGAGCCCGATGACAGGCTCCGCGACGAAGCAATCCATTCTTCCTTTCGCGGCGACAATGGATTGCTCTCGCGGAGCCTGTCGTCGGGCGCGCATTCGCGCGACCTGGTGGCTCGCAATGACGGCGCGGCTTACAACGGCGCGGCGGTCTCGCGTTGCGCGCCCGACAGTTTGGTGGCGAGCGACGCCACCACGATCACCATCGAGATCAGCGCGATCACCAATGTGCAGATCGCGTTGATCTCGGGTTTTACGCCGAGCCGCACTTCGGAATAGATCCGGATCGGCAGCGTCGCCGAGCCCGGACCGGTGGTGAAGCTCGCGATCACGAGATCATCCAGCGAGAGCGTGAATGCCAGCATCCAGCCGGCGGCGATCGCGGGTGCGATCAGCGGCAGGGTCACGGCGAGGAACGCCCGCGCCGGACTGCAGCCGAGGTCCATCGCGGCTTCTTCCAGGCTTCTGTCGAGCGAGGTAAGCCGCGATTGCACCACTACCGCGACAAAACACATGGTCAGCGTGGTGTGGGCGATCGTCACCGTCCAGAAGCCGCGCTCGGCGTTGACGGCCACGAACAACAGGAGCAGCGACAATCCGGTGATCACCTCGGGCATCACCAGCGGCGCATAGAGCATGCCGGAAAACAGCGTGCGGCCCTTGAAACCCTCGCCGCGCGACAGCGCGACGGCGGCGAGCGTGCCGAGCAGGGTTGCGATCGTCGCCGACGTTGCCCCCACGCGAAGGCTCATCCATCCCGCCTCGATCATGGCTCGGTCCTGGAAGAACTCCTGGTACCAGCGCAGCGACCAGCCGCCCCATACCGTGACCAGCCGCGAGGCGTTGAACGAATAGATCATCAGGATGACGATCGGCAGGTACAGGAAGGCCAGGCCCAGCGCCAGCGAGGCGACGTTGAACGGCGAGAGCCCGCGCGGGCCGTTCATCACCGCGCCCCTTCCAGTTGCGCCCGCTGCAGCCGGTCGTAGACCACGAGCGGCGCCACCAGCAGCAGCAAGAGCACGATCGCGGCGGCGGAGGCCACCGGCCAATCCTTGTTGGTGAAGAATTCCAGCCATAGCGTCTGGCCGATCATCAGCGAATTGGAGCCCGCCAACAGATCAGGGATCACGAACTCGCCGACGATCGGAATGAAGCACAACAACACGCCTGCGGCGACGCCGGGCAGCGACAGCGGAAAGGTTATGAGCCAGAACACTTTGAGCGGCGGGGCGCCGAGATCGCTAGCTGCCTCCTCCAGCGCCGGCTCCATTTTGGCAAGCGTCGCAAACAGCGGCAGGATCATGAACGGCAGATAGGAATAGACAATGCCAAGATACATCGCGCTGTCGCTCGACAGCCACACCACCGGCACTGACACCAGATGCAGCGATAGCAGCATTTGATTGAGCAGGCCGTCATGCTGCAGGATGTTGATCCAGGCATAGATGCGGATCAGAAACGAGGTCCAGAACGGCACGATCACCAGCATCATCGCGATTGGCTGCCACCGCGGCGGCAGCCGCGCTATGCCGTAGGCGATGGGGTAGCCGATCACGAGCAGGATCGCGGTCGCGACCACGGCGACGACGAGGCTGCGCAGATAGGAGAACACATAGAGGTTGTCGGAAACGAGCAGCCTGAAATTATCCAACGACAGCGCCGTCAGCGCCGTCTTGAACGCCGCGGCGCCTTGCGTGAGGTCGAATACCGGCAGATAGGGCGGCTGCGCGATCGCGGTCTGCGACAATGAGATCTTGAGCACGAAGCCGAACGGCACCAGGAAGAACAGCAGCATCCAGAGATACGGCGCGATCGCGCCGAGGCGCGCCGGACGGGCGAAGATCCGGCGCCCGCTCATTGTTCCAGCACCAGGCAGTCGTCCGGCGTGAACCACGCCACCACGCGCTGGCTCAGGTTATAGGCATCGATGTCGATGCGCGCGGTATTGGCCATCGACGAGCGCAGAATGGCGCCGGAGTCGAGCCGGACCTTGTAGGTCGTGAGCGCGCCGAGATAGCTCACGTCGGTGATAATGCCTTCGAGCCGATTGATCGGCTGGGAAGCGATCGCATCCGGCGCCGGGCCGAGGCGCGACAGCTTGACCTTCTCGGGGCGGATCGCGACCGAGACGGTGGTCTTGCGGACGCCTTGGCGCGGTTCGGCGACCACCAGCATTCCGGCATCGCGCGTTGCGATCGTCAGGCGGTGATGCTCGCGCGCTTCGATCTCGCCGTCGAACAGATTGACGTCGCCGACGAACTCGGCGATCCAGCGCGAGTGAGGGGCCTCGTAAAGCTCGCGCGGGCTCGCCACCTGATCGAGGCGACCGGAATCCATGACGCCGATCCGTCCTGCGACCGTCATCGCCTCCTCCTGGTCGTGGGTGACGATGACGAAGGTCAGGCCGAGCCGGCGCTGCAGCTCCATCAATTCGAACTGCGTGCTCTCGCGCAGCTTCTTGTCGAGCGCGGCGAGCGGCTCGTCGAGCAGCAGCATCTGCGGCCGCCGCGCCAGCGAGCGCGCCAACGCAACGCGCTGCTTCTGGCCGCCGGAGAGGTTGTCAGGCTTGCGTTTCTCCAGGCCTTCGAGCTTGACCAGCGCCACCATCTCGGCGACGCGGGCATCGATCTCGGAGCGCGCCATGCCTGCCCGTTTGAGGCCGAACGCGATATTGTCGCGCACTGACAAATGCGGAAACAGCGCGTAGTTCTGGAACATCATGTTGACCGGCCGCTCGTGCGGCAGCACGTTTGCGATGTCCTTGCCGTTGAGCAGGATGCGGCCTTCGTCGGGGCCCTCGAAACCGGCAAGCATGCGCAGCAGCGTTGTCTTGCCGCAGCCGCTTGGGCCCAGCAGCGCGAAGAACTCGCCGGCGTGGATATCGAGCGAAACACCGTCCACCGCGCGGAAAGTACCGAACCTCTTCACCACGCGCTCGATCCGCAACAGGGGCATCTCGGCCGCCTCTGCTGGTTCGCCTTTGGCCGAATCCATATCGATCGCGGTTTTCGCTCCGTCCCCTGCCACGATGCCAGCTTGCCCCATTATAGGCGCACGCTAGCTGCGGATCGGCCTCGGCTCAAGGGAGCAGCGCAACGGGCTGTTGACACGCCCGGCGACAGCACAACTCTTGAATTCAGCGCGATGCCGCCATGAACGCCGCCAGCGCCTCTTTGTCTTGCGACGGCAGGGTGAGGCCGAGTTTTGAGCGCCGCCACAGAATATCGTCCGGGAAACGCGCCCATTCGTGGCTCATGAGATAGCGCACTTCCGCCCCCGTCAGCTCCGGCCCGAAACCAGGGCCGAGATCGGTGCGGTCCCTGGCATCGCCAAGGACGTCAGCAAGCCGCGAGCCATAGGCGCCGACCAGTCGTTGCGCCTGCGGCTCGGTCAAGAAGCGCCAGCGCTCGCGCGCGCTGTCGACCTCCTGATCGAAGCGGTCCCAGGCAAAGTCGCCACCGGGCAACGGCGCCGTCGCCGTCCACCGCGGCGACATCGCGTAGAACGGCGTCAGGTGAGACACCGCCCGCTCGGCGCGCAGCCGGGAGGTCGTGACATCGCCGCCTAACATCGTGACCATCGGCGCCTTGCCGCCCCTGGCGTTGAACATAATCGAGCCGTCCCTGTCCGCGGGCTGCAAAACCAGATTGGCGCCGGAAACCGTCCTGACCACATCCGACGGCTCGACCCGTTCGCGGAAATAGCGGTTGGCCGCGTCGCAGAGATAGGCGATGTCGCTCGCATCCATGGCCACGATCGCGGGGTCGCCCTTGAAGGCGCGGCTGGCGGTGCCGATCAGCGTGAAATCGCGCTCATAGGGGCTGGCGAAGATCAGCCGCCGGTCGCTGTGCTGGAAGACGTAGACATTGTCGGTCTCGAACAAGCGGCGGACAACGATCTGGTTGACCTGGGTCGCGGCGGCGCGCGGCGGCGGTTGACGCAGGACGTTTTCCGCCACCGTCAAGCTCCAGGCGCCGGCGGCGACGGCAAGCGCGCGCGCGGTGAACACGCGGCGGCGGCCGCGGTCGATCACCACCAGCCGCCAGATATCCCCCCGGTCGGCCCGAACGCAGCGCGCACCGGTGCAGATCTCGGCGCCGTGGACCGCGGCGTCGACGGCGCTGAGGACCACCAGGCGGGAATCGTCGACCATGCAATCGGAATATTCGAACGCGGTGCCAAACGGCCGCTTCAGCGCGTTGCCGATCGGATGGTGAGTGACGTCGACGGTGGCGGATGCGGGAAGACCGGGCTGGGAGGCGAGGCGGTCGTAGAGCAGGAGTGCCGAACGCAGCAACCACGGCGGACGTTCGCCGGAATGCGCTGGGATCGCAAACCGCATCGGTCGCACCAGATGCGGCGCGATCTTGAGCCAGGTGTTGCGCTCGGCCAGCGCTGCGCGCACGCGCAGGAACCCGCGGCGCTCCAGCACGGAGAGATCGCCATGGATCATGCGCGGTGTCGCGGAAGAAGCGGCGGCGCCGAGATCGCCCTGCTCCAGCAGGATCACCCTTAAGCCACGGCCCGCGGCGTCGCGCGCCATGCTGGCACCGTTCAACCCGCCGCCGATGATCGCCAGATCGTAGTCCGCCATGCACGGCTTCCAGTGTGACGAATTCGAATTTCGCTACATCTAGCCAGTCTTGCGTGCATGCTCCACGACATTGGCAACGTTGCGGCCAACCAGTGCCGCATAGTGCCCAATCGGAAATGGCTTGCCGATGAAATAGCCCTGCACCGCGTCGCAGCCCTCCTCGGCGAGAAAGCCGAGCTGCTCTTGCGTCTCTACGCCCTCGGCGACGATCGACATTTCCAGCGCATGACCGAGATCGATCACGGCCCGGACGATTGCCGCCGATTGCGGATTGCGGCCGAGATTGATGACAAAGGCGCGATCGATCTTGATCTTGTCGAACGGGAACGCCTGCAGATAACTCAGCGAAGAATAGCCGCTGCCGAAATCGTCCATCGAGATGCGCACGCCGAGCGCCTTTAGCCGTCGCAGCAGCGCCAGACCGCGATCGAAATCCTCGATCAGCACCCCCTCGGTGATTTCGAGCTCCAGCCGATCAGGCGCGAGCCCGGTCTCGAGCAGGATCGAGTGCACCAGGCCGACCAGGTCACCGTGCATGAACTGCGCCGGCGACAGGTTGACCGCGACCTGCATCGGCACCTTCCACGAGGCGGCCTCCCTGCAGGCCTCGCGCAGGATCCATTCACCCATCTCGACGATCAAGCCGCTTTCTTCCGCAAGCGGAATGAATTCGCCGGGCGAAATGAAGCCGCGCACCGGATGCTGCCATCGCGCCAGCGCCTCGAAGCCGATGATCTCGCAGGCGGCGACGGTGGGTCGCGCGACCGCCTGCGGCTGATAATGCAGAGAGAGTTCGCTGTTCTTGATCGCAAGCGAAAGGTCCTGGTGCAGCACCCGGCGGTCGCGGATCTGCTGGTCCATCTCCGGCTCATAGACGCTGATGGTGCCGCGCGACTTCTGCTTGGCGCGGAACAGCGCCGCCCCGGCATTGGCCAGCAGCGATGCCGCATCGGCGCCGTTATGCGGAAATACCGAGATGCCGGTGGTGACGCCGGTGCGGACCGACTTGCCGTCGATGACGAACTCTTTCGCCAGCGCTTCGGCGAGCTGTTCAGCCTGCGCCTTGCCGGCCTCGGGTTGCTTGCCGTCGATGATCAGTCCGAACTCGTCGCCGGAAAGCCTCGCCACGATGCCGCCCCCGGCCGCGGTCTGGAGACGGCGCGCTACCTCGATGAGGAGCTTGTCGCCGATGGCATGGCCGAACACGTCGTTGACTTCCTTCAGCCCATCGAGGTCCAGCGAGAGTACGGCGAATTCCTCGGCGGTGTCGGCGCAAGCCTCGATCATCTGGGCCAGCGCCTGCAGGAACGCGGCGCGGTTGGGCAGGTCGGTCAGGCCGTCATGATAGGCCATATGCGCCATGCGCGACTCGGTCTGGCGGCGGTCGGTGACGTCCTCATGGGTCTTGATCAGATATTGCGGTTGTCCGGCGTCATCCAGCACCGTCATGCGCCGCGTCAGGAACAGCCGCAACCCATCCTTGGTGCTGATCGGATGCTCTTCGGCGAGCAGGCCGCGCTTCTTGATCGCCGCCTCGTCGCGCGCGATGATCAGCTTGGCTTCCTTCGGATTGAAAATATCGGCCGCCGTCAACCCGGTGGCGTCCTCGCGCCGCCGGTTGAGAATGGCTTCGGCGCTGCGATTGGCGAGCAAATAGCGCCCGTCGCGAACGTTTTCGACAATCAGCGAAACCGGAATGTTGTCGACCACCAGTTCGAGGAATTTCTTGGTGCTTTCGAGTTCCTGCGACAATGACCGCCGCTCGGTGATGTCGTCGAACAGGGCGATCAGGAATTCGGGCCGGCCGCTCTCGTCGCGTGCGACGACGCGATTGGAGGCAAGCACCCGCCTCTCGGAACCGCGCTCGACCACGAGTTCACTGCGATAGTGCCCGTCCGCCGTGAGCAACGCGGCTTTGTCGGCCGCGTCGATGGCGGCCGCGCTGATGGGGCGAAAGATTTCGTCGGCGCGCTTGCCGACGATGTGGTCGCGGGAGAAGCGCGAGAAGCGCTCGAAGGCACGATTGGCGAAGATATAGCGGCCGTCCTCGATACTCTTGGCGGCCACGCAAACCGGCACGTGATCGAGCACCGATTCCAGGAATTGCTTGGTCGATGCGAGCTGCCGTGAGAGCGCGCGCTGTTCGCTGCAGTCAAGATGCGTTGAAATCGAGCCGCCGTTTGGCAACGGGAAATGTTTGACGAGGATGGATCGCCCATCGGGCAATTCGCTGATCAGGCCTTCCGGCCTGGCGGCGTGTGCGTAGAAATCCGCGGCGCTGACGTCGAGACCCCAACGCTCGCGCCGCAGCTCCAGGAGTTCGGGCCCGGTCATGGTTGGCGGCAGATCCGAGCGCGCCAGGCCGTAGATTTCGAGATAGCGGTCGTTGCAGAACACGATCCGCTGCTTCGGATCGGTCATGACGACGCCCTGGTTCAGATGATTCAGCGCCGAGCTGATGAACGCATTCTTGCGCAAATGCGAGCGTTTGAGCCGGCGCAGGGCCGAATGGATCCACAATGCGATCGCCGCGAGAAATGCGCAGATCACGATGCCGCCGATCAGCACTTCCCACACCAGGCCGGGATCGGCATTGCCGAGATAGGTCGCCGGCGAGAACTTCCCGGAGAGCGCCCACGCGGCGTGAAACGGCGCGATGCTGGCGGCCAGGCACACGACAGCCTGCGCAAGAATCAGATTCATGCCGCCTGCCTGCCAGTTCTTGTCAGCCATCAATCACCCGCGGATTTGGCGGGCAGTGTCTGGCTTCGCCGGTTTGGATCGGGTAAACGCGTACCCTTGCGGTTCGCAAATGCGTGCTAAATTACGGCAATTGCCCCGACATGATTAATGCTTCGCTAAAGCGAATCGATTCGGGAGATACTTGGAGGCAAAGCAATGGGTTGTTCGAAGACATTCGTTAACAGGACAACCCATAACTAAGCGCCGCTGAACGAGATCTTCGCGCCAAATCCCGGACCCCAAGCTGCCCATGGACAAGGTTGAGTGCGTCGTTATTGGTGCTGGCGTCATCGGCCTCGCGGTCGCGCGCCGGCTGGCCCAGGCCGGCCGCGAGGTGGTCGTGCTGGAAGCGGCTGAGGGCATCGGCACCGTCACCTCGTCGCGCAACAGCGAGGTGATCCACGCCGGCATCTACTATCCCGCCGGAAGCCTGATGGCGCGGATGTGCGTCAGCGGCAAACAGGCCCTGTACCATTACTGCCGCGAGCACGGCATTCCCCACAAGAACTGCGGCAAGCTGATCGTGGCAACGACGCCCAACGAGACCGAAAAGCTGCAATCGATCAGGGCGCATGCCGAAGCCAATGGCGTGCTCGACATGCGGACGCTGCCCGGTGAAGCCGCGCGCGCATTGGAGCCGGCGCTTGACTGCGACGCCGCACTGCTCTCGCCCTCCACCGGGATCATCGACAGCCACGCCTACATGCTGGCGCTGCGCGGCGATGCCGAAGCTGCGGGCGCAGCGTTTGCCTTTCGCACGCCGCTGGAGCGCGGCAAGGCAGCTTCCGGCAGAATTGAATTGGACGCCGGCGGTGACGCACCGATCACGCTGGAATGCCGGCTGCTCGTCAATGCGGCCGGATTGGCTGCGCCCGCCGTCGCGCGCAGCATCGACGGCATGCCGCTTGAGTTGATCCCGCCGGCGTATCTGGCCAAGGGCAACTATTTCAGCTGCAGCGCCAAGGCGCCGTTTTCGCACCTGATCTATCCGGTGCCCGAGCCCGGCGGGCTCGGCGTGCACCTTACCCTCGACATGGCTGGACAGGCACGGTTCGGTCCCGACGTCGAATGGGTCGATCATATCGATTACGCCGTCGATCCGGCGCGCGGAGAACGGTTTTATCCCGCCATCCGCCGCTACTGGCCGGCACTGCCCGATGGCGCGCTGATGCCGAGCTATTCGGGAATGCGGCCCAAGATCGTGCCGCCGGCAGTGGCGCGCCAGGACTTCCTGATCCAGGGACCGCGGGATCACGGCGTCGATGGATTGATCAATCTGTTCGGGATCGAGTCGCCGGGACTGACATCGTCGCTGGCGATCGCCGACCATGTCGGCGATCTTGCCGACGCATGAAAACGCCCGCTGCAGCATTGCGCCGCAGCAAAAAGGCGCAGCCCGGCACAACGCGTGAGCCGCGCTCGTGTTATTGGCGGATGATGTTACGCGAGTATCGCTAGTGCAAGGTTTCGGCGCTTTGCTTCAGCCGCTCGATCTGGTCCTTAACCATCAATTTCCGGCGCTTTAACTCAACAATTTGCAGGTCGTCTGTTGAAAGGTGCACGAGAGCTTCATGCAATTCGTTTTCGAGAGTTTTGTGTTTCCGTTCCAATTCAACGAGATGTGCCTGAATTGCCATTCGAAACCTCCTCGGTAGGATTTAACCCTCGGATTCGATCCGGACCCCTAAGTCTACACAACTGGCATGGACTGTCGATGGGGATTGGAAATCGCGCTCTCATATTTGGCGTCATGTGTAAGGATTCGTGAGTACGGAACCCGGGCTCCCGCGCCCTCGGTTCGCAAGGGTTTCCGCCCATCCGAACCGCCGGATTGCCTTGCGGGCGGGGCTCGCAAGGGCGATATTCTCCACAGGGTTTGCACAGGCTTTCGCAACCCATCGCGTTTATCAGCTAACGTACATCATGACCGACGAAGATGAGCGCGAACTCCAGGCCGAGCTCGCTCGGCTGCAGCAGGAGCACCGCGACCTCGACGCGGCGATCGACGCTCTGCATCAATCGCCCGCGCCCGATTTATTGCGGCTGCAGCGCCTGAAAAAACGCAAGCTGCAACTGCGCGACCGCATCGCCTTCATCGAAGACCAGATCACGCCCGACATCATCGCGTGAACGCCAAATACGCCGCTATCATCTGACTGGCGCCGCGCGGGTACGGTCTTGCGCGCCTTGCGCGCCCATCAAGTCAGTCGCGTTACTCTTTGTCCCTTGACTTGGGTGTCCCTTGACTTGGGTGTCCCTTGACTTGGGTGTCCCTTGACTTGGGTAGAACAAAAAGAGAACATGCTTCTCCGCCCATTTTCGAGTCCGGAGCCTTGCCATGAGCCTTGTTAGGAGCCCCGCCGGGAGCGTTGCCCTTGCCACGTCCTCCACTTTCGACAATAGCCGCTACGAACAGGCCTGCGACCAGGCGATCGCGATGTGCGATGGCAACCTGCGCAGCACCATCAAGGCGCTCATCATGGCGAACGAATATCTGGAAGTGGAATTGCAGGAATTGCAGGCGGCGGTCGCTGCCGGCTGCGCGCCCTCTCAAGCGAGAGGCGACGCCGCATGATTGATCACCGGGAGAAGTCCAATCTGGAGCAGACCCAATCTGGAGCAAACCCATCTGGAGCAAACCATGGCCGATGTCACCTATTACGTCGCGCTACCGTTCCTTGAGGACGACACCGGCGCGCCTATCGCCGGCGCGGCGGAGGAATGCCAGAGTTCGTCCGCCGCGCTCCGGCGCGCCGAAATCATGTCGAGGTCGTCAGGCAACATCGGTGCGGTCGCCTTCAGCCGCACCGGCGATCCCATGATGGGTGAATTCAATGACGCCCGGCTGCTGCAGAAGTTCGGCAATGTGCCGGACGATCTCGGCGGGCTGTGACGGTCGTCCTTGCGAGCAACGCTATGCCTCATGCCGCCGCTGCGCCTTGCGCACATACATGGCGCTGTCGGCTTCTTCCAGCGCTCTACCCGCTTCCGCGTGCGGCCCGAGGATCGCGACGCCTGCGGAGGCGCCTGCAGTGATCGTGCTGCCGCGAAACTCGAATGCAAGCTGGTCGATCGCTTGCTCCAGCGATGCCGCCTTGGCTTTGGCATCGGTTTCGCTGAGGTTCCACAACAACAGCGCGAACTCATCGCCGCCGAGCCGGCCAATCACATCGGACGAGCGCACCTGGCTTGACAGCACTGCTGTGATCGCCTTCAGGACCTGATCGCCGGCGGCATGACCATAGGCGTCATTGATCGGCTTCAAACGGTCAACGTCGAGCACGATCAGCGCCCCGCTGGCATGATAACGTTTGATATAGGCGATCGCGCGACGGAGCTCGCGCTCGAAGCCGCGGCGGTTGAGAATATCCAGCAGAAAATCGGTATCGGCGGACGCCTGCAACGCCTCGATCCGCCGCTCGGCCTCGGCCAATTGGATCTTGAGCCTGCGAATGGTCTGTTTGGCACCGTCAGCAGGAACCTGCGGCCGGTGTGCCGGCGCACTCCGGGCAGGCCCGAGCTTGCGCGGAGCCACGCCGTTCTTGCGGCGCTTTGCGGTCCTGGATGCCGTCGCCTTGGCTTTCTTCTTGCTAGGCATAGTGGTGAAGACTTGCTTAAGAGGGGCTTGCCGCGATTCACTAAGACAGGATAGTCCATTGCGGTCTCCTTGCCATGCCTTGCTGAAGTCGGGCCCGAACCTATAATCCGGCCTATGTTTTTGGATTCCTGAGAAGAATTGACCGCATGACCGCGCCCGTAGCCATCATCATGGGAAGCCAATCGGACTGGGAGACCATGCGCCATGCCGCGGAAACGCTGGCCGTGCTCGGCGTTGACTGCGAGAAGCGGATCGTCTCCGCGCACCGCACGCCGGAGCGGCTGTTCGCCTTCGCCAAGGGCGCCAAGGCCGGTGGCTTCAAAGTGATCATTGCCGGCGCCGGTGGGGCGGCGCACCTACCCGGCATGACCGCGTCGCTGACCGAGCTGCCGGTGTTCGGCGTGCCGATCGAATCGAAGGCGCTGTCGGGCGTCGATTCGCTTCTCTCCATCGTGCAGATGCCGGCCGGCGTGCCGGTCGGGACATTGGCCATCGGCAAGGCGGGGGCGATCAATGCGGCGCTGCTGGCGGCGAGCGTGCTCGCGCTCAACGATCCGGCACTGTCGGATCGGATCATGGCCTGGCGCAAGCAGCAGACCGAGGCGGTCAAAGAACGCCCGGAGGGATCGGCGTGACAGCCATCGATGCCTTAATCGTCAACCGTCAGGTGAAACTGAAACCTGGCGACACCATCGGAATCCTCGGCGGCGGCCAACTGGGCCGGATGCTGGCGATGGCGGCGGCACGCCTCGGGCTGCGCTGCCAAGTGTTCTCGCCGGATCCGGATTCACCGGCCTTTGACGTGGTGCTGAACGCGGCCTGCGCGGAATACGCCGATGTCGAGGCGCTGGAACTGTTCGCCAATGACGTCGACGTCATCACCTACGAATTCGAGAATGTGCCGGCAGCGGCCGCGTTGATCCTGGCGGCGCGGCGTCCGGTGCTGCCCAACCGGAAAATCCTGGAGACCACGCAGGACAGGCTGGCGGAAAAGGATTTCGTCAAGCGGCTCGGCATTGGCACCGCCGACTATGCCGACGTCTCCTCGCCCGCGACATTGCGTGCGGCGATCTCACGCATCGGCCTGCCCGCGGTGATCAAGACCCGCCGCTTCGGCTATGACGGCAAGGGCCAGGCCATGATCCGCGAGGGCGACAATACCGATCACATTTGGGAGGAGCTCGGCACCAAATCGGCGATCCTGGAGGCCTTCATCCCGTTTGAGCGCGAGATTTCGGTGATCGCTGCGCGCTCTGCATCAGGCGAGGTCGAGTGTTTCGACGTCACTGAAAACGAGCACCGCGACCACATCCTAAAGATCTCGCGGGCGCCGGCCGCGATATCAGATGCGCTGGCGGCACAGGCGCGTGACGTGGCCGGCAAGATCGCGACCGCGCTCGACTATGTCGGCGTGCTCGCGGTGGAAATGTTCGTGCTGGTGGACGACACCGGCCCCAAAATCCTGGTCAACGAGATTGCACCGCGGGTGCACAATTCCGGGCACTGGACGCTGGATGGCGCATCGATCTCGCAATTCGAGCAACACATTCGCGCGATCGCCGGCTGGCCGCTCGGCAAGCCGGTGCGCCACGGACCCGTGACCATGACCAACTTGATCGGGGACGAAATCCTCGAATACGAACAATGGCTCACGGTGCCCGGAGCGACCGTTCACTTGTACGGCAAGGGGCCGCCGCGCCCGGGCCGGAAGATGGGGCATGTGACGCTAGTCGAAGGCAAACGAGCGAAAACGAGCTGATCGGCTGCGAAAGGTCGATTTTACGGGCGCCAAAGCACATAATCGGTGCGTCCGCCGGTGGACAATTCCGCTTTTGTCTGATACATCCGCGCGCTCAAGTTAAGGGCCCGGCCTTTTTGCCAAGCCCGTTAGCTTTACCAGATTTCCACTCCGATCCACTGAAAGAGGATGCCGCGTGCAGGTTCTCGTTCGCGATAACAACGTCGATCAAGCCCTCAAGGCGCTGAAGAAGAAGATGCAGCGCGAGGGTATCTTCCGCGAGATGAAGCTCCGCGGCCACTACGAAAAGCCCTCCGAGAAGAAGGCGCGCGAAAAGGCTGAAGCCGTGCGCCGCGCGCGCAAGCTCGCGCGCAAGAAACTGCAGCGCGAAGGCCTGCTGCCGATGAAGCCCAAGCCGGTGTTCGGCGCAGGTCCCGGCGCCGAGCGCAGCGGTTCCGGCGGCCGTGGCGGTCCCGGCGCTGGTCCGCGCGGCATGCGCTGACGGAGTTTTTCCGGGATCCGATCCAGGATTCGAAATCGAAAACGCGGGCTTTTGGCCCGCGTTTTTTGTTTTGATCAGAGCCGAACCGATTCTGAACTATTTCGCCGAGCTGTTCGGCAGGACGGCGTGAAACATCGATTTCGCCGCCGACAGCACTTCTTCGGCAACATTCTTATGCGCGTGCGTCGCAGGATCGGTCGCGTCGGCATGCAGATCGAGCGGCGGCCGGGTGGGCGGCGGGATCTCGGCCGGCGGCGTCGGTCGGCTCGGGTCGATCCGGATATTGGCGGGGTAAGGCGGATCGTCGGCCGTCGGCGTCGAGACCATGATTGGCGGCGGCAACGGCTGGACCGGCGGCGCGGACGCCGTGCGCGGCGTTTCGGCAGTGCGCGGTGTGTCCGGGGCACGGGCAGCCTCCTGCACATGCGACGAACCCTCGGTCGTGCCGCGCAGACGCTCGATCGCCGCACGGGCAAGATCATTGGCATCGCGCCGCTCGTCGGAGGCGGCGGCCGGCTCTGTCGGTGGGACCGTTACCGGCGCGGCGACGACGGGCGCGGCGACCTGCGGCGGTGTGGCCTTGGCAACCGCCTTCTCACGCGGCGCCGCCGGCTTGCGGCGCGGTTCGACCATGGGAATGCTCGCGGTCTCCGCGGGCTTGTCGGTGGATTTTTCGGCTTGCGGTTTTTCGGCTTGGGGTTTCTCGATAGCCGCCGCGGGTCCCTCGGACACCGTCTTCTCGATCATCGCCCGCTCAGAGATACCTTTGGCCTTGACGCCCGGCTGGGGGATGCTGGCGGACTCGGATGAGGTCTCGGCCGGCTTCGGCTCGCCGCCGGATTCGGCCTTCTTCGGATCGGCTGAAGATACTGCTGCGGCCACCGGTGCGTCAGCGGGCTTTGCCGTGATGTAGTGGTTAACGATGTAGGCGCCGATGATGGTCGCAGCCACCGACGGCAAGATGTCCATCGCGAATTTCTTTAGGTAATTCAGCATAACCTACCACTCCCCGGCGCGATTTGATGGGGGAACTTTGAGGCGCATTGAGGGATCAACTGCGACGGATCGGTGGCAAATCGGTAAACGGCCATTCACGGTTTCAATTCGACTTCCAGGAACACGATCTCGGCCGCCGTTTCGTTGAGCACATCATGTTCGACGCCTGCCTTGCGGAAGTAGGATTTGCCGACCCCAAGCTGGGCCTTGGAGCGGTCCCCGCTTGGCGCCACGATGGTCATTTCGCCCGAGGTCACCGGAACGATCACGTAGTCCATCTCGTGAATGTGATGGCCGGTGGCGCTGCCGGGCGAAAGCCGCCATTCGGTGACGCGGACTTCGGGCGTGTCGACCTGAACCTCGGATTTGGCGCTCAACATTGTCCCTCCCGTCCAGCTCACGGCACGAATTGCATGAAGACGAAGACGGCGAATACCACCATGTGCACCAGCCCGAACAGGATGTTGGTGCGGCCGGTGCCGAAGGTGAGCATGCTCAGCATGAAGGTCAACAGCAACAGCACCATTTCCTGTGCATTGAGCCCGAGCACCAACTGCTTGTCGAGCGCATAGGCGGCCGCGGCGACGGCCGGGATAGTCAGGCCGATGGTCGCAAGCGAGGAGCCAAGCGCCAGATTGACGCTTTTCTGCAAGTCATTGCCGCGCGCGGCGGTGATCGCGGCGACGCTCTCCGGCAGCAGGATCAACAGCGCGACCAGTACGCCGGCAAACGAAGGCGGCGCGCCGAACAACGCCGTGCCGGCATCGACCACGAGCGAGAATTTCTTGGCGAGCAGCACCACCGCCAGCAGCGAGATCAGCAGCAATGCAATGCTCAGCGTCAGCATGCGGTTGGAGACATGCGCCCCATCATCGGCAATGCCGGCGGCTTCGCGGACGAAATAGTCGCGGTGCCGGATGGTCTGGGTGTAGAGGAACACGCCGTAGAGCAGCATGGTGACGATGCTGACGAAACCGAGCTGCGCCGCCGAGTAGATCGGCCCCGGCGCGGTCAGCGTGTAGTTGGGCATTACCAACGTGATGGTCGCCAGCATGAATAACATGCTCAAATAAAGGTTGGCGCCGGAGACCTGGAAATCCTGCTCGCGATAGCGAAGTCCGCCAATGAAGATGCAAATGCCGGCAATGCCATTGCAGACGATCATGACCACCGCGAACACGGTGTCGCGCGCCAGCGTCGGGACTTCCTTCTCGCCGAGCATGATGGTCGCGATCAGCGCGACTTCGATGATGGTGACCGCGAGGGTCAGCAGGAGCGTGCCGTAGGGTTCGCCGATCCGTTGCGCGATCACCTCGGCATGATGGACCGCGGCGAACACCGTGCCGAACAGGATCGCCAGCAGCACCAAGGCGAACAGCCAGCCGGCCACCGACGGCATGAAAGTATAGCCAAGCGCGGTGGCGCCAGCGAACAACAAGACCGACAGCGCGGGGAACATCCACGCCGACGTCGGCATCGGGCCGGGCGCGCTCATGCGGTTCAATCCTTAAACATCCACTGGAATGGACTATGCGTCAGACTGCAGCGCGTGTCAGCCTTTTACGGCATTATAAAACGTCGTGCGGTTTCGATCGCCCCGTAATCATCGAGATTGTCGTGCCCGCCTCCGGGAAACCGCACGAATTGCTTCGGCTCATTGGCGAGCGCAAACAGCCGTTCGCCAAAGGCGATCGCAATCACGGAATCGTCGGTGCCGTGCATGATCAGCTGCGGGGCCGTGACGCGCGCAATCCGTTGATCGGAGTGAAACGAATCCCACATCAAAAACCGCACCGGCGCGAAGCGAAACAGCGCGGCGGCAATATCCGCTGCCGAGGTATAGGGAGCCTCCAGGATCAGCTTTCCGATGGGCCGCTCGGCCGCCAGCGCTACCGCGACGCCGGTCCCCAGCGAAGAGCCCCAGACCACGATTTTATCGGCGCCGTATCGCGCCGACGTAAAGGCATAGGCCGCCGCGGCATCGCGCAGCAGCCCCTGCTCGCTCGGCTCGCCGCTGGAGCCCGCATAGCCGCGATAGGACAGCGCGACCAGCCCAGTGCCGTCCAAAGTCATGTCCCGAAAGCGGCTGACGCGGGCCGCGAGATAATCGCCGTTGCCGGGAAAATACAGGATCACGGCGTGCCCAGGCTTCGCCGGCACATGCCAGACGATGACCTTCTCACCATCTTCCGTGGTGAGGAAATGCTCTTCAGCATCGCCAAAGCCGACGGCCTGCGGCGTGGTCCGACCCACCCGCGGTATGGGAAACAGCAGCGAGCGCTGCTTGAAATACAGGACGGCAAGGCTGCCGAGATAGCCCACCACCGCAATGACGAAAATCCATTTCAGGACGGCCATGCGATCCCGTCCGCCGGGCTACATCCCCTTGACGATGTTCTCGGTCATCTTCTTGGCGTCGCCGAGCAGCATCATGGTGTTGTCGCGGTAGAACAAGGGATTGTCGATGCCGGCATAGCCGGACGCGAGCGAACGCTTGATGAACATCACGGTGCCGGCCTTCCACACCTGCAGCACGGGCATACCGTAGATCGGGGACTTCTTGTCTTCTTCCGCCGCGGGGTTGGTGACGTCGTTGGCGCCGATCACAAAGGCAACATCAGCCTGCGAAAATTCGGAATTGATGTCCTCGAGTTCGAACACCTCGTCATAGGGCACGTTGGCTTCGGCCAGCAGCACGTTCATGTGGCCGGGCATGCGGCCCGCAACCGGGTGGATCGCATATTTCACCTCGACGCCTTCCTTCTTCAGCACGTCGGCCATTTCGCGAAGCGCATGCTGCGCCTGCGCCACCGCCATGCCGTAGCCGGGCACGATGATGACCTTCTGGGCGTTCTTCATGATGAAGGCGGCGTCATCGGCGGAGCCGAGTTTGACGGGGCGCGCGTCGGCCGTCCCGCCGGTGGCCGCCGCGGTCTCGCCGCCGAAGCCGCCGAGGATGACCGAGATGAAGGACCGGTTCATCGCGTGGCACATGATGTAGGACAGGATCGCGCCGCTTGATCCGACCAGCGCGCCGGTGACGATCAGCGCCGAGTTGCCGAGCGTGAAGCCGATGCCGGCCGCGGCCCAGCCGGAATAGGAGTTCAGCATCGAGATCACGACCGGCATGTCGGCGCCGCCGATCGGAACGATCATCAGCACGCCGAGCGCCAGCGCGATGATGGTAATCAGCCAGAAGTCGAGCGCGCTGCCAGAGATCACCATGTGGACGATGAAGAACACCAGCGCGAGCGCGAGCGCGATATTGATGATGTGGCGTGCCGGCAAAAGGATCGGCGCGCCGCTCATGCGGGCCGACAGCTTGAGGAAGGCAATCACCGAGCCGGTGAAGGTCAGCGCGCCGATGGCGACGCCGAGCGACATTTCGACCAGGCTCTGCGCATGGATGTGGCCGGGCGTGCCGATATCGAAGGCCTCGGGCGCGTAGAACGCGCCGGCCGCGACCAGCACTGCCGCCATGCCGACCAGCGAGTGGAAGGCGGCGACCAGTTCCGGCATCGAGGTCATCGGCACGCGGCGTGCGACCAGCGCGCCGATCGAGCCGCCGATGGCGATGCCGAGCACCACCAAAACCCAGGCGACGCCGTCCGCCGGCGGATGGCCCGCCAGCGTGGTGGCGATCGCGATCGCCATGCCGATCATGCCGAAGAAATTGCCCCGGCGGGATGTCGCGGGGCTCGACAGGCCACGCAACGACAGGATGAACAGCACACCCGCCACGAGATATAATACGGCCGACAGATTGGCGTTCATCTCAGGTCCCCATTTGTCCTCGTCACCCTGAGGTACATGCCGCTCACTTCACCTTCTTCTTGTACATCCCGAGCATGCGCTGGGTGACAAGGAAACCGCCGAAGATATTCACACAGGCAAAGGTCAGCGCGACGAAGCCGAAGCCGCGCGCCCAACCGCTGCCAGCGGAGATCATGCCGACACCGACCGCGAGCAGCGCGCCGACCACGATCACCGAGGAGATCGCATTGGTCACCGACATCAGCGGCGTATGCAGCGCGGGCGTCACCGACCACACGACGAAGTAGCCGACGAACACGGCAAGTACGAAAATCGACAGGCGGAAGACGAAGGGATCGACGGCTTGGGCAACATGATCCATGGCTTGTCTCCTTATTTCGGCTGGAAGTTCGGATGAATGACGGCGCCGTCCCTGGTCAGCAGGGTTGCTTTCACCAGTTCGTCGTCCCAGTTCACCGCGAGCGCCTTGCTCGATTTATCGATCAGCGTCTCGATGAACGAAAACAGGTTGCGGGCATAAAGGCTCGAGGCCGACGCGGCGACGCGGCCCGCGACGTTCGTGTAGCCGACGATTTTCACGCCGTCGGCGTCCACCACTTCGCCGGGCTTGGCGCCCTCGACATTGCCGCCGCGCTCGACCGCAAGATCGACCAGCACCGAGCCCGGCTTCATCGATTTCACCATTTCGGTGCTGACGAGTTTCGGCGCGGGCCGGCCGGGGATCAAGGCCGTGGTGATGACGATGTCCTGCTTCTTGACGTGCTCGGCGGTCAGCGCGGCCTGCTTGGCCTGATACTCTTTCGACATCTCCTTGGCGTAACCGCCGGCGGTCTGCGCGTTCTTGAACTCCTCGTCCTCGACGGCGAGGAATTTGGCGCCGAGCGATTCAACCTGCTCCTTGGTCGCGGGTCGCACGTCGGTTGCGGTGACGACAGCGCCGAGACGTCGCGCAGTTGCGATCGCCTGCAACCCGGCGACGCCGACGCCCATCACGAACACTTTGGCTGCCGGAATCGTGCCTGCCGCGGTCATCATCATCGGGAAGGCGCGGCCGAAGGTCTCGGCTGCCTCGATCACGGCGCGATAGCCGGCGAGATTAGCCTGGCTGGACAGCACATCCATCACCTGGGCGCGGGTAATGCGCGGCATCAGTTCCATCGCAAACGCCGAGATGCCAGCCTCGGCCAGCGGCTTTAACGCGGCCTCGTTGCCGTAAGGATCCATGATCGCAATAACCAGCGCGCCGCGCTTGTAGCTGGCAAGCTCGGATGCCTCCGGGCGTTTCACCTTGATGATGATGTCGGCATCCTTGAGGGCATCGGCGCTGACGGTTGCGCCGACGGACGTGAATTCCGAATCCGGCAGCCCCGACTTGATGCCTGCGCCGGGCTCGATCACGATATCGACGCCCAGCGCCTTGAATTTTTTCACCGTATCCGGCGACGCCGCGACCCGCGGCTCGGACGGATCGATTTCCTTGGCAACCGCAATCTTCATGAGGCCTCCGGCGGCGCTATTGGTCACGCGCGCGCAAACTGGCGAACGGGCTATTCAGAAGTTTTCTTCATCGTTGCGGCAAGCGCGGTGGGAACGCGCACGCCACAATCGATCAGGTCAGGAAGATCGCCATCAGGATCACGATCAAGGCAACCGTTGCGGTGCCATATTTCACCAGCGTGATGAAACCTTCATAGGTCTGCTCGTGGGCCGGATAATCGTTGCCGTCAGCGGTCGTATAGGCCACTTCGTTATGCTCTGCCATCGGTGTCCCCAGTAGTTCGCTTCTCGCCGTGCAATTACCGCAAAGTGGATGGCAGGGCAACGGCGCACACGCCGCTGTGCCCCCTATCGGGTCATTTGGAAGGCCAATTGTCCCTGATCCAGCGGGTCAGGCTTTGCTCACTGACTTCGCCGGCGGCGAGTGCGAGGATGATTGCTGTCGCGTGTGCAGGATCGGGGCTGAAGGCAACGCCATTCTTGATGAGGAAAGTCACCATTGCCATGAAGGCGATGCGCTTGTTCCCGTCGACAAAGGCATGGTTTTTGGCCAGCCCAAACGCGTAAGCCGAGGCAAGTTCAGCCAGCTCGCCTTGCTCATAGCGCGACTTGTTGATTGGGCGCTCAAGCGCCGACCGCAGCATGCCTTCGTCGCGTAATCCCGGCGCTCCCCCGAAACGGCGCAGTTGGCGACTGTGGATTGCGACGGCTTGCTCGAAGGTGATCCAAAGCGGCTCTTCCGGCTCGCTCATTTGGCGAGCGCTGCGAGCGTATCGCGATATTTGTCCATGACCTCGTCCGCGATTTCCATTGTTCGCTCGAAATCGGGATCGTAGGGAAGGGCCTGAAAGCCGCCGCCGGGGAGCTCCTCAATGTGAAGCTGCTGACCACGCTTTAGATCGAGCCGCTGCATCAGTTCGCGCGGAAGCAGAAGGCCGTCGGAATTACCGATCTTCTTGATTTCGATTTTCATGGTCGAATTCCTTCATCGGCCCGTCCAACCGAACCACAAGCCAAAAGCACATTATACATCTGTATAACACGCCTCTCGGTTCCGTTCAACAGATGTTTTACGGAAACTGCCCCTCCCTAGCCCATTTCTTCCAATTCGTCGATCATGCCGGCGATGACGGATAGCCCGCCGTCCCAGAATTTTGGATCCTTGGCATCCAGCCCGAACGGTTTGAGCAGTTCGGAATAATGCTTGGTGCCGCCGGCAGCCAGCATCGCGAGGTAGCGCTCCGCAAAGCCGCCTTGCGCGTTTTCGTAGACCGCATAGAGCGAGTTCACCAGGCAATCGCCGAAGGCATAGGCGTAGACGTAGAACGGCGAATGGATGAAATGCGGGATATACATCCAGAAATTCTCATATCCCGGACCGATGTCGATGGCGGGACCCAGGCTCTCGCCCTGCACGCTGAGCCAAAGCTGGCCGATGCGCTCGGCCGTCAGCTCGCCGTTCTTGCGTTCGGTGTGAACCGCGCGCTCGAACGAATAGAACGCGATCTGGCGCACCACCGTGTTGATCATGTCCTCGACCTTGCCGGCTAGCAGCGCCTGACGCTGCTTGGCGTTTCGCGTCTCGCTCAATAGCCGCTTGAAGGTCAGCATCTCGCCGAACACGCTGGCGGTTTCCGCTAACGTCAGCGGTGTCGGCGCCATCAGCGGGCCGTTCCTGGCCGCCAGCACCTGATGCACACCATGGCCGAGCTCATGCGCGAGCGTCATGACGTCGCGCGGCTTGCCCTGGTAATTCATCAGCACGTAAGGATGCGCCGACGGCGTGGTCGGATGCGAGAACGCGCCCGGCGCCTTGCCCGGCCGCACCGGCGCGTCGATCCAGCGGTCAGTGAAGAACCGCTCGGCGATCGAGGCCATCTCGGGCGAGAAGCCGCGGTAGGCCGTCAGCACCATGTTGCGCGCATCCGGCCAGGCGATGGTGCCGGTCGCGGCAAACGGCAGCGGCGCATTGCGGTCCCAATGCGCAAGCTTCTTTTTCTTGAACCAGCCCGCCTTCAGCCGATAGTAGCGATGCGACAGCCGCGGACAGGCCGCGCGTACCGACCCCACCAGCGCATCGACGACCTCGCGCTCGACGCGGTTGTTGAGATGGCGTGAATCGGCAACATCCGCAAAGCCGCGCCACCGATCGGAGATTTCCTTGTCCTTGGCGAGCGTGTTGGTGACAAGCGCAAACGTCCGCTCGTTGGTCTTCAAGGTTTTGGCCAGCGCCTCCGCTGCCGCCTTGCGCCTTGCGCCATCACGGTCCTGCAGCAGGTTCAACGCCGGCTCGATCGCGAGTTCCTTGCCCGCGATCTTGAAACGCAGGCTTGAAATGGTCTGATCGAAGAGCCGGTTCCAGGCGGTGTAACCGCTCTGGGATTTTTCGTGGAACAGCTGCTCGACGCGATCCTCGAGCTGATACGGCTTGTCCTTGCGCAGATCCTCGATCCACGGCCGATAATGGGCGAGCTCCGGTGTCTGCAGCGCGCGCTCGATCACGGCATCATCGATGCGGTTGAGCTCGAGCGCGAAGAACAACAGATGCACCGAGGCCGCCGTCAGCCGTTCGGAAACGTCGCCATAGAATTTGGAGATCGCGGGATCGACGCTGTCGCCGGCGTGCACGAGGCCGGCATAGGAGCCGAGGCGGCCGGCGAGGTCGTCAATCGCCTCGTAGCGCCGCACGGCCTCCGCCAGAAAGCGGCCGCCGTCATCCTGTGCCGTCCGTTCGGCCAGCTTGCCTTTGTAGTCGGTCTCAAACGCGACGCAATCGGCATCCATCCTTTCCAGGTCGCGCGCCACTTCGGGGGCATCGATGCCGGAATAGAGATCGGCCAGATTCCATTCCGGTAATTTGCCGGCCTTGCCGGCGGTCTTATTCGAGATTTTGGGCTTGGTCTTGGTCGGTTTGCGGAGAGCGGAAGTGGTGCGCAAGGTCATCTTGTTGGAAACCTGGGTTCAACCTGAAGGCGGGAGGGCAAGGTTTAAGTGGGCGTTAATCGGCATCGGCGAGAGTGCCCCGATTCGAGACAGATAGTTGTTGCGTGCGGGGAACACCATGGCTGCCAGCATTTTGATCGCCGACGACGATGCCGTACAGCGCCGTCTGGTTGAAAACATGGTGCAAAAATGCGGCTACGAGACCATTGTCGTCGATAGCGGCGATGCTGCCGTCACCATCCTGACCGCGCCGGATGGGCCTGTCATCGACGCCGTCGTGCTCGATCTCGTGATGCCAGGCCTCGACGGCATGGGCGTGCTGGCCAAGATCCGCGAGGCCGGCCTCAACATCCCCGTCGTCGTCCAGACCGCCCACGGCGGCATCGACAACGTGGTATCGGCGATGCGAGCCGGCGCCCAGGACTTCGTGGTCAAACCGGTCGGCATGGAGCGGCTGCAAGTCTCGCTGCGCAACGCGCTCAACACCTCAGCTCTAAAGGGCGAGTTGCAGCGCATCCGTCACAGCCGCGAAGGCCGGCTGACTTTTTCCGACATCATCACCCGCAGCGAGGCGATGGCGGGCGTGATGCGCACCGCGCAGAAAGCGGCAAACTCTACGATCCCCGTGCTGATCGAAGGTGAATCTGGGGTGGGCAAGGAATTATTCGCACGCGCCATTCATGGCAGCGGCGAGCGCAAGTCCAAACCGTTCGTCGCGGTCAATTGCGGCGCAATCCCCGACAACCTTGTGGAATCGATCCTGTTCGGTCACGAGAAGGGCGCCTTCACCGGCGCCACCGAACGCCACATGGGCAAATTCGTCGAAGCCCATGGCGGCACGCTATTCCTCGATGAAATCTCGGAATTGCCGCTGACCGCCCAGGTCAAACTGCTTCGCGCGTTGCAGGAAGGCGCGGTGGAGGCGGTCGGCGCGCGCAAGCCGGTGAAGGTCGACGTTCGCATCATTTCCGCGACCAACCGTAGATTGCTCGACCGCGTCAAAGGCGGACAGTTTCGCGAAGACCTGTTCTATCGCCTGCACGTGCTGCCGCTGACGATCCCGCCGTTGCGCTCGCGGCGCGAGGACATCCCGCATTTGCTGCGGCATTTTCTGGCGCGGTTCGCCGCTGAGGAAAATCGCGCGGTTTCCGGCATCAGCGGCGAGGCGATGGCGCACCTTTCGCAGCTCGATTGGCCCGGCAATATCCGCCAGCTCGAGAACGCGGTCTATCGCGCCGTTGTCATGAGCGAGAGCGATCAGCTCGGGCTTGCCGATTTTCCGCTGGCCGCCGCGCACCCGGCGACGGGCGATACCTGTGGTGAGCCGCTCGTGATAGCGCCGGCCTTTCATCCGACGGTCTCAGGTAACGAAATACCTATCGCTCCCCTACCGACCAATGGGACACTGGGCATGCTGACCAGCACCGGCGAGGTGCGGCCGCTGGAAGATATGGAGAACGAGATCATCCGCTTTGCGATCTCGCATTATCGCGGACAGATGTCGGAGGTCGCTCGCCGGCTCAAGATTGGCCGCTCGACGCTTTACCGCAAGCTCGATGAAACCGCCGCCAACGATCCGGCAGACGACGGCACCGAGGATGCGAACTAAGCCATGATTTGCGCGCTTCGGCGTCATGGAAATAACAGGAAGACATAGCATTTCCAGAACATTTGAACCGTGGCTTGGAAGTGACAGACAAAATGCATCGAGCGTGGCAAAAATAAGCTGTCCGAAGGCGTTGGTTTGAGGTCAGTTTGTCGTGATTGCCCTGCATCGCGCTGGCTGCACGAGTGGGGCGCATGTATCGTCTGCGTTTGACTCGTTGCGTGCAGGCGTGGCGACCCGATCAAGGCTGGTGTTTCACCGATAGCTGTGAGCGATGATGACAAAACTGCCCCATGTCGGGGCAGTTTCACCCAAGGGGTGTGACGATGCGAGACCGTTCGAATAGCCGTGGCGGATTTGACCGCGTATTGGTGGCCGTCGCGGCGACTTTCCTTGCGACCTCGGCGCTGGCCCAGGACCGGTCACGCAGCACGCCTGCGGAGCTCGCGATCGACGCCGCGATCCCGCGCCCCGAGCCTGCCAACGTCCCGCCTCCGACCATCAACGATTTCAAGATGGATTCAACGGCGTCGGTGCCCGATACGGCCAAGGCTGAGGCTGCCAAAACCCCCGAGAAGACGGAAGCCGCCAAGCCGTCCAACGTCGTCGCCGCGCCGCCAACCGACGCCGGCAAACCCAACGCCGCAATCGCTCCCTTGGCATCGCCCGCAACAGCATCGCCTCCCGCTGCTGCCGCCGCTGCTCCTTCCGCCGAGCAGCCGAAGGAGGCGACCAAGGAGCTGGCGGCGGAGCCGGTGAAAGGTGCCAGCAATGTTGCCCCCGCAGATCAGCCGGTCGCCGACAAATTGAAGGAAATGCTGGGCGGAAAATCCGTGCGCTATTTCGATCGCAAGACCGAACGTGGCGCGGTTGAGAAGTTCTACGGCGCGCGCGAATTCGCCCCGCTCTGGACACAGGCGGGCAGCCTCACGGAGTCCGGCAAGGGCGTGATTGCCCGCCTGAAGGATGCCGCATCCGATGGTCTCAACGCTGCCGATTACCCGGTGCCCGATTTCGCTGCTGCGACCACGCCGGATGCGCTGGCGGAGGCCGACCTGAAGCTTACCGCCAGCATGCTGGATTACGCCCGCCAGGCGCAGAGTGGCCGCATGCACTGGTCGCAAGTCTCAGCCGACATCTCCTATCCCGAGCACCCGATCGATCCCAATGAAGTGCTGGCGAACGTCACCAGCGCGAAAAATGCGTCCGCGGCGCTCGACAGCTACAACCCGCCGCAGAAGCTCTACAAGGAGCTCAAGGCGAAGCTCGCCGAATTGCGCGGCCAGGGCGACGGACCGGTGATCCAGATCGGCGATGGTCCGGTGCTGAAATACACGCCGCCCCGCGGAAAGAAGCAGCCCGAAAGCGTGATGGAAGATCCGCGCGTGCCGCAGCTGCGCGCCAAGCTCGGCCTGTCGGAGAACGCCGACGACACCCGTTACGACGCCAAGGTCGCCGAAGCCGTGCGCAAATTCCAGGAAGGCGCCGACCTCAAGGCCACCGGCATGCTCGACGGCGGCACGCTCAGGGCGCTGAACAGCCCGAAGCGCGACAAGCAGATCGACATCGTGGTCGCTAACATGGAGCGCTGGCGCTGGCTGCCGCGCGACCTCGGTGCGCCCGCAATCGGCGATGCCTATGTCATCCTCAACATTCCCGACTACACGCTGAAAGTGATGCAGCATGGCGCGCAGGTCTGGACCACCCGCGTGGTGACCGGAAAGCCGGGCATTCACGCCACGCCGCTGTTGAGCGAGACCATGAAGTTCATCACGGTCAATCCGACCTGGAACGTGCCGCCGTCGATCATCTACAACGAGTACCTGCCGGCGCTGCAGCAGGACCCGACCGTGCTGCAACGCATGGGGTTGAGGCTGGAGCAAGGCCGCGACGGCTCCATTCACATCTCGCAGCCGCCGGGCGAGGCCAACGCGCTCGGGCGCATCCGCTTCAACTTCCCCAACAAGTTCCTGGTCTACCAGCACGACACCCCGGACAAACATCTGTTCGCCAAGGAAGAACGCGCCTTCAGCCACGGCTGCATGCGGGTACAGAATCCGGATCAATACGCGTCCGTCCTGCTCAACATCACCCTGCCGAACGAGCGCTACACGCCGGAGAAGATCCGCAGCATGTATGGCTCGAGCGAGATCGACCTGAAATTCCCGACGCCGATCCCGGTCAACATCACCTACCAGACCGCATTCGTGGATGACGGCGGCAAGCTGCAAATCCGCAAGGATGTCTATGGCCGCGACGCCACCATGATCGCGATGCTCAGGAACGCAAAAGGCAGGGATCTGGAGAACGTGGTCGCGCATTCGCAGCCGAGCTATTCGCGCCCGCCCGGAAGCAGTCTGCCGGCAGGCGTGAGCTTCGCGAGCGACAACTCCTTTTCTTCCGGGCCCTCGTTCTTCGAACGCCTGTTCGGCGGGCCGCCGACGCCCCCTGCCGCGATCGGCCGGCCTGGCCAGCAGCGGCGCGTGTACCGCTAGACTAGGGCGCCACCTGCCGTTCGCCTAAATCCCTCCGAGAAAACGACGATCTCGCCTTCGGGCGAGATCGCTTAACGTTAACCACTCTCCACCCCCATTTCGGCGGCGAGCACTTTTTCGCCACACTCGACGGGTTAGGTTAAGATCGACTTGGGGGGTGGGGTAAAATTCAATTGACCCACCCGAAACTTAAGACTGCGTTAACCCTCTTTCGCCACATGGGGTAGCGGAAGAGTTCCTCGATCGGTTGTCGTCAGGGTGGGCTCATTCGTGCTGACTGGTTTCGCACGCCAATTCAATTCGCGATCGTTGCCGAAAGCCGGGTATCACCTCGGCCTGACATCCTTGTTACTGCTGATGGGCGCGGGATCGGTGCACGATGCGACCGCATTGAATGAAACCCGCACGCTTTCCTTTCACCACACCCATTCCGAGGAAGACCTCACCGTCACCTTCAAACGCGACGGGCGCTACGATGAACAGGCGCTGAAGCAGCTCAATCACTATCTCCGCGACTGGCGTACCCAGGACGAGACCGTGATGGACCGTCACCTCTTCGACATCCTCTGGGAAGTCTATCGCGACGTCGACGGCAAGCAGCCGATCCAGATCATCTCCTCCTATCGCTCCCCCGCCACCAACGCCATGCTCCGTCGCCGCTCGTCGGGCGTCGCGCGCTTCAGCCAGCATATGCTCGGCCATGCGATGGATTTCTTCATCCCGGGCGTCCCGCTCGAGCAGATCCGGTATGCCGGGCTGAGGCTGCAGCGTGGCGGCGTCGGCTTCTATCCGACGTCAGGCTCGCCGTTCGTCCATCTCGACACCGGCAGCATCCGTCACTGGCCGCGGATGAGTCACGATCAGCTCGCCAAGGTATTCCCCGATGGGCGCACGGTGCATGTCCCGACCGACGGCGTGCCGCTTAAGGGCTATGAACTCGCCCGCGCCGACATCGAAAAGCGCGGCGATGGGGATGGTGCTGCGACGATCGGCAAAGCGGGCTTCTTCGCGTCGCTGTTCAAGGGCAAGTCGAACGACGACGAGGACGAGGCCGCGAGCCCAGTTGTCAATGAGAAGCCGACGACGGCCGCCGCTACCGACGCGAAGCCGGCCGATCCGGTGCCGGTGCCGCGCGCGAAGCCGCAGGTCGCCGCCGCCTTCCAGCTCGCGTCCGCGGACGCCCAGCTCGTGAAATCGAAACAGCCAGTAGCCGCACCGGCGGAGCAAAAACCGCAGACGCCGGCTGACATCATCAATGCCCGCGGCTTCTGGGACGACGCCGGCGCA
This sequence comes from Alphaproteobacteria bacterium, assembly GCA_005884765.1. Lineage (GTDB taxonomy): Bacteria > Pseudomonadota > Alphaproteobacteria > Rhizobiales > Xanthobacteraceae > Bradyrhizobium. The sequence continues at coordinate 36,719 of VAZV01000156.1, forward strand.
ACGCCGGCCCAGGCCTCACCCGCGCAGGTTGCGGCGATCAGGGCCCGCGAAGCGTTAGCCGCTACGGCCGACCCGCAGCCGACCGCGAGCGTTCCCGCCGCCTACCAGGCGATGGCCTATGCCCCGGCGGCGTCATCGCCGGTTGACCGCAACAACGTTGTGGCTGCCAGCGCGCCGATCCCCCGCAGCATCCGGCCGGCGCCACGCAATGCCGCCGCTGTCACCGAGATCAACAGCGTTGCCGCCAAGGGCCCGCAAGGCACCGGCGTCGCCACCTCGACCCGGTTGTCGGCCGGCAGGGGCAGCGATATCTGGATGCGCATCATGATGTTGGCGCCGAGCGCGAGCACGATGTCGGTGACCATGCTGGGCGATGTCGACCTGACCCAGATGCGCGGTTTCTTCGTGAAGCCGCAAGCCGTGATCGCGATGCGTTTTTCGGACGATCCGATGCTGGGAATGAGCTGCGATCGCTTCGCCGGCTCAGCGATCACGACGATCGAGACCACCTCATTCGTGCTGCGCACCGCGTCGTTGCGCTGATCGCTTTTTCCAGAAACTTTCCAACAGCCGCCGGATAGTTTTGGCGCCGGATCAGGCCGGCAGTCCTGCTTTGAGGAGGCCGGCCTCGTGACGCTCTCGGTCGACTTCGCGCTTATAGTGCTGAGTAGCGAGGTAGGCGGCCACCGAGAATTTCGGCTCGCGCTTTAGGACCTCCGCCGCGTGTGCAGTGGCGGCGACCGCATTGCCCATTTGCGCGAACGTGGCTGCAAGGAAGGCGTGATGCGCGTGGTCAGGCCGTGTGATCCGCGAGAAGGCCTCGGCGGCTTCGGCGTATTTCTCGGCGCAATAGCAGGCACGCCCAAGGTGGCTCCAGAAGCGCTCCGGGTGGTACGGGTTGAGGCGCATCGCCCTCTTGATCCAGTCGATGCCCTCCTCCGGCCGCCCAAGCCAGGTTAGAAGCTCGCCCTGCTGCACCACAACGAGGTCGTAGTTGGGATTGAGCGCGAGCGCCCGTTCCTGATGGTACGCGGCCTTTTCATGATCGTCGCGATTCAGGTTTAGTGCGGCGAGAATCCGGTGCACGTCGCTGTCATTGTCATCGAGCGCCAGCGTGATCTCCAGCTCCGCGGCCACTTGCTGGAAGGTCGCGTCGCGATCCGCGCACCAACTATAAACCCACGTCTGGCCCAGCACGCATGCCTTCCAGGCATGAGCGTGAGCATAGTTCGGATCGAGCGCCAGGGCGCGGTCCAGCAAACGCTGGGCTTCCGCGTTGTCCTGACGTGTAGAGCGGTGATGCAGCACCTTAGCGGCCAGCACGCACTCATAAGCGGCCATGTTGTCGGTCGGCTTGCGCTTTGCGCGGTCGTGCGTGGCGGCCTCGACGCGGCCGGGAAGCGTCGCGACGATCGCGCGGGTCATCTCGTCCTGGAGGGCAAAGATATCCTCAAGCTTGCGGTCGTAGCGCTCAGCCCATACGTGCCGGTCGGTTTCTGCGTCGATCAGCTGCACCGTGACGCGGACCCGATCACCCGCCTTCCGCACGCTCCCCTCGAGGACGTAATCGACGCCGAATTCGCGCGCGACCTCCTGCACCTTGACCGCCTTGCCCTTGTGCACGAAGGTCGAGTTGCGCGAGATGACAAGCAAATCGTGGAAGCGTGACAGCTCCGTTATGATGTCCTCGCTGAGGCCGTCCGCGAAAAATTCCTGCTCCGGATCGCCGCTCATGTTGACGAGCGGCAGCACAGCGATGGACGGCTTCTTGGAAGTCGGCGTCGCCGCCTTCAACGCCTCTGGCGCGGTTTTTGGCTCCGGATCCAGCCGGACCCGGAAGACACGGATCGGACGGGCGATGTTCTTGACGCTCTGGTCGCCGAGATCCTCGAATGCGAGGTCATCGAGCCGGTCGCCGACCTGATCGCGCACAGCGCCCGAGACACAGATGCCGCCGGGCTCGGCAAGCATCTCAAGGCGCGCGGCCACGTTGACGCCGTCGCCAAAGATATCGTTCTCCTCAACGATCACGTCACCGAGATTGATGCCGATGCGGAACTGTATCCAGCGCGCGGGCGAGATGTCCGCGTTGCGTCGCGCCATCCGGCGTTGAACCTCGGCCGCGCACAGCACCGCGTCGGCGACACTGTGAAACTCAACCAGCATGCCGTCGCCGGTGGTCTTGATGATACGGCCGCGGTTCTTCGCGATGGCCGGATCGATGAGCTCGATCCTATGGGTCTTGAGGCGCGCGAGTGTCCCCGTCTCGTCGACCTCCATTAGCCGACTGTAGCCGACCATGTCGGCGGCGAGGACAGCTGCGAGCCTGCGCTCTGGTCCCGGCACGACCATCTTTTTCGGACCCTTCCCCCGCAGCCTAGCAGATGAGAGGCTTTTGCCCAAGATTGGGCGGGCCGAAAGTGTCCGACGGTTAGCGCCCCTTACAGCATCCCCAACGCCTGCATGTAGGTTTCCAGGATGGTTTCCTGCTCGGCCCGCTCGTTGGCGTCCTGCTTGCGCAGCCGCACGATGGTGCGCAGCGCCTTGACGTCGAAGCCGTTGCCCTTGCTCTCGGCATACACGTCGCGGATGTCGTCGGAGATCGTCTTCTTTTCTTCTTCCAGCCGCTCGATGCGCTCGATGATGGCCTTGAGCTGGTCCTTTGCAAATTTTGTCGCGGGCGCTTCCTTGACGGCGGCGGAGGTGGCCATCTTGTACTCCTGAATGGAACTGGCGATTGAGGCGAAAGAAGCGCCGCACGTCACCGCGCAGCGCTTTCCAAAACGACCCTCAAGTTTGCCGCGCCTTGCGTCAAGGCGACATCGCGCTCATCCACAGCGCGCCCACAGGAGAAAGAAAGACCCTGTTCCCTCCGTCGTCATTGCTGTGCGAAAAGCAAAGCAACGATCCAAAATGAATCAGTGCCCGCTTTGGGCCTTCTTCATCGCAGCTAACTGCTCGGCGCTCGCGCTGCCTTGATGGGTTGCCTTCCAGGTCTCATAGGGCATGCCGTAAACCGCCTCTCGGCTCTCGTCCTTGGTAAGGCTCACGCCTTTCGCGTCGGCTGCATCCTTGAGCCAGTTGGACAGGCAGTTGCGGCAGAAGCCGGCGAGATTCATCAGATCGATATTCTGGACATCGGTCCGCTCGCGCAGATGCTCAACCAGGCGGCGGAAGGCCGCCGCTTCAAGCTCCGTTCTGGTTTTGTCGTCGATCGCCATGGTGATGATCCCGTGAGTTTTGGGCTAGATATGGCTATTAGATGTGCGTCGTCACTTGATTTTGCCATATCGCAGCGCAAACAAGGTGTTACCAGGAAGTTTCCGGATCGTGAAAAAAGTACCGCCCTGCCGGTTGACAGTGCGCGCCACCCTACGCGAAATCGTCAATCAATTGAGATAGCCTCGCGCATATGACGCCCTGGAGTTTCATCCACACCAATCGAATTTCCGCATGGCTGCCCGCCGGTACGATACCGGCGCTGGCGTTTGCTGTCCTCTGCCTCTGGAACAGTCCGGCGGCGGCGGATTTTCGTTTGTGCAACAATACCTCCAGCCGGGTCGGCATCGCGCTCGGCTACAAGGATGCCGAAGGCTGGACCACCGAAGGCTGGTGGAACGTTTCCTCGCGGAGCTGTGAGACGCTGCTAAAGGGAACGCTGGTCGCCCGTTATTATTACATCTACGCGCTCGACTACGATCGTGGCGGCGAGTGGTCGGGGCAGGCGTTCATGTGCTCACGCGACAAAGAATTCACCATCAAGGGGACCGACAATTGCCTGGCGCGTGGTTTCGACCGCACCGGCTTCTTTGAGGTCGACACCGGCGAGCAGCGTGCCTGGACTGTGCAACTGACCGAATCCAACGAGCAGCCGGCGCAGCAGCGCGTGCCCGGGATACCGGGAACGGTGGGACCGGGTGGCAACGTTCCAGGCCTGCCCAGTCAGCCGGGCGGGACGCCCCCGGGCGCGTCTGGCCTGCCGCCGCCGGCCGCAGCGCCCGGAAGCAAACAATGAGACGGCTGCGCCGCATCAAGATTTTGGCGACGCTTGGCCCCGCATCTTCGGACAGCGCGATGATTCGCCGCCTGTTCGAGGCCGGTGCCGACGTCTTCCGCATCAATATGAGCCACACGCCGCACGACAAGATGCGCGAGCTTGTCAAGACCATCCGCAATGTCGAGAGCAGCTATGGCCGCCCCATCGGCATCCTCGTCGACCTTCAGGGACCCAAGCTGCGTCTCGGTTCGTTCACGGAAGGCGCGGTCCAGCTCCACAACGGCCAGAGCTTCGTGCTGGATTCGGATAAGGCCCCCGGCGACAACAGCCGCGTCCAGTTGCCCCATCCGGAGATCCTCGCGGCGCT
>VAZV01000072.1 GCA_005884765.1 Alphaproteobacteria bacterium
ATCGGCATTGCCATCGGCACGGTGCTGTTGCCGGAAATGTCGCAACGTATCACCGCACGCGATGACAGAGGCGCTGCGGCCTCGCAGCGCCGCGCCTTTGAATTCACGCTGCTCGCGACCGTGCCGTTTGTCGCAGCCTTCCTCGCGGTGCCGGATGTGATTGTGCGCGCCGTGTTCGCGCGCGGCGCCTATACCAGGGCCGATGCCGCGGCCGCGGCGGTCACGCTTGCCGCCTATGCGATCGGCCTCATTCCGTTCGTGACGATCCGGAGCGCAGTCTCGGCGTTCTATGCGCGGAAAGATACCGCAACCCCGGTCAAGGCATCGCTCACCGGCCTTGCCGTGAACCTGCTACTCAAGATAGTGCTGATGGGAAGCTTGGCGCAGGTCGGGCTTGCGCTCGCAACCGCCGTCGGCGCCTGGATCAATCTTTTGCTGGTGCTCGGATTTTCGGTGCGGGCCGGCTACCTCGATGTCGATCGCGCCTGGCTGAAATCGCTCGCCAAATTCGTCGCAATCGGGATCGGCCTGGGAGCCGTACTCTGGCTAACCGGGCATTTTGCACCGCCATATTTCGCGCAACAAGCTAGATTCCGCGATGAAACGCTGCTGGTGCTGCTGATGGCGGTCGGCGCCTTTGTCTATGGTCTTTCCGTTCTGCTCCTGTTCGGCAGGGGATGGCTTTTCGCATTGGTCCGCGGCTAGAGCATGATCCGGAAAAGTGGATACCGGTTTTCCGAAAAGATCATGCTCAGTCAAAGACCTAAAGCGCGATGATGATTCGACCCAATCTCATCGCGCTTTAGTGTCGAAAGCGCGCTAAAGCCGTTTGCGCTTGCCGGTAAACCACTGCAATATGGCACAAAATCTGAACCGCAATCGGAGATAGTATGCCTGCTCCCATCAAATTCGGCGTCGGTCAAAGCGTGCTTCGCAAAGAGGACGACGCACTGATCCGCGGCCACGGCCGCTACACCGATGACCACGCGCCGCAGGCGTCGATGCATGCGTTGGTGCTGCGCTCGCCGCACGCGCACGCGAAATTTACCATCGATGCGGGCCGCGCCCGCGGCCTTCCGGGCGTTGCGACAATCCTCACGGCGGAAGACGTCAAGGATCTCGGCGATCTCCCTTGTCTGTTCAACCTGGAAGTAAATCCCTTCACCGGGCCGCCTTACCCTATCCTGGCCGATGGCGAGGTGCGTCATGTGGGCGATGCTGTCGCCTTTATCGTTGCCGATACGATCGACCACGCCCGCGACGCGATCGAGGCGATCGAGGTGCAGTGGACGCCGCTGCCCGCGGTGACCGGCGTCGCCAATGCGGTGAAGAAAGGCGCGCCGCAGGTGTGGCCCCAGCACCCCGGCAACATCCTGTTCGATGTGCCGATCGGCGACAAGAAGGCAACCGACGAGGCGTTCGCCAAGGCCCATGCGGTGGCGGAAATCTCGATCGTCAATCCTCGTGTGGTCGCAAGCTTCATGGAAACCCGCGCCGCCGTCTGCGAATACGACGCCAAGAGGGATCACCTGACGCTGACCATCGGCAGCCAGGGCAGCCATCGGCTGCGCGACATCCTGTGCCAGAACGTGCTGAAAATCCCGGTCGAGAAGATGCGGGTAATCTGCCCGGATGTCGGCGGCGGCTTCGGCACCAAGCTGTTTCCCTACCGCGAATACGCGCTGCTCGCGGTCGCCTCGCGCAAGCTGAAGAAGACGATCCGATGGGCGGCGGACCGCAGCGAGCACTTCATGGGCGACGCGCAAGGCCGTGACAACGTCACCACGGCGCGAATGGCGCTCGCCGAGGACGGCAAGTTCTTAGGCATGGACGTCGACCTGATGGGCGACATGGGCGCGTATCTGTCGACCTTCGGGCCGTATATTCCGCATGGCGGCGCCGGCATGCTGCCGGGCCTCTACGACATCCAGGCCTTCCATTGCCGCGTCCGCACCGTCTTCACCAACACCGTGCCGGTCGACGCCTATCGCGGCGCGGGGCGGCCTGAGGCCGCCTACGTGGTCGAGCGGCTGGTCGATGCGGCAGCCCGCAAGCTCGGCATGACGCCGGATGCGATCCGGCGCAAGAATTTCATCCCGCCGCGGGCGATGCCTTACAAGACCGCCACCGGCAAGATCTACGATTCCGGCGACTTCGCCGCGCATATGAAACGGGCGATGGAAATCGCGGAGTGGAAAGACTTTCCCAAGCGCGCCAGGGCCGCGAAGAAGCAGGGACTGGTGCGCGGCATCGGGCTCGCAACCTATGTCGAGGTCTGCGGCTCGATGGGAATGGACGAGACCGCGAAAGTTCGGCTCGATCCCAGCGGCGACGTCACGATTCTGATCGGCTCTCAGTCGACCGGGCAAGGCCATCAGACGGCCTATGCGCAAATCGTCGCCGACCAATTTGGGTTGCCGCCGGAGCGCGTGCACAGCCACCAGGGTGACACCGACGAGATCGCCAGCGGCCTTGGCACCGGTGGCTCATCGTCGATTCCGACCGGCGGCGTCTGTGTCGAGCGCGCGACGCGCGAACTCGGCAACAAGCTGAAGGAAGTGGCCGCCGAAGCGCTGGAAACCAGCGCTGCCGACCTCGAGATCAGCAATGGCGTGGTGCGGATCGCCGGTACCGACCGCTCGATCAGCTTTGCCGACCTTGCAAAGCATCCGGGCGTCGATCCATCGAAGCTGAACGCCAGCGCGACGTTCACCAGCGCCGACGGCACCTATCCGAACGTCACCCATTTGGCGGAAGTTGAAATCGATCCGGCGACCGGCATCATCAAGATCATCAATTACGTCATCGTCGATGATTTCGGCGTCACGTTAAATCCGCTGTTGCTCGAAGGACAGGTTCATGGCGGTGCGATGCAGGGCATCGGGCAAGCCTTGATGGAGCAAGTGGTCTACAGCCCGACCGATGGCCAGCTCGTCACCGGAACGTTCATGGATTACGCAGTGCCGCGCGCGGATGACGGTCCGCCCTTCGTGTTCGAAACACACAACGTCCCCTGCAAGACCAATCCGCTCGGCGTCAAGGGCGCGGGCGAAGCCGGTGCCATCGGCTCTTGCCCCGCGGTCGTTAATGCGATCATCGAGGGCCTCTGGCGCGAATACAAGATCGATCACATCGACATGCCGGCGACCGCCGAGCGGGTCTGGATCGCGATCCGCGAGCATCAGCGCCGGCACAGCCTCTGATACCTGGAGGCCGTGCGGGAATAAATCGCCACAATGGGGTTCTAGATATTGCCAAGCCGCGGCCTCGCGAAAGCGGGGGTCGCGGCGTTGTGTGGAAACGTTTGCAAAGACGGAGAAGAGCCCGATGAGACGGACCGTTATCGCTGTGGGAGCCCTGATGTTTGGAGTGGGGGCTGTCATGGCGCAACAGGAGATCGCCGTTCAGCAGGACAATCTGATGCGAGGGCAAGCCAAGAGCCTCTACAACGTGATCTTGAAAATGGTGAAGGGCGAAATTCCCTACGATCAGAAGGCGGTCGATGCCGCCATCGCCGACCTCGAGGTGAGCGTGCCCAAGATCCCCACCACTTTTGCGACCAATCCCAAGCAAGATGTAGTGAACTCGACCTATGGGGCTTCGCAAAAGGTCTGGAAGAACAAGGCCGATTTCGATTCAAAGGTGCCGCCCGTCGTCAAGGCGATTGCCGACGTCAAGGGCAACATCAAGGATGCCGCCAGTCTAAAGATCGCGTACGATTCGATTCAGGACAAGTGCGCGGATTGTCACGAGACCTATCGCGTCAAGCTGAAGTGAAGCTTCAATCTTCGTTCCCGACTTCGCCGTGACGGCGATTGGCAGGAAATATCAGGAACAGTCGATTCGACAAATGGAAAAGGGCGGGCGCTCCACGCGTCCGCCGCTTTCATTTTGGTCGACGGAAAACCTACTTCGTCACCTGACCGCGGATTTCGCCGCCCGGATTGGCCGCGGTGTGAACGTTGACGTAGTATTTGCCGGACATCAGGTCGGCCGCCTGTTCGTCGGTGAGGACGGCGCTGCCTTCGGCGGGGCTCGAGGTCGCATTCGGGATCGGAACCTTGACGCCGGCGTTCTTGCCGGCCTCGGCGGGTCCGTGGAAATGGGCCGCGGTCGCGGGACCCGAGAGCCCCGAATAGGTCAACTTCCAGGTCAACTTCTTGGTGGCCGGATCATAGTCGATGTCGGCCGTGCCTGTACCGGCAGTGGTCGTGGCGGGCACCTCAGATTTGCCGTCGAGCGTCGCCTTCATCTTTTCGGCAAAGGCCGGGCCTGCGAAGGCAACGGCCGCTCCGAGCGCAAGCGTAGCAAGCATGGTCCTGGTCATGGTTCTCTCCCTGTTGACCTCAGCAATGTTGTTAGTCTCACAACAGCAAGATTTCGGATTTATTCCCGAAAACGGCCTCAACGCCGCAAAATTTTCGGCCAGACTGAGGCTAGAGCGGGGCCCGCACTAGCCTTAAACATAACGGACCACAAGCATACTGGCCATAAGCCGCCTGGCCATGACGGATCAGTGAATGCTGCGACGAATTCTCCTTGCCGCCGCTTTGGCCGGCGCTGCGGCCTTTGGCGTCTACTGGTGGCTGACCGCGCCGCCGATCGTGTTGGCGGCCACAGAGCCCGCCTACACGCCCAACCGTGCGAACGGACAGATCATCTTCAATGCCGGGGGATGTTCCTCCTGCCACGCCGTACCCGGCCAGCCCGATCGATCAAGGTTAGGCGGCGGACTTGCCATCCCCTCGCCATTCGGCACCTTCTACGCCCCGAATATCTCGCCCGACCCCGCCGACGGTATCGGGCGATGGACCGAGCGTGATTTCGTCAACGCCGTCACCGAAGGAATTTCACCGCGCGGAACGCACTACTTTCCCGCGTTTCCCTACACCTCGTATCAGCATGCGAAAGGCAGCGATGTCCGCGATCTCTTTGCTTATCTGAAAACGCTTCCCAAGGTCAGCGGCAAAGTGCGCGATCATGACGTGGCGTTTCCGTTCAACATCCGGCGCAATATCGGTATCTGGAAAATGCTGTTCATGGATGGCAAGCCGTTCACCGCAGACGCTACGCGCCCGGCGCAGTGGAATCGCGGCGCCTATCTCGTGAACAGCTTCGGTCATTGCGCGGAGTGTCACAGCCCCCGCAATTTCCTTGGCGGCATCATCGCAGCGCAGCGCTTCGCCGGGGCACCCAATCCGGAAGGCGAGGGCTGGGTGCCGAATATCACCCAAAAGGGAATAGGCGATTGGAGCCAGAACGACATCGGCTACTTCCTCGAAACCGGGGCAATGCCCGATAACGACACCGCCGGCGGCTTGATGGCCCGCGTGATCAAGAATACTTCACAGCTACCGGCCGACGACCGTGCGGCGATCGCGGACTATATAAAGTCGCTGCCGCCGGTGGAGGGGCCGCCGCGACCCCCCAAAACGTCGAAATAAGTCGTCAGCTAACGCCGCGGCGCCGGCAGAAGCTACCATCCGTGCGCATGGCGCTGCTGGAACGCCGTGAGCTGTCGGATCATCGTCGCCTTTCTGAAGGCATTGATTGCATCGTCGGAACATCCAAAAAGCGATCGCTCGCTGCGACGTTGATCGCGGCATCACGAACCCTGACCGGCGAAGTCTTGTGCGGCGCCGGCATCGGGGCTGCCGCCTTGGCCGCCCTCGCGCTTGCGATCAGCTTGGCCCTGGTCATGTCGGCAAAGGCGCGGGCGAACTGGTGCATCCGATAGAGGATGATGCCGCGGTCGACATAGGCCTCTGCAAGGTTGGGATCGTGCTGGATCGCGAGATCGAAATCGGCGAGCGCGCGGTGCAGGTCGCCGTCGCGGTAGGCGAGGACCCCGCGGGTTCGATGGAATTTGGCGTCGTTCACCGGCGGCGTCGGAGCGAGCTCGATATTGGCAATCGGCTTGGCACCGTCCGCAGGCCACGCGGTTCCCGTTGTGATCGCGTCGTCAGGGCTCGCCGTATCCTCGCGCGCGTCACGCGGCTCTACCCGCGCGACGGCGTCGGATTGCACGGTAGGCGTTATGGCGGCGACCTGGACCGGTTCGTGCACCGCCGCTTCCGCCGTTTTTTCGGAAATGGCTGGGGCTTCCGAGATGGGCCCCAGCAGCGCGTAGCTTGCAATCAACACGCCCGCAATGACGGTCGCCGCAAGGGTGTTGGAGGCAAACTTGTGGATCGTCTCGTAGATATGGGTGATCTCTGATTTCGAGCCGGGCTCGTGAAGCGCGAGCGCCAGGAGCTCGTCATAAGCGGCCCGCTGCTCGGCATCGCTGAGGATGTCATGGGCACGTACGAGCTGCCTGAATCGCAAGGAAGCATCCGGATCGTCTGGATTTGTGTCGGGGTGTGCTGCTTTGGCCGCCTTGCGAAAGGCGGTCCGCAGGCCCTCGGCATCGTCATGCGGAAGGGCACCAAGCAACTCATACAAGGTCGTCATGGCCGTACTCGTACTCGTACTCGCGACTAATCACCCCTCAGAAAGTCCTCCGCCGCGGAGCTTCCGATCGACGATGCACTACGTAGTGGAAAACATCTGGGCTTGAGGATGGTCTCCGTATGGCAAAACAACGCCAACGGCGTGGTCGGGAAAAATCACGCCGGGCCAGACCGATGGTTGAGCTTAACGCGCGTGGGAATGCCGAGGATTGGTTAGCAGGCGTTCGATGCCCGCAGCCGCCTCGCGCGTTCGCGTGCGGTTCTCTCGGCACGCCGGTAGCATTGTCGCTCATAGGCGGCCTTCAACCGCGCAAATCCTACGGGGTCTACGGTCTTGAGCGCGGATGCCCTGAATTCGCAGTCGGGTCGCGGTAGCGGCGGGAGCTGCACCCTCTCGGCCTGGCAGATCCGTGATCCCGGTGCGACATGGGCCTGCCGGTCGGGATGGCGGGCGCAACCAACGAGGCTCATCGCCAGCAGCATGGCGGCGGAGAGGGTCAAAAGCTTCGGGGCGAGCGCGGGCATGGAACGGCCAGCACAGGACGCTCGAGGCGCGGTACTCGGGTTACATAATCCAGCGCGGGGCAAGTTGGTCGCCTCTCTCGGGCAGCGCTCATCGCCGCGCGAAAATGCGCGCGGCAAGAGTGCTTGGCTCCCCAGCCAAAACGCAGCAATGATGAATTGAAAACTTGAACCAAATGTAAATTGGTCTGCGGCGAGGCCGGAAAACGCGAAAAGCGCAGGCTTATTCGTGGACTGAAGTTAAGGCCTCTTAACTTGCGCCGAACGCCTTGAAGGTGATGATAGTGTGGGTGTCCTGGATGCCGGGAAGGGTCTGCACCTTCTCGTTGATGAAGTGGCCGATGTCGGTATCCTTGTCGACGTAGAACTTCACCAGCAAGTCGTAGTCGCCCGCGGTGGAATAGATCTCCGAAGCGATCTCGGCTTCGGCAAGGGCGTTGGCGACCGTATAGGACTGGCCGAGCTTGCATTTGATCTGGACGAAAAAAGGAACCATCGCGGTCGTCTCCGGAATGTCAGGCATAATATAGCGTTTTCAAGCGAAGTGGACACCGGTTCGCGTGAAGAAAACGCGTAAGACAGAGAGTAGCGTTTTCAAGCGAAGTGGACACCGGTTCGCGCGAAGAAAACGCGTCAGAAGACAGAGAGCCAAATTTGCTGCATTATGGCAGACAAACTTGCTGCCGATAGAAGGTGGCACGAGGACAAACCATGACGACGCCCGTCGCGCTTACCATCGCCGGCTCGGATTCCTCCGGTGGGGCCGGCATTCAGGCCGATCTCAAGACCTTTGCCGCGCTCGGCGTCTACGGCGCCTCCGTCATTACGGCGCTGACCGCGCAGAACACGAAAGCCGTCAGCGCTATTCATCACCTGCCGGGCGATTTCGTCACCGCGCAGCTTGACGCTGTGTTCGGCGATCTCGACGTCGGCGCGGTCAAGATCGGCATGGTGGCGCAGGTTTCGACGATCGAGGCCGTCGCCGCGAGCCTGCGGCATTGGTCGCCAAAGCATGTGGTGCTCGATCCCGTGATGGTCGCGACATCAGGCGATCGGCTGCTCGCGGAAGATGCCATCGAGGCGCTCCGCACAAAGCTCATTCCGCGGGCGTCGTTGATCACGCCGAACCTGCCGGAAGCAGCGGCGCTGCTCGGCGAGGGAGTCGCTGCAAGCGAGGCTGCGATCGAAAGCCAGGGCAAGAAGCTGCTCGCCATGGGGTGTCCGGCGGTGCTGATCAAGGGCGGACACGGGCAGGGCAGGGAGAGCATCGACTACCTGATCGACGGCAAGCGCATTGTCGCCCTGGCTGCGCCGCGCGTCGCGACCAAAAACACCCACGGCACCGGATGCTCGCTGTCATCGGCGATTGCCGCGCATCTTGCGAAAGGCGACGAGATGGAGACCGCAGTCCGCAACGCCAAACGCTGGATCAGCGCGGCGATCGCAGCCGCCGATCGGCTCACGGTCGGCCACGGCCGCGGGCCGATCCATCATTTTCACCGGTATTACTAGGGCGCGCAGTCATAGGTCGGGCCTTGATTGGCGCGGACCTCAATCAGCCGGTCGGTGGCTTGCCGGTGTAAACCGCCAATTGAGCGTCGAAAGCCCGTTTGTAGGCGGGCCGCACTTCGCCGCGGGCGACATAGGCAGCCAGGTTCGGATATTCGTCCAGAATGCCCGATGATCTCAACCTGAGCAGCACCGACACCATCATCAGGTCGCCCGCGCTGAACGCACCATCTAGCCAGTCGGCATCGCCCAGGCGGCCGGAAAGTTGGTCCAACCGGTTGCGGACGCGATCCTCGACCAGAGGCAGGCGCTCCTCATACCAAGGCTTATCGCCCTCCAGAAGCCTGGCGGTTGTGAGTTCAAGGATCGGCGGCTCCACCGTGTTGAGGGCGGCAAACATCCATGTGATCGCGCGCGCCCGGGCATTGGCATCGTCCGGCAGCAGGCCCGCATGACGCTCGGCGATATGCAACACGATCGACCCTGTTTCGAACAGGGCGAGATCGCCTTCCTCGTAGGTCGGAATCTGGCCGAAAGGATGAAGCGCGAGATGCGCAGGCTCCTTCATCGCACGAAACGAAACAAGGCGAACCCGATAGGGTAGGCCCGCTTCTTCAAGCGCCCAGCGCACGCGCGTATCACGCGCCAGTCCCTTGCCGCCATCGGGTGACCGTTCAAAGGCGGTAATGGTGATGGTCATCGCGAGGCTCCTCCTGTCTTTGCTGTTGACCCCGGCCCAACACGGGCTCGCGATCGCCGCCTCGTCACACCGAAAGCATCCGCCGCTCACATATTTTTTTGTCGTGATTCGCTGCGAATTGTGACAGAACTACAACAATCAAATGTCAGTTCAGTTACAAACGGAGCGCGGTTGATGAGTTTGGAATGGCGGGCGCGGTCAAGTTCCCTGGCCTGGTCAAATCCGCTGGCCTGGTGG
>VAZV01000157.1 GCA_005884765.1 Alphaproteobacteria bacterium
GCGAGCGAGATGAAATTCAAGGAAATCAACGAAGCCTATGAAGTCCTGAAGGACGGCGACAAGCGCGCCGCCTATGACCGCTTCGGCCATGCGGCGTTCGAGCAGGGCGCCGGCGGTGGCGGCCCGGGATTTGGCGCGGGCTTCGCGTCCTCATTCTCCGATATTTTCGAGGACCTGTTCGGCATGGCCGGGCAGCGCGGCCGCAGCGGTGGCCGCGAGCGCGGCGCGGACCTGCGCTACAACATGGAAATCACGCTGGAAGAGGCCTTCCAGGGCAAGACCGCGCAAATCGAGATTCCGGTCTCGGTCACCTGCGAGCCCTGTTCGGGTACCGGCGCCAAGGCCGGCACCAAGCCGAAGACCTGTTCGATGTGCGGCGGCGCTGGCCGCGTGCGCCAGGCTCAGGGCTTCTTCACGCTGGAGCGGACCTGCCCCGGCTGTCAGGGCCGCGGCCAGATGATCGAGGACGCCTGTCCTTCGTGCACAGGCACCGGCCGGGTGACGCGCGAGCGGACCTTGTCGGTCAATATCCCGCAAGGCGTGGAGGACGGTACCCGCATTCGTCTTGCCGGCGAGGGCGAGGCCGGCATCCGGGGAGGCCCGCCGGGCGATCTCTATATCTTCCTGTCACTGTCGACGCATCAGTTCTTCCAGCGCGACGGCGCCGATCTGCACTGTCGGGTCCCGATCTCGATGGTGACAGCGGCACTCGGCGGCGAATTCGAAGTGCCGACCATCGACAAGGGCCAGACCAAGGTAAAAGTCCCGGCCGGAACGCAATCCGGCCGGCGCTTTCGCATTGCATCAAAGGGCATGCCGGTGCTTCGCTCGCGTCAGACCGGCGACATGTATGTCCAGGTCGTGGTCGAGACGCCGCAGAACCTCACCAAGAAGCAGCAGGAATTGCTTGCTGAATTCGAAAAATTATCGTCCGGCGCAACGCAGCCCGAAGCAGCCGGTTTCTTCACTAAGGTCAAGGACTTCTTCGGCAGCCGCGCCAGTCAGCAATAACCCCGTTTTGCTTGACCGTGTCGCCCGCGACCTATACGTCTTTATGACTGTTTTCTGACATTGCCGCGCAAGCGCGCGCGTTCCTGGTAGCGAAATGCCATTGCAATCGTCCGTGCGTGCTTCAAAAAAGCCCCTTCGTCTCGACGATGAGGTGCGTTTCCTGCGTTCATGGATGGAGAAGCCGCTGCACATGGGCGCGGTGATGCCTTCGGGCCGGTTCCTGGCTCGCACCATGGCGCAATATGTCGATGTCTCCTCGGCGGGACCGGTGGTTGAATTGGGTCCCGGCACCGGCGCGATCACCAGCGCCTTGATCGAACATGGCATCGACCAGAAGCGCCTTGTCCTGGTCGAATATAATCCCGGCTTCTGTGCATTGTTGCGCGACCGCTATCCGCAAGCCAAAGTCGTGCAAGGCGACGCCTATAAGCTGCGCGACACGTTGTGGAATGTCCTGGGCGCGCCGGCCACCGCCGTCGTGTCGGGCCTGCCGCTGGTCACCAAACCAATGCTGATAAGGCTGAAACTGATCCGCGATGCCTTCGTGGCGCTCGCGCCCGGTGCGCCGTTCGTGCAGTTCACCTATTCGGTGGTGCCGCCGATCCCGAAATCGCTGCCCGGCGTATCTACGGAGGCCTCCGAGCGCATCTGGATGAACCTTCCGCCGGCCCGCGTCTGGGTGTATCGCAAGGACTGAGCCGGCGCGTATTTCGCCCGCGACGTCGCGCGGTAGGTTGGTCTTGCGATTGGGATCATGTCCGCGCTGAAAATCCTGGTCATTCCCGGCTCGCTGCGCACCGGCTCGCATAATGCGAGGCTTGCGGCGGCTGCGGCCTACGAATTTGCACAGGCGGGCGTCGACGTCACCCGCATTTCACTCGGTGATTTCCCGCTGCCGATCTATGACGGCGATTTGCAGAGCAAATCCGGCGTGCCGAAGCACGCGATCAATCTCAAGCGCATGATCGGCGCGCATCATGGCGTGCTGATCGTAACTCCCGAATATAATTCCTCGGTGCCGCCATTGGTGAAGAATGCCATCGACTGGGTGACGCGTGTGCAGGATGCGGATGAAGCGCGCGGCCAGGTGTTTCGCGAAAAGCCTTTTGCGATCGCTGCCGCCTCCGAAGGCCGGCTCGGCGGAACACGCGCTTTAGCGGCATTGCGGCTGATCCTCTCCGCTTGCCACGCCACCGTCATTGCCAACCAGCTCGCATTGTCCTTTGCCGATCAGGCCTATGACGATACCGACAGATTGAAACATCCCGCCGATATCGCGGCCTTGAAGGCCATGGTGCGGCAGTTGATCGATGTGGCCCAGCACATGATGTGAGGTGAGATGCAGCCAGCCAATATCGCCGCTCGCGACCGGTTGATCGTCGCGCTCGATCTGCCCAGCATTGCGGCTGCCGAAGCGATGATCTCACGGCTCGGGGACAGCGTGAATTTCTACAAGATCGGCTATCAGCTCGCCTATGCCGGCGGCCTGCCGCTGGCCCGCCAGCTCGCCGACAAGGGCAAGAAAGTCTTTGTCGATCTCAAGCTGCACGACATCGGCAACACGGTGGCGCGTGGCGTCGAGAGCATCGCCAGGCTTGGCGCGACGTTCCTGACCGTGCACGCCTATCCGCAGACCATGAAGGCGGCGGTCCAGGGCCGCGCCGGATCGCCCTTGAAGATCCTCGCCGTCACCGTGCTGACCTCCTATGACGACGGCGATCTGCATGCGGCCGGCTATCGGCTCGGCGTCGCCGATCTCGTCGAGGCCCGCGCCCAGCAGGCGCAGGTGCTCGGCGTCGATGGGCTGGTATGTTCGCCCGATGAGGCGGCGTCCTTGCACAAGATTGTTGGTCATCAGATGGTTCTCGTCACGCCAGGTATTCGGCCTGCGGGGACCTCGACCGGCGACCAGAAGCGTATCATGACCCCAGCCCGGGCCATTTCCGCGGGCGCCGATTATCTGGTGATCGGACGTCCGGTCATGGAAGCCGGCGATCCCAAAGCGGCGGTGGAAGCCATCCAGGCCGAGATCGCGCAGGCGATAGTTTAAGCAAGAAGGAAGGACGACATGGCGAAAGGCTACTGGATCGCGCGGGTCGATGTTCACAACATGGACGGCTACAAGGAATACATCGCCCAGAACGGCGCGGTATTTGCGAAATACGGCGCCAGGTTCCTGGTCCGCGGTGGCAAGCACGTACCCAAGGAAGGCACCGCCCGCGCCCGCAATGTGGTGCTGGAATTCAAGGACTATGAAACCGCGCTCGCCTGCTACAACTCGCCCGAATATGTGCGCCTGGTCGCAATGCGCAGCCCGTATTCCGAGTGTGATCTCGTGATCCTTGAAGGCTACGACGGGCCGCAGCCGTAGAAACCAGAGACAGAGGCGAGCGGAAGCGACCCCGTCCTTCGGACGGGCATGACGGGGCGTTGCCGGAACTGCCTGCGCCCGCTATACCGCGTGAAGAAGGTGAGCTATGGCGGATATGCGCTTGATCGTTGCGGGGGCCGGCGGCCGGATGGGCCGTGCGCTGACGCGCGTCATCTCGGAGACGCCGGGCGCGGTATTGACCGGCGCGCTGGAAGCGCCGGGCTCCGCGCTGCTCGGCAAGGATGCCGGTATGCTCGCCGGCCTGCCCGAAAATGGGGTCAAGCTTTCCGCCGATCTGTGGACGCTGTCGGCCGATGCCGACGGTATCCTCGATTTCACCGTGCCTGCTGCCACCATCGCCAATGTCGCGATCGCCGCCCAACGCCGCCTTGTCCATGTCATCGGTACCACCGGCTTGTCGGCCTCCGACGACGCCGTGATCAAGAGCGTCACCCAGCGCGCCATCGTGGTGAAGTCCGGCAATATGAGCCTCGGCATCAATCTGCTGGCGGCGCTGGTCAAGCGCGTCGCGCAGTCGCTCGACGAGGGTTTCGATATCGAAATTTTGGAGATGCATCATAAGTCCAAGATCGATGCGCCCTCGGGCACGGCGTTATTGCTGGGCGAGGCCGCGGCCGCCGGCCGCAGGATTGCCCTTGATGAGCATTCGGCGCGCGGCCGCGACGGCGTCACCGGAGAACGACGGACCGGCGACATCGGGTTTGCTTCCTTGCGCGGCGGCACCGCCGCCGGCGATCACAGCGTGATCTTTGCCGGGCCTCACGAGCGCATCACGCTCTCCCATCACGCCGAGGATCGCATCCTGTTCGCGCATGGCGCGCTCAAGGCGGCGCTCTGGGCACACGGCAAGAAGCCCGGCCTTTATTCGATGGCCGATGTGCTGGGCCTTGGTGAAATCTAGATAGTTGAACGGAATTAGGGAATGAGCGACCGTCTTCTCGTGCTCGTGCGTCATGGCCAGAGCGAATGGAACCTGAAGAATCTCTTCACCGGCTGGAAGGACCCCGATCTCAGCGAGCAGGGGATTGCGGAGGCCAAGGACGCCGGCCGCAAGCTGAAGGCCGAGGGGCTGAAGTTCGACATCGCTTTTACTTCGGTGCTCACGCGTGCCCAGCACACGCTTGATCTGACGCTGGCCGAAATCGGCCAGAGCGGCCTTCCCACCAAAAAGGACCTCGCGCTCAATGAGCGCGACTATGGCGAGCTCTCGGGGCTGAACAAGGACGATGCCCGCAAGAAATGGGGCGAAGACCAGGTGCTGATCTGGCGCCGCTCTTATGACGTGCCGCCGCCCGGCGGCGAGAGCCTGAAGGACACGCTGGCGCGCACGCTGCCCTATTACGTTCAGGAAATCCTGCCCTGCGTGCTGCGTGGCGAGCGCACGCTGGTCGCGGCCCACGGCAATTCGCTGCGCGCGCTGATCATGGTGCTGGAGAAGCTATCGCCGGAAAACATCATCAAGCGCGAACTCGCAACCGGCGCGCCCGTGATCTACCGGCTCAATGCCGACGCCACCGTTGCATCGAAGCTCGATCTGGCGGGCTGACCGGCCGGGCTACGACGTTAGCGACGATGCTAATGCAACCCGACTTGCCCGGCTTCCCAGCCCAGCATCGCCTGCTTGCGGGTGACGCCCCAATGATAGCCAGTCAGCTCGCCGCTTTTGCCGAGCGCGCGATGGCAGGGCACCACGAACGATACCGGATTCTTTCCGATCGCGGCACCGACCGCGCGCGACGCCTTCGGGCGTTTGATCTTGTTGGCGATATCCGAGTAGCAGACGGCGCGGCCCATCGGGATCTTCAACAACGTCTCCCACACCCGCACCTCGAAATCGGTGCCGATCAAAACCACGCGCAGCGGCTGGTCCGGCCGCCAAAGACGCGTGTCGAAGATGCGCTGCGCCAGCGAGGCTGTCCCGTCGCGGTCCTCGACATAGGTCGCGTTGGGCCAGCGCCGCTTCATGTCGGCGAGCGCGACCTGTTCTTCGCCCGGATCGGCGAAGGCAAGACCGGCCAACCCGCGGCCGCTCGCGATCACGATCGCGGTGCCGAACGGGGACGGGTGAAAACCGTAAGCCAGCGTCATGCCGGCGCCGCCGTTTTTCCATTCGCCCGGCGACATCGCCTCATGGGTCACGAACAGATCGTGCAGCCGGCCCGGACCTGACAGCCCGGAGTCCAGCGCGGCGTCGAGCACGCTCGCGGAATCGCGCAGCAGCCCCTTGGCGTGATCAAGCGTCAGCGCCTGCATGAAGGCTTTTGGCGTCAGAGAGGCCCAGCGGCGGAAGAGATGGTGCAGCTCATCCGGCGTCACGCCGGCCGCGTCCGCGACAGATTCGATGGTGGGCTGCGCGCGCCAGTGCTCCGAGATGAAGGCGATCGCGCGGCGCACGGAATCATAATCCCGCAGCGCGGCATTCTGGGGGCCCGGCTTGGCCAGGCGCTGGTCATTTATAGCGAGTGTCATCATGGACTTTGATGTAGGGCGCATGCGGGGTTCAAACCACCCGATTTCCGACAGCAATCAGCTAATCGGATTATAGGTTACGCCACGCCGCGCGGCCTGTAATGCTGCATTTAAGGCTTTGATAAAACTTGCCTTTTCGTCAGGGCCCAAGAAGCTTGCGATGGCGAGGTGGCGACCCCGGGAGACCAGATAAAGCTTCTCAATGCCGAATTCTTCGTGGACCTTCTGGTCGATCTGCACCCACAACGGATTAAGCACCCATTCGGTGACATGGCCGCGATGGCTGACGCGGCGCACGCGCAATTCGCTCGGCGTCACCAGGATTTCCTCGCAAGCTCGCGCCCGCCGAAAATTGATCTTGAACGCCCAATAGATCGCGAGCACGTCGAGCCCGAAAAAACCGAACACCGGCCAGGCCCCCATCAGCAGGAAGGCGACACCCGCGGCAAAACTGATCAGGCTCAAAAACGCCATCAGCACCAGAAAACCGGTGCGGTTCAGCGAGCGATGCGGCATCAGCAGCGCCGAAAACAATGTCGGCTCGGCGACTTCTGGATCAAACTCGTTGCCTGCGGTCATGAGGTGTCAGTATACCCGGATCATGGCCAAAATCATTCGCTCACAACGTGCGAGCAGAACCCGCGTTCAAACGGCACGCAAGAAAATGGCGAAAGCCAAGACGAAATCATCGCCCAAGCTTTTGGCGAAGCAGCCAAAATCGTCGAAATCCGAACCTTCGAAACGCAAATCCTCGAGACCCAAATCTTCAAGATCTTGGACGCCCGCGGAAGTCCGCGAGGCGTTCGAGCGTTTCCGCAAAGCCAATCCCGAGCCCAAGGGCGAGCTCGAACACCTCAACCCCTTTACCCTTCTGGTCGCGGTGGTGCTGTCGGCACAGGCAACCGATGCCGGCGTCAACAAGGCCACGCGCGCGTTGTTCGAAGTCGCCGATACCCCGCAAAAGATGCTCGCACTCGGCGAAGCGAAGCTGCGCGATTACATCAGGACCATCGGGCTCTATCGCAACAAAGCGAAAAACGTCATCGCGCTCTCGGAGAAGCTGATCGCAGAGTTCGGCGGCGAAGTGCCGCGCACCCGCGCCGAGATCGAATCCCTGCCCGGCGCTGGGCGCAAGACCGCGAACGTCGTACTCAATATGGCGTTCGGCGAGCACACCATGGCGGTCGACACCCATGTTTTTCGGGTCGGCAACCGCACCGCCCTCGCGCCGGGCAATACGCCGCTCGAAGTTGAGCTCGGGCTCGAGAAGGTGGTGCCGCCGGAGTTCATGCGGCACGCGCATCACTGGTTGATCCTGCACGGCCGCT
The DNA here is from genome assembly GCA_005884765.1 of Alphaproteobacteria bacterium. GTDB lineage: Bacteria > Pseudomonadota > Alphaproteobacteria > Rhizobiales > Xanthobacteraceae > Bradyrhizobium. The sequence goes on from VAZV01000157.1 coordinate 7,201, forward strand.
ACACGTGTCTTGCGCGCAAGCCGCGCTGCGAGGTCTGCCTGATCAATGATCTCTGCCGCTGGCCGGAGAAGACGGTTTGAATCTTTCCTTGCGGGCGCCACGCGGATGCCGCTCGACCGCTGCATTCAACTTATAGTGACCGTCGTGGGCGGGCCGACCACCGCAGCAGCGAAATATTGGCTTTATTGCGCGGTTCTTATGCTGGGGTAGCTGAGGCAGGGGGACGACACATGGACGACCACACGGCCGCGCTGGTCTCGCTTGCGACCTCGGTTCCACCCCATCTGTTTCACCAGGGCGAAATCCTCAAAGCCGCGCACGCGCTGCTGGCCGAGCGTTATCCGCAGTTCGAAACGCTTGCGAGCTTGTTTGCCAACACCGGCATCCGCCACCGCTACGGCGTCAAGCCGATGGAATGGTATCTCGAGCAGCGCGGCTGGCCGGAGCGGACGATGGCCTTTCTGGAAGGCGCCGAATCCCTGTTCGTTGACGTCGCGCGCAAAGCCCTCGCACAGGCCGATCTTGCGGCATGCGAGATCGATACCGTCGTAACGGTCTCATCGACCGGCATCGCGACGCCGACGCTTGACGCGCGTGTTGCCGGCAAGCTCGGCTTCCGAACCGACATATCGCGCGTGCCGATCTTTGGGCTGGGATGCGCCGGCGGCGTGTCAGGTCTATCGATTGCATCGCGGCTGGCCCAGTCGCGGCCCGGCAGCAACGTCTTGCTGGTGGCGCTCGAGCTCTGCACACTGGCCGTCCGTCATGATGATTTGACCAAGGCCAATGTCGTCGCCGCCAGCCTGTTCGGCGACGGCGCGGCCGCGCTCGTGTTGCGTGCCGGCGACGGGGGCGCGACCCGGATCGAGGCCACCGGTGAAAAGCTCTGGCCCGATACGCTCGACATCATGGGATGGAGCGTCGACCCCGAAGGCTTTGGCGTCATTTTTCAGCGCACAATTCCCGATTTTGTCCGCGACCATATGGGAGCCGCAGTCGCCGAGATCCTCTCCCGGATGGAGCTTTCGGTTGACGACGTCGACCGCTTTGTCTGCCATCCCGGCGGCGCCAAGGTGATCGCGGCGCTGGAGCGGGCGCTTTCGCTTGATCAGGGCTCGCTCGACCACGAGCGCGAGGTCATCGCCGACTACGGCAACATGTCGGCGCCAACGGTGCTGTTCGTGCTCGAACGCCTGCGTGGGCAGGGCCTGCCGAAGCGGTCGCTGCTGACCTCACTTGGACCCGGCTTCACCGCAAGCTGCGTCGCGCTGCGGCACGCGGCGTGAGCCTCGCATCCATCATCCTGGCGCTGGTGACGCTGCAGCGCCTGGGCGAGCTCGCGCTGTCGCGCTACAACACCAAAAAATTACTGGCGCGTGGCGCGATCGAGGTCGGCGCCAATCACTATCCGCTGGTCGTTGCCGTGCACGCGGCCTGGCTGGGCGCGTTGTGGATCTGGGGCCGCCATCAGGACGTCGATCTTGCAGCGCTTGTACCCTTCATCGCATTGCAGGGCTTGCGCCTGTGGATTCTCGCGACGCTGGGAGCGCGGTGGACCACGCGCGTCATCGTGGTGCCGGACGAGCCGCTGGTCGCCTCCGGGCCTTACAAATATTTTTCGCACCCCAATTATGCTGTCGTCGTCGCGGAGATCGCGTTGCTTCCGCTTGCGCTGCATCTAGCGCTGCTGGCGCTGATCTTCTCAGGCTTGAACGCCGCTGTCTTGGCCGTGCGGATACGCAGCGAGGCGCGTGCGCTGTCCGCGATCGGCGGGCCGCTGCCACGCACCGCTTCATGAATGAGGCGCGCGCACTTGGGGAAAGACCGGCCATCGCCACCTGGGCGGGCTTCCTCCTGATGTGCGTGGGCATGTTCATGGCCATCCTCGACATCCAGGTGGTCGCGACATCGCTGCCGACCATCCAGCGTGCGCTTGCGATTTCTCCGGACGCAATGAGCTGGATCCAGACCGCCTATCTGATCGCGGAGGTGATTGCGATCCCCCTGACGGGCCTGATCACGCGTGTGCTGTCGCTGCGCTGGTTGTTCGTCACGGCGGTGAGCGTCTTTACGATCGCATCCGTCGGCTGTGCTGTCAGCGGCGGTTTTGCCATGCTGCTTGCTTTTCGCATCGTGCAAGGCTTTTCCGGCGGCGTGTTGATTCCTGCGGTGTTCGCGGCGGTGTTCCTGCTGTTTCCGCCCCGACTGCATGGCCTCGCCACCATGATCGCTGGTATCGTCGCGGTGCTGGCGCCGACGATCGGGCCGGTGGTCGGCGGCTGGATCACGGCGACCTGGTCCTGGCCGTGGCTGTTCCTGATCAATGTCGTTCCCGGATTGATCGCGGCTGCCGCGACGCCGTTGCTGCTGCCGCGGCAGCACACCGATTTCGGCGAACTTGAAAAACTGGACGTGACATCGCTTGTGCTTTTGGCGGCGGCGCTCGCGAGCCTCGAGATCGGATTGAAGCAAGCGCCTTCCCACGGCTGGCTGTCGCCGCTTTGCATCGGCCTGTTGCTGGCAAGCGCGGCCGGCATTGCCGCCTCGATCCATCGCACCTTGCGCGCGACGCATCCGGTTCTGCGGTTGCAGACGCTAAGGCGGCGCTCCTTCGCGATCGGCTGCGCCTTGAGCTTTTGCCTTGGCGTCGGCCTGTTCGGCTCGGTCTATCTGATGCCGGTGTTTCTCGCGTTCGTGCGCCGTCACGACGCGTTCGAGATCGGCACCATCATGCTCGTCACCGGAGGCGCGCAACTCCTTGCCGCGCCGCTTGCCGCCATGCTCGAAGTGCGAATCGGCGCGCGCATCCTGACGGCTGCCGGCTTCGCGCTGTTTGCACTCGGGCTCGGCTTGAGCGCGCTCCAACCGCGCACGGCCGACTTCGACGAGATGCTGTGGCCGCAAATCGTGCGCGGCATCGCCATCATGTTCTGCCTGCTGCCGCCAACGCGCTTTGCGCTGGGCGCACTGCCGCAGGCCGAAGTCGCCGACGCCAGCGGCTTGTTCAACCTGATGCGAAATCTCGGCGGCGCCATCGGCATCGCCCTGGTCGATACGATCCTCTATGGCCGGAGCGGCATCCATGCCGAGGAGTTTCGCGCGCGCCTCCTGGCGGGTGATCTCAGCGCGGCCAAGGCGATCGGGCTCGATCCGTCTTTGCTCCTCAACCGGCCGCCAGGACCGCCAGACGATGCCGCGATCGCTTTCGTCCGTCCTATGGTCGAAAAGGCGTCGCTGGCGCTTTGCGTCAATGAGGCCTGGGCGATGCTCGCATGCGTCGCGCTCGCGGGTCTCCTGTTGGTGCCGTTCGCGCATGATAAAGCGACTTCGAGCGCCGGCCTGCCCGCATTTGATGCGGGGGATGCGACGGCGGAAATCTAGGCCGTCGGCACGCTGGTGCGCCGCGCCGGCTCGATCAATTCGGGCCGCGGGCCGGAGAGCCGCTTGTGCATGTGAACCATGAAGGCCATGCCGAACAGCGGCGTCGCCAGGTTGACGATCGGGATCGACACGAAAGCTGCGATGATCAGCCCCGCGGTGAACACCAAGGCCGCATTCTGCTTCCGCATGGCCTTGGCTTCCGCCGGCGGGCGGAACCGCATCGCGGCGAGCTCGAAATATTCGCGGCCCAACAGCCACGCGGTTGCGATGAAGAAGGCGAGGAAACCCGCACCAGCCAGAAATACGAAGGGCAGTGCGATCAGATAGACAAGGATCGTCAGTAGCGCGGTCTTGATGCCCTCTTGCATGGCAAGGCTCAAGGGCAGCGCGGTGCCCGGCTGCCCCGCAGGATAATGTTCCTGCTCGACATGATCGGCAACCTCGTCGACGAACACGCTCGCGACCAGCGAGGTGATCGCCGGCATCAGGAAGATGCCGCCAAGCACGACGCCGAGGCCCGCGGCGATCGACACGATCCAGGCGAGCACATTGAGCGGCGTGTGGAAACCGGGGCCGAGCATCGCTTCGCCCCAGCCTTCGCCATAAGTGGCAAGGAAGCTCAACAGCCGCTGCAGGCCGATCGCGAGCACCGTGATCAACACCAGCGCGAGCGCGATCGAGCGCCACAGGATCGAGCGCATCGGCGGCGAGATGATTTGCGAAAGCGCCTTGACGGCGGCGTCCAGCATGGCGGTGATACCTCTCTTGGCTCCCGCGAGAGGTAGATATGCGCGGGGTGCTCGGCAAGAGCGGTTTACAAGAGCGGTTTATGTGTTGAGCGGCGTGCCCCGCCATTCCGCCCGGCCTTCACGCATTTGGGTTATGCAGGGGTGCAGGCACCGTTCCACGGATTATATTTTCCAGACCGCCCCTGAAGGCTTAATCTGGCTTCAGATGGACCAAACGGGAGAAGACGATGACCGGGACGGGATTGCCGCTTGACGGCGTGAGGGTCGTCGAGATGACCCACATGGTGATGGGTCCGACCTGCGGCATGATCCTCGCGCAATTGGGCGCCGAAGTGATCAAGGTCGAGCCACCCGCAGGCGACAAGACCCGCAGCCTTGGGGGCATGGGCACTTCGTTCTTCCCTTTGTTCAACCGCGGCAAGCGCAGCGTCGTGCTTGATTTCGAAAAGCCAGCGGATCGCGAGACCATGCACCGGCTGCTCGCGAGCGCCGATGTATTTTTGGAGAATTTTCGCGATGGCCAGTTGGAGAAGCAGGGCCTCGGCACCGACGAACTGCGTCAAAAACATCCGCATCTGATCGTCGCCGGCCACAAGGGCTTTCTCTCCGGCCCCTACGAGCATCGTCCCGCGCTCGATGAAGTCGTGCAGATGATGTCGGGGCTGGCCGCCATGACCGGTACCCGCGACAAGCCGCAACGCGTCGGCTCTTCCGCCAACGACATCATGGGCGGCATGTTCGGCGCGATCGCGATCCTCGCGGCGCTCTATCAAAAACGTGGCGGCCGCACCGACGGCGCTGACATCCGCATCGGATTGTTCGAGAACTGCCTGTTCCTGGTCGCCCAGCACATGGTCGAATATGAAATGACCGGCAACAAGCCGCGCTCGATGCCGGAGCGCGAGCACGCCTGGCCGATCTACGACATTTTCGATACTGCCGGGGGCGGGCGCATCTTCATCGGCGTCGTCACCGAAGGCCATTGGCAAAGCTTCTGCAGGGAATTCGGCTTGCAGGAATTTGCCGAGGACCCCACCTTGCGCACCACTACCGACCGGATTCTGGCGCGCGCAAGAATCATTCCGCGGGTCGCGGACGAGATCAAGCGCCGGAACGTGGCAGAGCTCTCGGAGAAGCTCGACACCCTGAACATCTGCTTCTCGCCGATCAACCGCCCCGAAGATCTTTTGAGCGATCCTCACGTGCTCCGCCCCGGCGGCCTCGTCAACAACGTCAACGCCGATGGCAAGGCGTTTCGTGTTCCCGCGCTTCCGATCGAGTGGAACGGCGGCCATATCGGCGAAGGGCTGAAGGTGCCGGTGCTTGGCGCCGACACGCCTGCTGTTCGTGCCGAACTGGAAGGGGTTACTTCGACTGCCAAAACCGATAGGAGGCGCGCATGAGCCGCGTTCAAGACGTTTATCCCGACGATGGTATCAGCTTGCGCGAGGTAGGCTTGCGCGACGGACTGCAGCTTGTGAAGAAGTTCCCGTCGACTGCAGTCAAGCAGCGCTGGATCCGTGAAGAATATGCCGCCGGCGTGCGGTACTTCGAGGTCGGCTCGTTCCTGCCCGCCAAGACATTCCCGCAGTTTGCCGATGTGCGCGATATCGTCAAAACCATCACTGAGCTTCCCGGAGCGCACGGCGTTGCGCTGGCGCTCAACGAGCGCGGCGTCAACGAAGCTTTGGCGTCGGGCATTGCTGAAATTGCTTCCGTGGTCTCGGCGACTGAAGAACACAGCCAAGCCAACGCCCACCGCTCGCGTGAATCCGCCATCGCCAACGTCAAGCGGCTCTGCGAACTGCGCGATGCGAGCTCGCATAAGCCGGTCGTCAATGCAGGGATCTCGATGGCACTGGGTTGTTCGATTGTAGGCCCTGTCGATCCGAACGAGGTGATCCGGATCGCCGAAAAATTATACGAGGTCGGCGTCGATATGGTCGCCGTCGCCGACACCGTCGGGTATGCCGGCCCCAAGCAGGTCGGCGAATTGACCAGGGCGGTGGTCAGGATCGCCGGCTCGAAACCGGTCTGCGTGCATCTGCACGATACCCGCGGCATGGGCATTGCCAACGCTTCGGCGGCGCTCGATGCCGGTGCGCGCGTTCTCGACGGCTCGCTCGGTGGCCTCGGCGGCTGCCCGTTCGCGCCGGGCGCCACCGGCAATGTCGTGTTCGAGGACCTCGTGTTCCTCTGCGAAAGCAAGGGATTTGCCACCGGCATCGATATCGAACGGCTGGTCGCGGTGCGCGCGATCCTGCGAGCGGAAATGTCGGGCGAAGCACTCTATGGCGGGCTCGCACGCGCCGGGCTGCCGCGGGGAACATCGGCGAAGGCCGCGTGACCCGATATGTTTAGAGCCGCGTCACCCGCAATCGCAGTGCATTGCCGACCACGCTGACCGACGACAGCGCCATCGCGGCGGCAGCGATGATCGGCGACAGCAGGATGCCGAACGCAGGATAGAGGACGCCTGCGGCAATCGGGATGCCGGCAGCGTTATAAATAAACGCAAAGAACAGGTTCTGCCGGATGTTGCTCATGGTTGCCTGCGACAGTTTTCGGGCGCGAACGATGCCGCCAAGGTCGCCCTTGAGCAATGTGATGCCGGCGCTCTCCATCGCGACATCGGTACCGGTGCCCATGGCGATGCCGACGTCGGCGGCGGCCAGCGCCGGGGCGTCGTTGACGCCGTCGCCGGCCATGGCGACGATGCGCCCGGCCTTTTTCAGCTTGGCGACGACGGCGCTCTTTTGATCCGGAAGCACCTCCGCCTCGACATCGTCGATCCCGAGTTTTCGCGCGACCGCGCTCGCCGTGGTCCGATTGTCGCCGGTTAGCATGATGACCTTGATGCCTTGCGCTGCCAGTTCCTTAAGTGCGTCCGGCGTCGATTGCTTGACCGGATCGGCGATTGCGAACAATCCCGCGAGCTTTCCGTCGACCGCGATGTTGATGACGGTGGCGCCGTCTCCGCGCAGGCGTTCGCCGTCGGCATTGAGCAACGCCGTCTCGACACCGAGGGATGTCAGGAAATTCGAATTGCCAAGCAGAACGGGTTTGCCGTCGATCTTGCCGGTGACGCCCTTGCCGGTCGGCGAATCGAATTCGTCAACCTTGCTCAAATCGAGACTGCGCTCCTTGGCGGCGCGGATGATCGCGTCCGCAAGCGGATGCTCGCTGGCGCGCTCGACGCTGGCGGCGAGACGCAGGATTTCGGTTTCTCGAAATCCGATTGCCGGCACGATGGCGACCACTTTCGGCTTGCCTTCGGTCAGCGTGCCCGTCTTGTCGACCACCAGCGTGTCGATCTTTTCCATGCGCTCCAGCGCTTCGGCGTTCTTGATCAAGACGCCGGCCTGCGCGCCGCGTCCGACGCCGACCATGATCGACATCGGCGTGGCAAGCCCAAGAGCGCAGGGGCAGGCGATGATCAGGACACTGACGGCCGCAACCATGCCGAAGGCCATCCGCGGCTCCGGACCGAACGAGGCCCAAGCGGCAAAGGCGAGCAGCGCTGCCACAATCACCATCGGCACGAACCAGCCCGCGACCTGATCGGCCAATCGCTGGATCGGCGCGCGCGAGCGTTGCGCGTCGGCGACCATCTGCACGATCTGCGACAGCAGCGTGTCGCGGCCGACTTTGTCGGCGCGCATCACAAAGCTGCCGGATTGGTTGAGCGTGCCCGCGATCACCTTGCCGCCAGCCTCCTTGGTAACGGGCATGGATTCGCCTGTTACCAGCGACTCATCGAGCGCGGAGCGGCCCTCGAGAATGATGCCGTCGACCGGCACTTTTTCGCCCGGCCGCACCCGCAATCTGTCACCAACTTTGAGTTCGTCGATCTCGACTTCATGGTCGGCGCCATCGTCGCCGAGGCGACGCGCGGTTTTCGGGGCGAGCTGCAACAGCGCCTTGATCGCGCCGGATGTCGCCTCGCGGGCCCGCAGTTCCAGCACCTGTCCAAGCAGAACCAGGACGGTAATGACCGCGGCGGCCTCAAAGTAGACCGCAACCGCGCCGCCATGTCCGCGGAAGGTGGCCGGAAAGAGTTGCGGAACGACGGTAGCGACCAGGCTGTAGCCGTAGGCCACAGCGGTTCCCATCGCGATCAGCGTGAACATGTTGAGATTGCGCGTGAGGAGCGACTGCCCGCCGCGAACAAAGAACGGCCAGCCCGCCCACAGCACGACGGGTGTCGCGAATACAAGCTGAATCCAGTTCGATAGGGTTGGATCGATCAGGCCGTGGCCGCCGACGAGATGTCCACCCATTTCCAGCACGACCGCAGGCGTGGCCAGCACAAGGCCGATCCAGAACCGCCGCGTCATGTCGGCGAGTTCGGGATTGGGTGCCGTGTCCAGGCTTGCGACCACGGGCTCCAGTGCCATGCCGCAGATCGGGCAGCTTCCCGGCCCGAGCTGACGGATTTGCGGATGCATCGGGCAGGTGTAGGTGGTGCCTTCGGGCGTCTCGGCCTGCGGCTTCTGCTTGTCGAGATGTTTTGCGGGATCGGCGGCGAACTTGGTCCGGCAGCCGGCCGAGCAGAAATGAAAGGATTCGCCTTGGTGATCGAAGCGATGTTTTGACGTCGCGGGGTCGACACGCATGCCGCAAACGGGATCAAGCACCGCTTGCTGGTGGCCGTGACCGGCATGATCGGCGCAGCAGGCCTTCACTTTGCCGGCAGGCGCGTGTTCGGTTGTACCCATCGATCTCTCCACCGGCACTTGAAACATATACCCTGTAGGGGTATATGGGCGGCATGCGAAAAGACATCAAGGCTTCCTGTCAAAAGCGCCTGAGCCGGATCGAGGGCCAGGTCCGCGGTCTGGCGAGGATGGTCGACGAGGACCGCTATTGCATCGACATCGTCACGCAGATCGCCGCGGTGCGCGCGGCACTTCGCCGCGTCGAGGAAGAAGTGTTAAGGGATCACGTCGCGCATTGCGTGGAAGGCGCGATCGCCAGCGGCAACAAGGCCGATCAGCGCCAGAAGATATCGGAACTGATGGCCGTCATCGGCCGATCCGACCGATAGTTCGGGCTCGAACCGATTGGTCCGCCACACGTTGGTCATGCGGCTGGATGAACATCCGGAGCGACGATGGGCTTTTACAACGACGTCATCCTGCCGCGCCTCTGCGATCTTGCGATGCGCAATAAAGAGCTCACGCCATTTCGCGAACGTGTGATCGGCGCGGCAGACGGCAGGGTGCTTGAGATCGGCGTCGGCTCGGGCATGAACCTGCCATTCTATCGCCCGCCCGTGCGGGAGGTTCTTGCGCTCGAACCGGCACCGCGGCTTGTGCGCATGGCTCAAGGCGCGTCGAGCGATATGCCTGTCCGCTTCCTCGAGGCCTCCGCCGAGGCGATTCCGCTCGACACCCATTGCGTCGATACGATCGTCACGACCTGGACCTTGTGCTCGATCCCGCAAGCCCCCGCGGCGCTCGCCGAGATGCGGCGCGTGTTGCGGCCTGGCGGCAAGCTTCTGTTCGCCGAGCACGGCCGGGCCCCCGATGAGAGCGTGCGTTGGTGGCAGGACCTGCTGACGCCGGCATGGCGACGCTTCAGTGGCGGCTGTCATCTCAATCGCCCGATCCGCTCGATGATCGAAGACGCGGGCTTCCGCATGGACAGAATCGAGACCGGCTATATACCGGGGCCAAAGCCGATGACGTTCATGTATGAAGGCAGCGCGCGGCCGAACTGATGGCGCGGCCGAAGCTGATTTGTTCTAAGCCACCACACGCGGCCGGGCGCGGCGTTCCGGCAGGCAAGCCTCGACATACTCGACGACCATGTAGTGTTCCGCCACCGTGACGCGCTCGACAAGCGGCGCGGCGTCGCGCGCGGTTACTTCTGCAGCCGGAACCGGCGCCTCTTCGTCAATCGTTTCAGGAACAAGCGGCGGCGACTCGAGCGTTTCTGGAAACACACCGAATTCGCCCGCTACCTCCTGGAGCGGCTTCTGCTTGTCGGCCCAGTGCAGGGCGGTGTAATCGAAGCCGTGCACGATGGTGGGTTTGACGACCTCGAAATAGGGCGAGATGTCGAAGTCGCGCGGCATGTACAGCGACGAATCGCGGATATGCAGGATTTCACGACGCGCTTGGCGCGAGCCGGCGCGGGTGATCTTCGGCAGGATGGGATAGCGCACGGCGTCAAATGCCTGCGCGATCAGCGCCGAGCAGATGATCTTGGTGGGATCGCCGGAGCCGAACGCGATCAAGCGCCGCCGCCAGCGCTGCGGGATCGGCAGCGGGATCAGAAAGCGCATCAGGTCGAGGATGTTCTTGGTGTCGTAGCCGAAGCCGATCCGGTTGATGGCGTAGCGGCACACCGTGGTGCGGTCTTCGTAGGACAAGCCCACCGGGCGGCATAGCCGGGTGTGATAGGGAAAATATTTCGACAGCGGCGCCGAAACCACGCCTTCGCCGATATAGGCCTCGATCAGGACATGCGGCTCGCCGTCGGGCTCCTGGGCGCCGTCGACTGGCCCGACATAGAGCGCGGCATGCGACCAGGTGGATTGCGTCAGATACTTGATGATACCGGAGATCCGGTTGTTGCCTTCGACCAAGAGCACATCGCCGGGCTCGATGATCCCGCGCAGATGCTCCGGATCGCTTGGCGTGAACGGCTCATAGCCCGGCACCTCCTTCTGAAGGTAGCCGGCAATGAGCTTGCCGACCGTATCGAGCATGACGCCCATGATTGCAATTCCCCCCAGCAGCCTTTTCTGGCCGCTTTTCCCTTCCATATCATGGCCGAAAGCCGTTGCAATTTGGTTCATGCAGGGCCGTCGATCAATCATGATTGATTCACCATGAGTGTTGCCGGTCACAGCAAAGTTCGCTAGCTGTTCTATCCTTTTCAAGTCTCCGGAAACCATGACATGACCATGACGCGCCGCGGCTTTCTGTCGGCCTCCGCGGCACTTGCGACGCCGATGGTAGGCGCGCGCGCCTTTGGGGCTCCGTTGCCGCGTGAGGCCGACATTGTCGTGATCGGCGCAGGTGCTGCGGGTATCGCTGCGGCGCGGCGCATCATGGCTGCGAACCGCAAGGTGATCGTGGTGGAGGCGGCGGGCGGGGTCGGCGGCCGCTGTCTCACCGACGTTTCGACTTTCGCGGTCCCCTTTGATCGCGGCGCGCGGTGGATGCACAATCCCGACAGCAACCCCATGATCAGGCTTGCGCGTGCCGCCGGGCTCGAGATTGTGACCGCGCCGTCGGGTCAGAAAATCCGCATAGGGCGCCGCTACGCGCGAGCCGGTGAGACCGAGGAATTCCTGGCAACGTTGGTCCGCACCAGCCGTGCCATCGATGACGCCTCGCGCAAATTCGATGTATCCTGCGCCGCCGCCTTGCCAAAGGATCTCGGCGATTGGGCAGGCACCGTCGACTTTGCACTCGGCGCCAATTTTGCCGGCAAGGATCTGAAGGATATCTCCGCTGTCGATAAAGTCCGCGCACAGGACCGCAGTTCCGTATTCGCCTGTCGGCAAGGTCTGGGGGCGCTGATCGCAAAGCTCGGCGAGCAGGTTCCGATTTCGCTGTCGACGCCCGCAAGCCGCATTGTCTGGGGCCGCGACGTCGCCGTGGAGACGCCGATCGGCAAGATCTCCGCGCGTGCTGTGATCGTTACCGTATCGAGCAGCGTGTTGACCGCGGGCAATATCAAGTTCGCACCCGATCTTCCCAAGCGCACGTTCGACGCCGCGGCGAAGCTGAGCCTCGGCAGCTACGATCACATCGCGCTGGAAATACCGGGCAATCCGTTGGGGCTGTCCGGCGATGACGTCGTCATCGAACAGAGCAACTCGACGCGGACAGCACTGCTATCGGCCAATATCGGCGGCTCGTCGCTGTGCTCGATCGATGTCGCGGGCTCGTTCGGCCGCGATCTCTCAGGCCAGGGCGAGCGGGCAATGATTGGCTTCGCGGTGGAGTGGCTCACCAAATTGTTCGGCAGCGACGCGGCCGCCGCGGTGAAGAAGTCGAGCGCGACCCGATGGAACGCAGAGCCTTATGTGCTCGGTGCGATGTCGGCGGCCTCACCGGGCGGCCAGCCGTCGCGAAAGATTTTGACGGAGACACTCGGCGGCGCGCTCTTCCTTGCCGGCGAAGCGACCCATGAAACGCTGTGGGGAACCGTCGACGGCGCCTGGGAGAGCGGAGAGCGTGCGGCGGAGGCGGCGCTACGCAGGATCGGCGCGCTGAAGGATACCGCACCGGTCGAGGCGCCGGCACGGACACCGCGGCATCGCGGCGCGCCCCGCAGAACCGCGAGGCCATATTCCCCGATCGATTGATGGCGCAAGCTGCCGGCGGAATTTTGCGGGCGCATCGCGTCACACCGGCAGCTTGAGCTCCATCAGGTCCTTCGCGACAATGATCCGGCCGGAATAGTTCTTCTTCACATCCTCGGTCCAGTTGTCGTCGGTCACCAGCGGGTCGTCGCCCGGCACGAAGTGGCTCATCACCAGCACCTTCACGTCGGCGGCGGCAGCGATGCGGCCGACGTCTTCGGTAGTGGTATGGCTCTCCAACAGATGTTTTTTCAGTGTCGCGCCGTTCTTGGTCTTGATCACGAGGCGATCGACCGCTGGCAAATAGAGGCATTCGTGCACCAGCACGTCGGCACCTTTTGCGAATTCCGCAAGCTTCGGATTGTAGGCGGTATCGCTGGAGAAAACGACAGTGCCGTCCGGCGTCTCGAATTTATAGGCAAAGTTATCGACGATCGGCGGATGTGGCGTGCGGAAGGCCGTCACCTTCACGTCCGGCGTCTGCAGCACAACCCCATCCTCGGTGATGTCCTTGGCGACCAATAGCGGCCGTGGATCGGGCCGGCCTTCATCCGCTATCCGGGTCTCGACGTCGAACTTGTTCAGTTCCCAATAGGTTTTGGTCATCGCCTCGATACCGTTGGGACCGAATGAATGGATTGGCGTCGACAGTCCGGCGACCCAGGCGTTGTAGAAAAGGTTGCCGTATTCGAGATTGTGATCCGAGTGGTGATGACTGATGAAGATGTATTTCACCGACGGAATCGGCACGCCGGCGCTGACGAGCTGGCGGCTCACGCCCATGCCACAATCGATCACGAAGGGCGTGTCGTTCACCACAACGAGATTGGCGGGATTTGAAGCGCCGACACCGATCCGCGGTCCGCCCTTGGTGCCCAGGAACACGATCCGCGTGCGCGGCTTCGCGGTTTGCGCGAACCCGGGTGAGGTTGCGAATGCGGCGGCGCTGCTGAGCGCCAGCTTCAGCGCACTGCGGCGATCGATCATGGAATTCTCCCGGGCATGCTGGGCGTCGCCGGTGAGCCTAGCGCCCGCGAAGCACGCCGTCGAGCATCGGCAGGCCGACGACGACTGCCGCCGCGATCAGGACATAGCAGATCGATCGGAACACGCTCTCGCTGGCCTTGCCAAACAGCGACGCGCCGAACGCGACACCGATGCCGTAGACCGGACCGACCATCAGCGAAAACTTGATCGATTCCGCGGTGATCAGGCCGGTGGTTGCATAACTCACGGCGGAAAAGAAATCCGATGCGCCAAAGAACAGCAAGATGTTGGCACGCGCGATCACGGACGGGATCGGCCGCCCGAGCCAATAGCCGACGATCGGAGGCCCGCCGGTTTGCGCGAGGCCGCTGCAGAAACCGGACAGGCCGCCGATGCCAATGGAAAGCGCGGCATGATCCCCGCCGCGATAGCGCCAGCCTGATACCAGCAGCAGCAATAGCGCGAACACGAAAGCCGAGATGATCCAGCGCGTCGTCACAGGATCGAGCCGGCTCAGGAAGTACGTTCCGATGGGCACGCCGATCAGCGCGCCGAACACCATGACTGCCGTTGCCTTGCGGTCGGCGCGCTTCCACGCGTTCGGGATCAGCGGTGCCGCCGCGACGAAATCGATGATCAGCAAAAGCGCTGCGACCAGGCGCGGCGCCGCCATGCTGCTTGCGAGAGGCATGAAGATCAGCGCAGAGCCGAAGCCGGAAAATCCGCGCGCGGTCCCAGATATGAAGGCAATCGTGCAGATGGCGATCGCGGCATTGACGCTGACCTCCGGTGGGATCAGGTCCGGCAAGATCATCCGCGCAAGACGCCGCCGGTCTTCTTCGTTACTTCGGCGACGATCCTCGCCGCCACCGCATCGATTTCCTGATCGGTCATGGTCCTTTCGCGCGGCTGCATGGTCACGGCGATGGCGATCGACTTCTTGTTGTCATCGATGCCCTTGCCTTCATAAACATCGAACACGGTGACATCCGCAATCAGCTTCTTGTCGATGCCCTGCGCTGCGCGCACGATGTCGCCGGCCTTGACGTTGCGGTCGACGATGAAGGCGAAATCGCGCGACACTGGCTGGAACGCGGAGAGCTCGAGCACCGGCTTAGCGCGGGTCGGCTTCTGCCTGGCCGCCGGAATACGCTCGAGGATCACCTCGAACGCCATCAAGGGGCCGTCGGCGCCGAGCTGCTCCAGCGTGCGCGGATGCAATTCGCCGAAATATCCGAGCACGTTTTGCGGCCCGATCTGGATGGTGCCGGAGCGGCCGGGATGCAGCCAGCTCGCTCCGCTCGGCGCGATCTGCAGCGCCTGTATCGGCGCTCCGACGGCAGCGAGCACTGCGAGCGCATCGGCCTTGGCATCCAGCGCATCTGCCGTCTTCGAGCCGGACCAGTGCCGCCCCAAGCCTTGCGACGAGGCAAAGCCGTGGCGCACGCCCGATGCCGCTGTCAGTTGATCCTCAGGTCTATCGCCCTTGAAGATCTGGCCGACTTCGAACAGCGCCGCATCCAGAAAGCCGCGATTGCCATTGGCCTGCACGGCGGCGACCAGGCCGGGCAGCAGGCTCGGCCGCATGTCGGAGAGGTCGGAAGCGATGGGGTTGGCGAGCGCAAGTTCGCTCGCTCCGCCGCCGAACAATTCGGCCGCAGGTCTTGAGATGAACGACCACGTCACCGCTTCGACCATGCCGCGCGCGGCGAGCGCGCGCTTGGCGAGGCGCGTGCGCAGTTGGATCTGGGTCAGCACCGGCTTGCGCGGCTCCTCGCCGCGCCCGAACGGCGTCATCGGCACCTTGTCGACGCCGACGATGCGCACGATCTCCTCTACGATATCGGCCTTGCCGTGCACATCGGTACGCCAGGAGGGGATCGCGACCTTCACGACCGGGCCGCTGCCCGCCATCATGAAACCGAGATGGCTGAGGATGCGCCGCATCTCGACCATCGGCACGTCGATGCCGGCGAGCCGCTTGACCTCGGTCAACGGAAACTCAATCACGCGGTCGTCGCCAAAGCTCTTGCCGACCACGACGTTCTCCGACGGCGAGCCGCCGCAGATCTCCATCACCAGGCGCGTTGCCAGCTCCAGCCCCGGCACCATGAAGGCTGGATCGACGCCGCGCTCGAAACGATAGCGCGCGTCCGAATTGATGCCGAGCTTGCGGCCGGTGTGGGCGATGTTGATCTCGTTCCACAGCGCCGATTCGATCAGCACGTCGGTGGTGTTCGCGTCGCAGCCGGAGGCTTCGCCGCCCATGATGCCCGCGAGCGATTCGACGCCGTGATCGTCCGCGATCACGCACATGCCGGCATCGAGCGTATAGGTGCGGCCGTCGAGCGCCAGCAGCGTTTCGCCGTCGCGCGCGCGGCGCACGGTGAGATTGCCGCTTACCTTCCCGGCGTCGAACACGTGTAGGGGGCGGGCGCGGTCGTACGTCATGAAGTTGGTGATATCGACCAGCGCGTTGATCGGCCGCAAGCCGATCGAGCTCAGTCGCCGCTGCAGCCATTCCGGGGACGCCCCGTTCTTGACCCCCCGTACCAGCCGCACCGCGAAGCCGGGACAAAGGCTCGCATCTTCGACCGTCACGTTGACCGGGCAGGGGAATTCACCCTTGACCGGCTTGATGCCGGGATCCCTGAACTTGCCCATGTCGGCGGCTGAAAGATCGCGGGCGATGCCGTGCACGCCCGCGCAGTCTTGCCGGTTCGGCGTCAGGTTGATCTCGAAGACGGGATCGCCGAGCGCAGCCCATTGCGCGTAGGGCGCACCAACCGGCGCATCGGCCGGCAGCTCCATGATGCCGTCGTGATTCTCCGAAAGCTGCAGTTCCGCCTCAGAGCACAGCATGCCGCGGCTCTCGACGCCGCGGATGGTGCCGACGCCAAGCGTGATGTTCTTGCCGGGGATGAAGGTGCCAGGGGCCGAGAACACGCTGATCAACCCGGCGCGCGCATTCGGCGCGCCGCAAACGACCTGCACCGGCGCGCTGCCGTTGCCGGGATCGACCATGCACACCCGCAGCCGGTCCGCGTTGGGATGCTGTTCGGCGGAAATCACCCGCGCGATGGTGAACGGCGCCAGCGCCTTCGCCTTGTCGTCGATCTTCTCGACCTCAAGCCCGATCATGGTGAGCTTGTCGGCGAGTTTTTCGACCGGCTCGTCGGTGTCGAGATGTTCCTTCAGCCAGGAGAGCGAGAATTTCACGAACTCAGCCCTCCCGCCAGGCTCGGGACCTCGAGCGGCTTGAAGCCGTAGTGACTGAGCCAGCGCACGTCGCTCTCGAACAATTGCCGCAAATCGGACATGCCGTATTTCAACATCGCGATGCGGTCGATCCCCATACCCCAGGCAAAGCCCTGATAGACGTCGGGATCGATATCGCAGGCGCGCAGCACGTTTGGATGCACCATGCCGCAGCCCAGAATCTCCAGCCAGTCCTCGCCCTCGCCGAAACGGATTTCGCCGTTGTCGCGCCGGCACTGGATGTCGACTTCAAGCGATGGCTCGGTGAACGGAAAGAACGACGGCCGGAACCTCATATTGATGTGATCGACCTCGAAGAATGCCTTGCAGAACTCGTGCAGGATCCATTTGAGGTGGCCGAGATGCGAGCCTTTGTCGACGACGAGGCCCTCGACCTGGTGGAACTGCGGCGTATGGGTCGCGTCCGAATCGATACGGTAGGTGCGCCCCGGACAAACCACACGGATCGGCGGCTGTTGGCTCAGCATGGTGCGCACCTGCACCGGCGAGGTGTGCGTTCGCAGCAGCATGCGCGAACCATCTTCCTTCGGCTTGAAGAAGAAGGTGTCGTGCATCTCCCGCGCCGGATGGCCTTCCGGGAAATTCAACCTGGTGAAGTTGTAATCATCGGTCTCGATGTCGGGACCCTCGGCGATCGCAAATCCCATATCGGCGAAAATCGCGGTCAGCTCGTCCATCACCTGGCTGAGCGGATGAATCCGGCCCGCTTCCGCCGGAGTCTCGCGCAGCGGCAGCGTGACGTCGATGGTCTCGGATGCGAGTCGCGCATCAAGCGCTGCCGATTTCAGGACGTCGCGGCGCGCGGCGAGCGCCTCCGTCACCTTGTCCTTGGCGAGGTTGATCGCCGCACCTTGCGTCTTGCGCTCGTCCGGCGACATCTTGCCGAGCGTGGCCAGCAACGCGGAGATCGAGCCCTTCTTGCCCAGCGCCGCGACGCGCACAGCTTCCAGCGCTGCTTCATCGCCGGCGGCAGCGATCTGGTCGAGGATTTCCGTTTCGAGTTTGGCGAGGCCGGACATGGCAATCCCTTTCGCTAGGATGCTAATCCCATGCTCCTAGCTGCGTCATGCCCGGCCATAGCATGTCTGCTTTTCGTAGACTGCGTAAACTTGTCTGCGACGCCGGGCATCCACTTCTTGGCGCGCTCCGCAAGGGGACGACGTGGATGGCCGGGACAAAGCCCGGCCATGACGGCTTCCAAGACGTGGCGGAGCGCAAATGAAGAGCGAAGCGTCACGCTGCCAGCGCGGCCTTGGCCTTCTCGGCGATTGCCTGGAACGTCGCCGGCTCGTGGATGGCGAGATCCGACAGCACCTTGCGGTCCACAGTAATGCCGGATTTGGAAAGGCCGTTGATAAAGACGCTGTAAGTCATGCCAAAGGGACGGACCGCGGCGTTCAGGCGCTGGATCCAAAGTGCCCGAAAAGTGCGCTTCTTGCGTTTGCGATCGCGGAAGGCATATTGCCCGGCCTTCTCGACCGCGGCTTTGGCGGCGCGGATGGTGTTCTTGCGGCGGCCATGGAATCCCTTGGCGGCCTTGTAGACTTTCTTGTGCTTGGCGTGAGAGGTCACACCGCGTTTGACGCGAGACATGACTTAAATCCTCGATTTGAAAAGAGCTGACAGGTCGCCGCGCGAACGCGGCTCGGCTTTGCGACGAGAAGCGCGCGCGATCAGGCGTTCGGCAAGAAGTACCTCTTGACGTTGTCGCCGTCGGTCTTGAACAGCACGCGGGTGCCGCGAAGCTGGCGAATCTGCTTCTTTGTCCGCTTGATCATGCCGTGGCGCTTGCCGCGCTGGGCGTGCATCACTTTGCCGTTGGCAGTCACCTTGAAGCGCTTTTTGGCGCCCGACTTGGTCTTCAGCTTGGGCATTTGGCTCTCCTATCGGCCGCAGGAAGACGCGCCCAAAGGGGCGCTTTCGCGGCTAAAATGCTCGTTAGAGCGTTGAAAGTGCTCAAGTTTCTCAAAAAAAAGAAACCCGCACGGGCATCGACACGGCAGCCCTTGATCAGCCGGGCGATGAAGGCTGGGCTTATGGCAGAGCGGAAGCGAATTGGCAACGATGAACCGCGGAAGGCGATCCTCTGACGAACTGCGTGGTGCCACTAACACCAAGCTCATAACAGGACAGAGTATGACCGGTTCTCACCAATCGATTGCCGCCCTCGCCGTTTTTTTTCCGCGCCAGATCACCTGAGCTGATCGGCGGCCAAAGAAATCGACCCGCCAGATCGTCTGACGGGCCGTTTTCAAGTCGGCAATCCCACTAACACCAATCAGCGCGGCGCCAGCACCATCACCACCTGGCGGCCTTCAAATCTTGCGTCCTGCTCGACCTTGGCGATCTCGGCGACGTCGCTCTTGACCTTGTCCAGGAGCTTGGTGCCGATCTCCTGGTGCGCCATTTCGCGGCCGCGATAGCGCAAGGTGACTTTGACCTTGTCGCCCTCCTCGAAGAAACGCTGCATCGCGCGCATTTTCACGTCGTAGTCGTGATCGTCGATCATCGGCCGCAGCTTGATCTCCTTGATCTCGACGACCTTCTGTTTCTTGCGGGCTTCCGCGGCTTTTTTCTGCGCGGAATATTTGAACTTCCCGTAGTCCATGATCTTGCAAACGGGAGGATTGGTGTTCGGCGAAATCTCCACAAGATCCATGCCCGCTTCGAGGGCCATCTTGATGGCGACCACGGTTTCGACGGTTCCGTGGTTCGTACCATTCTGATCGATCAGCTGGATCTGCGCGTTGCGGATATCATCATTGGTGCGCGGCCCGTCTTTGGTGGCAGCGGGCGGGGCTCTGTTGGGACGGCGAATGGGTAGCTCTCCAAAGTTGTGAACGAAGGTGACAGTGTGAAGGAAGAAGCCCCAACGGGCAAGCAAACTCACAGCTCAAGGTACGAAAAACCATCAAATGCGAAGCATTTTGGTCACGCAGGGCGACATAGCCACCAATCGCCCGTTCCGCAAGCGCAGGGAATGCCTTAGGTCGTTATTGGCGTCCATTGATCGACTGCGGGCGCCCGCTCCAACAACAAAACCGAGTAAAACGTTCCATGATGAATTCGACGGCAGGTCCCACTGAGTCACCCGCGTTCATCGAGGTCGGCAAAGGTAGCGCCATGCGCCGGATCGCGGTACGCGCCCGCGCCGGCCAAGCGCCGGGGCTGTTCTGGCTCGCCGGTTTCAACTCGGACATGGTGGGCACGAAGGCACTCGCGCTCGATGCCTGGGCGGCGGAACATGGCCGCGCCTGCGTCCGCTTCGACTATTCCGGCCACGGCGAATCCGGTGGCCGCTTCGAAGAAGGCACTATCGGGCGCTGGCTGGAAGAGAGTGTGGCGGTGTTCCAGCAATTCTGCCGCGGACCTCAGGTGGTGATCGGCTCCTCAATGGGCGGCTGGATCGCGCTGCTGCTCGCGCGCGAGATCGCAAAACAGGCTGGCGGCGTCTCGCTGGCCGGCCTCGTGCTGATCGCGCCGGCACCGGATTTTACCGAGGAGCTGATGTGGAATGGCTTTTCGCCCGAGATTCGCCAGGAGATCGAGACCAGGGGCGTTTGGCTGCGGCCATCAGAATATGGCGACGGCACGCCCTATCCGATCACGCGCGCCTTGATCGAGGAGGGCCGCAACCATTTGTTGCTGGGCGGCTCGATCGATGTCGGTTGCCCGGTGCGCATCCTGCAAGGCGCCCAGGACAGGGATGTGCCGTGGAAGCATGCCTTGGCGCTCGCGCATCGGTTGCCAGCCGACGACGTCGTGCTGACGGTGATCCAGGACGGCGATCACCGCCTGTCGCGGCCGCAGGACATTGCGCGTATTATCGCCGCGGTAGAGGAGATCAGGTGAGGAGTTAGGCGCAACGCCATTCGGAGCGAACGGTTTCGTTGCTCTCGGTGCGGAGTGCGCTGGCCGCGCGTTTGGAAAATTCCTCCCGATCAATCAATTGCAACAGCGCCCACACCGCGGCACCGCGGACTAGCGGGCTTTTATCTTCCAGTAGCCGCTCGGCCACTTCGGCTAAGGCGGCGTCATTGGAGTTGCCGATTGCGATCAGCACATTGCGGATAAAGCGGTCGCGGCCGATGCGCTTGACCGGCGATTTCGAAAAAAGGGTACGAAATGCAGCGTCATCGAGCCGCGCCAGCTCTGAAAGTCGAGGCTCGCGCAATTCATCGCGCGCGGCGAGTTTTGTTTCGTGCCCGGTCTGCGCGAACTTGTTCCACGGACACACCGCAAGGCAATCGTCGCAGCCATAGATACGATTGCCGATCGCTTTGCGGAATTCGTGCGGGATGGCGCCCTTGCTCTCGATGGTGAGATAGGAGATGCAGCGCCGCGCGTCGAGCTTGTAGGGAGCCGGAAACGCAGCCGTCGGGCAGATATCGAGGCAGGCCCGGCACGAGCCGCAATGGTCGATGTCAGCATCGTCGCGCGGTAAATCCAGCGTGGTGAAAATCGCGCCCAGAAACAGCCACGAGCCGAATTCGCGCGAGACGAGGTTGGTATGCTTGCCCTGCCAGCCCAGTCCCGCCGCCTGCGCCAACGGCTTTTCCATCACGGCGGCGGTATCGACGAATACCTTGACCTCGCAACCTGACGCCGCGACCAGCCATCGCGCCAACGCCTTCAGCCGTTTCTTGATCAGATCGTGATAATCGTCGCCTTGCGCATAGACCGAGATCGCGCCGTGCGTGCGGCTTTCCAGCAGGGTAAGCGGATCCTCCTCGGGCCCGTAATTGAGCCCTAGCATGATCACGGAACGTACGGCGGGCCACAGCGCGCGCGGATCGGCGCGGCGCTCGGGGTCGGCGGCGAGCCAAGCCATGTCGCCGTGCGCGCCGGCATCGAGGAACTCGCGGAAATGTTTTGCAGCTTCCGCGATCGCGCCCGGCTCGGTCACCCCGGCGCAGTCGAAGCCAAGCCCGCGCGCTTCACGTCCGAGCGCGCTCTTCAGTTCGGCAGGCGAGAGTTTCGCGACGGCATTCAGAAGTCGAGGTCCACGTAGGTCCGCGACGCCGGCACGCCCGCCAGCCACTCGCTCAGCAGCGGGCGGAACGACGGGCGGGATTTCACCCGCGCGTACCACGCCTTTGCTGCGTCGTCCTCGTTCCATGGCACATCGCCCAAATAGTCGATCGCGGAAAGGTGCGCCGCGGCGGCGAGATCCGCATAGGTCAGCCGGTCGCCGGCCAGGAAATTCCGCGTCCGCGCGAGCCAGCCGATATAGGCGAGATGATAGCGCACATTTGTCTTCGCCGCGCGGATCACGTCGGCCAATGGCGCGCCGCCGCCGTTCCGCTCGCCCATGAAGCGCTTATAGATACGCTCGGTGACCAGCGGATTGGAGGCTTCCTCGAAAAATTTGTCGTTGAACCAGGCCATCAGACGACGCACTTCGATACGCTCGCCGATCGTGGTTGGTAACAGCCTGCGTTCGCCCGTCTCGGCGCCATGCGTCTCATCGATATATTCGGCGATGATGGCGGCGCCGGGAATTGCCGGCCGGCCTTCATCGATCAACACCGGCGTGGTGCCGGCGGGATTGAGCGCCAGAAACGCCTCGCGCCGTTCCCAACCCCGCTCCTCCACCAGGCGCAAATCGAAACCATATTCGCCCGCCACGAGGCGGACGAAGCGCGAATGCGGACAGAACGCGTGATGATAGAGCGTGAGCATGCAGCCTTTGGGTATGTCGTAGCCCTTAACAAAACGTTCAAACGCCGCGCCGCCGATTTTGACGTTCCCGTGACACAAGCGGATGCGATTGGGGAACTTCAAATCGAAAGCGGCATAAGCGGGGCGTCAAACTACCCAAGCAGACACATGAGGCAAGCCCGCGCGCTTGCATTTTGCGATTGCGGCTCGGAGGCGAATAAGCGAGAAGAGCCCCGGCTTTTCGCCTCGCAAACCAATCCCAATAACGGACCTGGTCAATGATGTCAGATGCAGTGCGGGCGGTGATTCTTGGCATCGTCGAAGGCGTCACCGAATTCCTGCCCGTCTCCTCCACCGGCCATCTCCTGCTGGCGGAACGATTCTTCAATCTCGGCGAGGGCAGCTTCTGGAACAGCTTTACGGTGCTGATTCAGCTCGGGGCAATTTTGGCAATTCTTGTGATTTACTTTGCCAAATTGTGGCGGATCGCGCTCGGCATGTTCTCCAATTCCGACGACAGGCGATTCGTCGTCGGCGTGCTGGTGGCGTTCCTGCCCGCGGTTGTCATCGGTCTGATTGCGGGCAAATATATAAAGGAGGTCCTGTTCAATCCCTGGGTGGTGTGCTTTTCGCTGATCGTCGGCGGTGCCATCTTGCTATGGGTCGATCAGCTTGATCATAAACCGCACGAACACGACGCCACCCGGTTTCCGCTTCTGACCTATCTGTGGATCGGCTTCGCGCAGTGCCTGGCGATGATACCCGGCGTGTCGCGCTCCGGCGCCAGCATTGTCGCCGCGATGTTATTGGGCGCCGACAAGCGCGCGGCGGCGGAGTTCTCGTTTTTCCTCGCGATCCCGACCATGGTCGGCGCCTTCGCTTATGATTTCTACAAGAACCGCGCCGAGATGACGACCGATCACGTCGGCGTCATCGCGATCGGATTCGTGGTCTCGTTCATCACCGCGATCATCGTGGTGAAGACGTTCCTGAGCTACGTCACCCGCCACGGTTTTACACTGTTCGCCTGGTGGCGCGTGATCGTCGGCACGCTCGGCCTGATGGCGCTGGCGATGGGAAGATAAAGTTTACAAGATAGTGTCTAGGCGTTGTTGCGCTGAAACTGGCCCGCGGGGCGAAAGCGCCACAGATATTGCGGGGCGATCGCTTCGATCGAATCCGGCGCGATGCCGAGCCCTTCGAGAGTGAGACCTTGAGCTTTCGCCGCGTCCGACACCACATTGTCGAACCGCAGCAGCGCCACTTGATCCGGCGTCAGCTTGAACGGTCCGGGCGCGAACTGCAGCAACAGCGACTGCAATTTTGCAAGCCCGAACGGCAGCGACACCAGCATCCGATTGCGATCGGTGATGTCGAGGATGATTTTCATGATCTCGCGCATGGTCAACACTTCCGGCCCGCCGAGTTCGTAAACCGCGCCGGGTTTGGCCTTGCCATCGACAGCGTCGGCGACCGCGGTCGCGACATCGCCGACATAGGCCGGCTGCAACTTCATCTCGCCGCCACCGATCAGCGGCAGCACCGGAGATAGCTGCGCAAGCGTCGCGAAGCGGTTGGTGAATTCATCCTCGGGTCCGAACAAGACAGAGGGCCGCAGGATCGTGGCTGACGGCAGCGCCGCCAGCACGGCCTTTTCGCCTGCCGCCTTGGCACGGGCATAACGCGACGGCGAATTCTCGTCGGCGCCGATTGCCGAGACATGCACCATGCGGGCACCGGCGGCACTTGCCGCCTTCGCTACCGTCTCGGCGCCGTTGCCCTGCACCGCCTCGAACGTCTGGGCGCCGCTCTCGGTCAGAATGCCGACGAGATTGATGGCGACATGGGAGTCCCGCATCGCGGCCTCGACCGACCCCGGATAGCGCAGATTGGCCTGCACGCTGTGGATCTGGCCGACCTTGCCGGCGGGCTGCAAATGCACGGCCAGTTCCGGGCGCCGCACCGCAACCCGGATGCGATAATCGCGCTTGCATAGCGCGCGAACCACGTTTCGCCCCAGGAAGCCCGATCCTCCGAAAACCGTAACCAGGGTGTCCAGATTGGAGGCCATAAGGGTCAATTCCTGCCGGTCAATGCGTTGGATTGCTTGCATCTAGCGGATTCGCGATACGCGATCGTGTCGGTGCTGTACAGCCTATTTGGCTAGCCTTGCGCCAATTTGACAAGCGCGCGAGGCATCCGTACTAACCGGCCCGGGCCCAGGTGGCGGAATTGGTAGACGCGCTGGCTTCAGGTGCCAGTGGCTTCACGGCCGTGAAGGTTCGAGTCCTTTCCTGGGCACCATTTTGCCCAAGCCCGCCATTCGCGGAGCCCCGAATTCGGCAGCTATTATCAATGTTTGTCGTGTAGGGCGCGCAGCAGGCACTTCAGTGCCTGCTCGGCGCGGTGGATCGGCGTAAGGCTGCGATGGGTCCGCGCGAGCAGCAGCGCGCCTTCGATCTGGCTCAGAGCCATCGTTGCGACGATATCTGCATCGCCCGCCGACAGGCCGAAGCGGAACAGGCCTCGTTTGATTTCAAGCTCCCATTTCTGGAATGCGTTGCGGGCGGCCGTGCCAAGCGCTTCGGATTGCGCGGAGGTTTCCAGGGCTGTGGTCGCGATCGGACAACCTTCCTTGAAACCGGAGCGCTCAAGATCCGCCGCCATGGCGCGTACGATCCGCACCAGAAAAATTTCGGCATTCTCCGATGCCTCTGCCGCCTGGGCGATGCCCTCACGCACGGCCTCCGCCGACAGCGCCAAAGCGGCCGCGCCGATCTGTTCCTTGCCGGCGGGAAAATGAAAATAAAGCGAGCCGCGCGGCGACCCGCTGGCCGCCAGAACGTCGTGCAGCGCGCTGCCATGATAGCCCTGCTGGCGAAACAGCGTCGCCGCAGCGGCCAGTGTTTTCCCTTTGGAATCAGAGCCTTTTGCCATGCTCCTAAATAACGTTGGAAAATCAGTATGTCGACCTTCATAATATACAAGGCGACATACATAGGAGCGTCCCGGGGCCTTTTTCCCCGAGGTGCCGCCGATTCTTTCAGTTTCGGGCTCGCGTGCCGTCGTCTTAAACGCGTATAGGCTAGGGAGAAACCGCCATGACCAGGCCTCCTCTAAGAACCGGCGGTCCCGCGATTGCGCCGGGTCGCGCCGGTTCGACGTCGCCAGCCGGAGTGATGAGCGATAGATTGGCGAAGCGTCGATTCGACGAAGCCCGAGAGATCAAGACATCATGACCGTACGCCTGCATCGCGGCGACCTGCCCGATCTTAGCCGCTACACCGGCTCGGTAGCGATCGACACCGAGACCATGGGATTAAATCCGCACCGCGACCGGCTCTGCGTGGTGCAGCTATCGAGCGGCGACGGCAGCGCCGATGTGGTGCAGATTCCGTTGGGCCATACCGATGCGCCGCATTTGAAGACGCTGCTGGCCGATCCCACGATCACCAAGATCTTTCATTTCGCGCGCTTCGATATTGCCGTGCTCTATCACGCCTTCGGCGTCATGCCACAGCCGGCGTATTGCACCAAGATCGCTTCACGCCTCAGTCGCACCTACACCGATCGCCATGGGCTGAAGGATCTGGTGCGCGAGGTGCTCAACATCGATCTGTCAAAGCAGCAGCAGTCGAGCGACTGGGGCTCGCAAGCCTTGAGCGAAGCGCAATTGGCCTACGCGGCCTCCGACGTCTTGCATCTGCACGCCCTCCGCGAACGCCTCGACGGCATGCTGGCGCGCGAGGGGCGCGCGGACCTGGCGAAGGCGTGCTTCGAATTCCTGCCAACACGGGCAAAACTTGACCTGCAGGGCTGGGGGGCCGAGGACATTTTCGCCCATTCGTGAGCGTTCCTCGTATCCCGCGAGACGCGGACTACCGCCCCGTTTCGGTCATACTTCTACCCGGTGTCGCGGGCTGCATAATCCGGCAATGCCGGGTAGTATAGCTGATCAATCTGTCGCTTCGGAGCAGCGGTGAACTCGGTCCAGAATCCAGCCTACCAAGCCGGGCTAGAGGCGCGCTTTGCCATCGCCGCGCGCCACAGCCGGATGGTGCGGATGCTGCGTGTCGCGGTCCCCGCGGCAGTGGCGCTGTCGCTTGCGGCCATCGTCGCGGTGTCGGTCTTCAATCCATTCCGCATGCTGATGCCGAAGCTGCCGCTCGATATGGGAAACCTTGTCGTCTCCGGCACCAAGATCACGATGGAATCGCCGCATCTGGCAGGCTACTCCACCGATCGGCGACCCTACGAGCTCTGGGCCAAAACGGCGACCCAGGATGTGACCGATCCCGACCATGTCGAGCTCAAGGCGCTTCGCGCCAAGCTTTTGACGGAGGATCAGTCGACCGTCATCCTCGACGCCCGCACCGGCCTGTTCGACAACAAGGCGCAAACGCTCGATCTGCACAAGGACATCTTCCTGCAGACCTCGAGCGGCTATGAGGCACGCCTCAGTCAGGCCTTTGTCGATATGGCGAAGAATACGGTGACGTCGGACGAACACGTCGACGTCAAATTGACAAACGGGACACTCAGTGCCGACCGCTTGCGGATTTACGGCGGCGGCGAGTTCGTGCGATTCGAAGGCAACGTGGTGATGAATCTGGACAGTCTCAATAGCGCTGCCCCCGATCAGGCCGCGGCCATGCCCGCTGCCCCCGTGGAGCCTCCGACGCCAGTGAAGACGCGATCCATTTCCAATAAATCCGCGAACTCGAAGTGATCCCGATGCCGACGTCGTCTCCACGCGCACCTTCGGCTCGACGCATCGCGCGGCATGTATGCGCGTTCGCCCTCGCGCTCGCGACAATCGCGGCCGGCGAGGCCGGCGCACAAAGCGCGGTTAACGGCGTGCCCAACGCGATGCAGGGTTTCTCGCAAAATCGCGACCAGCCCATTCACATCGACGCCGCCACGCTCGAGATGCGCGACAAGAAAAAGGAAGCGACCTTCTCCGGCAATGTGAAGGTGGTGCAAGGCGACACCACCATGACGTCGAAGACGCTGGTGGTGTTCTACGAATCCACACAGGCGCCCGCCGCCGCGCCCGCGCCGCCTGCCAACAGCAAAGCCGCGGCCAAATCAGCCCCGATGCAATCCACCACGCCCGGTCCCGGCGGCAGTTCGTCGATCAAGCGGCTGGAGGCGCGCGGCAACGTGGTCGTGACCCAGAAGGATCAAGTCGTGACCGGAGAGACCGCGGTATTCGATACCAAGAGCAACTTGATCACCATGCTTGGCGGGGTCGTCCTGACCCAGGGCAAGAACGTGCTGCGCGGTGACCGGCTGCTGGTGGACATGACGACGGGGGTGTCGCGCGTGGAATCCGATTCAGGGCGGGTGCAGGGCCTGTTTCAGTCGTCCGGCCAGACCGGCGGTCCGATACTGCCGGGTGGCCCAGCCACCGCCGGCCCATCGACTGGCTCAAATAAACCAAAATAATATCAATCACTTGTATGGCGCCTCGGCCGGTCGAGGTTGAACCCCGCGGCGGCAGGCTGTATCTACCAGCAGGCGATGCAACGGCGGAACTCGCGGGTGCTTCGCTGGGCAAGGGACATCCATTCCTTCATGCTGCGCGTGCGAATCAAGCCGTCGCGCCGGGTTGCGGGATCACCGTGAAAGGCTGAGCGAAGCGGGGATGGTGGATATTCTCGGCATGTTCCGTCGACGCCCCGCCAAACGCGGCCGGGCTGGATTTGCGCGCGCGCGTGACGACATCACCGCGCTTGGCGATTCCTTCGGCAACATGCTGACGAAGCCGGTCCGCGATGCGCCGCCGATCGCGCGCGATGGGCCGCAGCCCGGCCTTGATTTGCCCCGGCCACCGCCGCCGAGAGTCGATCATCCGCCACGTGCCGAAAAGCCGCGCCCCCGCGCCAAGCCGGCGAACCAGCCCACCAGGACCAATGCCCAGACCAGTGCCAAGGCCGGTGCGAAGACCAACGGCGCTGGCGGCCCGCAGTTGTTGCGGCGGCCGGGCTATCTGGCTGTGCATAGCGTGGAAAAAAGTTTTGGCACCCGCCAGGTGGTGCGCGGCGTCAGCATCTATGTCCGCCGCGGCGAGGCTGTCGGTCTGCTCGGCCCGAACGGCGCCGGCAAGACCACGGTGTTCTACATGATCACCGGCCTGATCAAGGCCGATCGCGGCGCCATCGAACTCGATGGCCACGACGTCACCAAGCTGCCGATGTACCAGCGCGCCCGGCTTGGCATCGGTTATTTGCCGCAGGAAGCCTCGATCTTTCGCGGTCTTACCGTGGAGCAGAACATCCGCGCGGTGCTGGAGGTCGTCGAGCCTTCACGCAAGAAGCGCGAGGCGGAGCTTGATTCGCTGCTCGACGAATTCAACATCGCGCGGTTGCGCAAGACACCGTCGATCGCGCTGTCGGGCGGCGAGCGGCGGCGCGTCGAAATCGCCCGCGCGCTGGCCACCCGCCCCAATTACATGCTGCTCGACGAACCCTTCGCCGGCATCGATCCGATCGCGGTGGGCGACATTCAGGACCTCGTGCGCCATCTCACCAATCGCGGCATCGGCGTCTTGATCACCGACCACAATGTGCGGGAAACATTAGGCCTGACCGATCGCGCCTATATTGTCTATGCGGGGGAGATCTTGACCGAAGGCAATCCGGACGAGATCGTGAACAACCCGGACGTCCGCCGTCTTTACCTTGGCGAGGAATTCCGGCTCTGATCCTGGCGTTGCCGCTGCCAAACCGGTAACCACCTTTGCCGATCGGGCCTTAATCAGATTTTCCAATCCGTCAAGGCGTGTACATCAGCTTTGGACTAAGCTAAGCAAGAATCGGACCAGTTTTTACGGATCGTTCTTGCCTCCATGGCGCTGACGCAGAGATTAGAGTTCCGCCAGTCCCAGTCGCTGGTGATGACGCCGCAGCTGATGCAGGCCATCAAGCTGCTGCAGCTGTCCAATCTCGACCTTTCGGCCTTTGTCGAGGAAGAATTGGAGCGCAATCCGCTGCTGGAGCGGGCCAGCGAGGGCATCGAACCGACGGTCGCCGGAGAGGCGGCGCCGGAACGGGCCGAATTCTCCGATTCCGATGCTGCGGTCGGGGTCTACTATGGCGAGGATTCCGGTTCCAATCCTTCCGAGATAATGAATGGCGCGGCGGATAGCTTCGAGCCGGCCCAGGAAGAGTGGATGAACCGCGACCTCGGCAGCCGCGCCGAGATCGAGCAAACGCTGGATACGCGTCTCGACAACGTCTTTTCCGAAGAGCCCGCGGAAGCGGCCGCCCGCAATGCGCAGGACGCTGCGCCGACCGCCTACACCGAATGGGGCGGCGGCGCCTCCAATGATGACGACTACAACCTTGAAGCCTTCGTCGCGGCCGAAGTGACTCTTGGCGACCATCTCGCCGAGCAGCTTGCGGTGGCATTCTCCGCACCTGCGCAGCGCATGATCGGACAATACCTGATCGATCTCGTGGATGAGGCAGGTTATTTGCCGGGCGATCTCGGCCAGGCCGCCGATCGGCTCGGTGCATCGGCGGAGGATGTCGAGGCGGTACTCGCGGTGCTGCAGAAGTTCGATCCGCCCGGCGTCTGCGCGCGGAATTTGAGTGAATGCCTGGCGATTCAGCTTCGCGAGCTCAACCGCTACGACCCGGCGATGCAGGCTTTGGTCGAGCACCTTGATCTCCTGGCCAAGCGTGACATTGGCAGCTTACGCAAATTCTGCGGCGTCGACGACGAGGACATCGCCGATATGATCGGCGAGATCAGGCGTCTCAATCCGAAGCCGGGCTTAAAATTCGGCGCCGCGCGCATGCAGGCCATGGTGCCCGACGTTTATGTGCGCCCCGGGCCCGACGGGGGCTGGCATGTCGAGCTCAACAGCGACACGCTGCCGCGCGTGCTGGTCAATCAGACCTATTACAGCGAGCTGTCGAAGACGATCCGCAAGGACGGCGACAAGTCCTACTTCACCGATTGCCTGCAGAACGCGACGTGGCTGGTGCGCGCGCTCGATCAGCGCGCCCGCACCATCCTGAAAGTTGCCACCGAGATCGTGCGGCAACAGGATGGCTTCTTCACCCACGGCGTTGCGCATCTGAGGCCGCTCAATCTCAAGGCGGTGGCGGATGCAATCCAGATGCATGAATCCACGGTGTCGCGCGTCACCGCCAACAAATACATGGCGACCAATCGCGGCACGTTCGAATTGAAATATTTCTTTACCGCCTCGATCGCCTCGGCCGATGGCGGCGAGGCGCATTCGGCCGAAGCCGTGCGCCACCACATCAAGCAATTGATCGACGCCGAGGATTCTGGCGCAATTCTCTCCGACGACACCATCGTGGAACGATTGCGCGCATCGGGCATTGATATTGCCCGCCGCACGGTCGCGAAATACCGCGAAGCCATGCGAATTCCATCCTCGGTGCAACGCCGCCGCGACAAGCAAAACTCGCTTCTGCTGCCGACCTGAAGTTTCCCGAAGAGCCGCGATCGGCTTGTATTGCGCCCCGACCAAATCGGATTAGTCTCCTCGAAGTCTCTTCTGAATGGTCTTGGCTCGCTTGCAAAAATCTATCGAGGCATCAACATGACCCTCCGGATTTCTGGTAAAAGCATCAGTGTCGGCGAAGCGCTGCGCGAGCGCGTCAGCGAGCGCACCGAGGAAGTGCTGCGCAAATTTTTCGACGGTAATTATTCCGGCCACATCACCCTGAGCAAGGATGGCTTCGGTTTCCGCACCGACTGCTCGCTGCATCTGGATTCCGGCATCACGCTCGAGGCGGAATCGAATGCCCCCGACGCCTATGCCAGCGCCGACCAGGCGCTGCTGATGATCGAAAAGCGCCTGCGCCGCTACAAGAGCCGGCTAAAGGACCGCTCGGCGCGCAAGGCTTACGCCGAAGCGGTTGCGATGGCCGAAATGATTGCGCCCACGCTCGATGCGCCGAGCTATATCATCGAAGCTCCCGGCGAAGGCGATGACGAAGTCACCGGCTACAGCCCCGTGATCATTGCGGAAGCAACCACGCCGCTGAAGCGGCTATCGGTCTCGGAAGCCGTGATGGAATTGGACCTGACCGGCGCGCCATGCCTGGTATTCCAGCATGGTTCCAGCGGCCGGGTGAACGTCATTTACCGGCGCAGTGACGGCAATGTCGGCTGGATCGATCCCCCTGCCGTAGATTCCCGGAGTGAGGGCCAATGACATTGACGCTTGAGCGATGCCTCCCTATGGTCCGCGGCCTCTTAAACCGTGCAGGAACAGCTTCGCGGCAGTTGGCACCGGGCATGGGTTGGAGTAGAAGCCCCCCAATCTGGATTCGGGCATAAGCCCACTTCCCGCCTCATCTTCTTGATGCCGGCCCGCTACAAACCTATCTCGCAACCTGACAGTCAATTCACCTCGGAACGCCCCATGACGATTACCGATCTGGTCGCACCCGAGGCGATTCTGCCGGCACTGAAGGTCAACAGCAAGAAGCAGGCGCTGCAGGAACTGGCGGCGCGGGCGGCAAGCCTGACCGGGCAGAACGAGCGCTCGGTGTTCGAGGTTCTGCTGCAGCGCGAGAAACTCGGGACCACGGCGGTCGGCTATGGCGTTGCCATCCCGCACGGCAAGCTGCCGAAATTGGAAAAGATCTTCGGCCTGTTTGCGCGGCTTGAGCGCGCGATCGATTTCGAGGCGATGGACGGCCAGCCGGTCGACCTCGTGTTCCTGCTGCTGGCTCCCGAGGGCGCCGGCGCTGATCACCTCAAGGCGCTGGCTCGTATCGCCCGCCTGTTGCGCGACCAGGACATCGCCAAGAAACTGCGCGCCTCGCGCGACGCCCAGGCGATCTATTCCGTGCTGGCATTGCCGCCCGCGAGCGCGGCGTAGTACGCGCGACAAATATCCCGGCTACCGCCATCGAAATGAAAAACGCGGATACGTCCTCGACCATATTGAGGACATACCCGCGTTATCGGCGAATCTTTTTGGGCGCTCAGTTAGCGCCGCGTCGTTGACACCGGCAACCGCCGCCGTCAATGCACGCTGACGGCCTGCAGTTCATTGCTCCAGGCATTGGCAACCGCGGCTTCGCGGCTGTCGGTCAGCATGATCGGTGTGCCGTCGGCGGCGTGAAGCGCGAACAGCTTCAGGCCGGGTGCGATCTTCGGCGCTTGGGGAAACAGCCCCGGCACGTCCTCCGAGCGGATCTGCTTTACATAGGCGATGTGGCCCTCGCCCAGGGTCGCCAGCGCCTCCGGTGAGACGCTCGTCGGTTCGTACCCAACATTACCTTCGGTCATCGTCTCGACTCCTCTATGAGACTAAGCGGTCGAGTCCGCTACTCGTTCCATTATTCGTGTTCATTGATAGCGATTGTCTTAACGATCTTTTCCGGCTCAGGCCGGGCGAGGTCGATCGACAAAAGCCCGTTTTTCAAGTCCGCGCCCAGCACATGCATCCCCTCCGCCAGCACAAAGGTGCGCTGGAAGTGGCGCGCGGCGATGCCGCGATGGATGTATTGCCGGGCCTTGTCCTCCTGCTGGCGGCCACGGATCACGAGTTGGTTTTCCTCAATGGTCACATCGAGTTGGTCGCGGGTAAATCCAGCGACCGCCAGCGTGATGCGCAAGCGCTCCGGTTGACCGTTGGAACGGTCGCACCGCTCGATATTGTAGGGAGGGTATCCGTCGGCGCCTTTGACGACGCGATCGAGCACACGCTCGATTTCGTCAAATCCCAGAAGGAACGGGCTCGATAACGAGGGAACACGAGACATAGTTTACAAAGTCCTCTCGAAGCGACTTTGAAGTTTCAGGGCCCTTACGGCACCCCTTGCCCAGCAATATGGGCATGATTTCAGAGGCTTTCAAGCATGCTGGAACCGGCTCGGAACCCTACGGGTTGATCCTTTTGCGGCCGTCGGCGGCAAATAGGTGCAACTTTTCAGGGGTAGCGGTGGCCCTAATTCGCTCGCCGATGGCCGGGCCGCCCTGTCCGGGGATCCGGACCAGGATTTCCCCAGGCGGCAATTCGCCCGGCTTAGCGCTGACGGTGGGCGTGTCGCCCTGTTCCGCCCGCACGCCATAAATATAGGTCTCCGCGCCAACCCGCTCGATCGCCTCCACGTTAAGGTCGAGGGCCAGGCCGCCGGGAGGCGTGGCGTCGCTCATCACGAGATCCTCGGGGCGGACCCCGAGAATGCTGGCGTCGGTATTGGCAGCATCAAGCTTGATGCCGGGATCAGGAAGCCGCATCAGGTTCATCGGCGGCGCGCCGATGAAGGAGGCGACGAAAGTGGTCGCGGGCTTCTGATAGATGTCGAGCGGGTTGCCGATCTGCTCGACCTCGCCGCCATTCATCACGACCAGAATATCTGCAAGCGTCATCGCCTCGAGCTGGTCGTGGGTAACGTAGATCGATGTGGTCTTCAACCGGCGCTGCAGTTTGCGGATCTCCACCCGCATTGCAATGCGCAGCTTGGCATCGAGGTTGGACAAGGGCTCGTCGAACAGAAACACTTTCGGCTGCCTCACGATGGCGCGGCCCATTGCCACGCGCTGGCGCTGGCCGCCGGAGAGCTGCCGCGGCTTGCGGCCCAGCATTGGTCCGATTTCGAGAATCCGCGCGGCTTCCTGCACGCGGCTATCGATCTCGCCCTTCGCCATGCCGCGGTTACGCAAGCCATAGGCCATGTTGTCGTAGACGCTCATATGCGGATAGAGCGCGTAGTTCTGGAACACCATGGCGATGTCGCGATCGGCCGGTTCGATTTGATTGACGATGCGCCCGCCGATGTCGATCTCACCGCCGGTGATGGTCTCGAGCCCCGCGACCATCCGCAGCAGTGTGGACTTGCCGCAGCCGGAGGGACCGACCAGCACGCAGAACTGGCCGTCGTCGACGCCGAAGTCGATTCCCTTGATGGCCTCGACGCCGCCGGAATAGGTCTTGCGGATATTGCGCAGGGTTACGTTAGCCATCTCGGCCCTTCATTTTTCCGTTTCCACCAGTCCGCGCACGAACAATTTCTGCATGACCACAACGACAAACACCGGGGGCAGCATGGCCAGCACCGCGGTCGCCAATACGACGGGCCATTCGGTCAGGGCGTCGGTGGTGGTGATCATCTTGCGAATGCCGATCTGGATGGTCTGCATGTCGTCGCGCGTGGTGATCAGGAGCGGCCAGAGGTACTGATTCCAGCCCAGGATGAACAGGATCACGAACAGCGCCGCCATGTTGGTGCGCGACAGCGGCAACAACGTATCCCAGAAGAAGCGGAAGGGGCCTGCGCCATCGATGCGTGAAGCCTCCAGCAACTCTTCCGGAACGGTCATGAAGAACTGCCGGAACAGCAGCGTTGCGGTCGCCGACGCAATCAGCGGCAGCGACAGCCCAGCGTAACTGTCGAGCAGATGCAGATCGGCGACGATCTTGTAGGTCGGATAGATGCGCACTTCGACCGGCAGCATCAGCGTGATGAAGATGATCCAGAAGATCGGCATCCGGAACGGAAAGCGGAAATATACGATGGCGTAGGCCGAGATGATCGAGATCGCGATCTTGCCGAGCGCGATCAGCATCGCCATCACGAACGAGTTAAGCAGCATGGTGCCGACCGGCTCGCGCGTCGAGCCGCTGGTGCCGACAAAGATCGTCTTGTAGTACGTCTCCAGCAAATGCCCACCGGGCAACAGCGACATCTGTCCGTTGGCGATGACAGCGTTGTCCTGGGTGGAAGCGACGAAGGCGAGATAGACCGGAAACGCGAGAATCGCGATCCCGATCCAGAGAATGAGGTGGGCCACGTAGCGGCGAATGCCCTCGTGCTCGACCATCAATAGGTCACCTTGCGTTCGACGAAG
The DNA here is from genome assembly GCA_005884765.1 of Alphaproteobacteria bacterium. Classification (GTDB taxonomy): domain Bacteria; phylum Pseudomonadota; class Alphaproteobacteria; order Rhizobiales; family Xanthobacteraceae; genus Bradyrhizobium. The sequence continues at coordinate 42,430 of VAZV01000157.1, forward strand.
CGGAACTGAACCGCGGTCAACAGAATGACGATGGCCATCAGGACCACCGATTGCGCGGCGGAGCTGCCGAGATTGCCGCCGAGCAGGCCATCGACATAGACCTTGTAGACCAGGGTTTCGGTGGCTTTCGCCGGGCCGCCGCGGGTGATGGTGTCGATGATGCCGAACGTGTCGAAAAACGCGTACACGATGTTGACGACGAGCAGAAAGAAGATCGTCGGCGACAGCAGCGGAAAGGTCACGGTCCAGAATCGCCGCACCGGGCGCGCGCCGTCGATCGCGGCCGCCTCCATCACGCTCTTTGGGATGCTTTGCAGCCCGGCGAGGAAGAACAGGAAGTTATAGGAGATCTGCTTCCAGGCGGCCGCCACGATGATCAGCGCCGCCGCCTGGTCGCCGTCGAGCAGCGGATTCCAGTCGATCCCGATTGTGCGCAACCCATGCGCGAGAATGCCGAGCGACGGATTGAGCATGAACACCCACAACACGCCGACAACGGGCGGCGCCACCGCATACGGCCAGATCAGGAGCGTGCGATACAGCGCGCCGCCGCGCAACGGCTTGTCCGCCATGACGGCCAGCAGCAATGCCAATGAAAGCGAGGCCCCCGCGATCGCGATCGAGAAAACGAATGTCCGGACGATCGCGGCAAAATAGTCCGGCTGGCTCAACAGCTCGCGGTAATTCTCGAACCACACGAAGGTGGTCGAAAGCCCGAAGGCGTCCTGAAGCAGGAACGACTGCAGCACCGCCTGGGCGGCCGGCCAGTAAAAGAAAATCAAAACGACGGCGAGCTGCGGCGCGACCAACGCATAGGGCAATAGCCGTGATTGGAAGACCGATTGCTTCTGCATGATATCCGCAAAAGAGCGGCAGGCCGCATCATGCGGCCCGCCGTGTCATGATCTTAGCGTACAACGGTTTTCTCGAATTGCCGAAGCATCTGGTTGCCACGTTCGACAGCCGCATCCAAAGCCTGCTTGGCGGTTTTCTTGCCCGCCAGCGCCTGCTCGATCTCTTCCGCCCACACGTCACGCAGTTGGACCATGTTGCCGAGCCGAAGCCCGCGCGAATTCTCGGTCGGCTCCTTGTTGGTCAGCTCCTTCAGCGGGGTCTCGAGATAAGGCTGCTCCTTGTAGAAGCCTTCCGCCTTGGCCTTCTCGTAAGCCGCCTTGGTGATCGGCAGATAGCCCGATGCCTTGTGGATTTCGACCTGACGATCGGTGTCGGAGAGAAAGGCGAGGAATTTCGCGACACCCTTGTATTCTTCCGGCGATTTACCGCCCATCACCCACAGCGAGGCGCCACCGATGATCGAGTTTTGCGGTGCGCCTTTCACGTCAGGATAATAGGGCATCGGCGCATTGGTCCAGTTGAACTTGGCCTGCGATTTCACATTGCCGAAGAAACCCGACGAGGTGAGAAAGATCGGACATTCGCCTGACGTGAAGCGTCCCTCACTTGCGTTGGTGCGGCCGGAATAATCGTAGGTCTTGTCCTTCTGCAATTCGATCAGGGTTTCGAGGTGCTTGACCTGCACCGGTCCGTTGAATTCCAGCACCGTGTCGAAACCATCGAGGCCGTTGGCCTTGGTCGCAAGCGGCACATTGTGCCAGGCCGACAACTGCTCGAGATTGACCCAGCTCGCCCACGCATTGGAAAAGCCGCAGGTCGCGTAACCGGCAGCCTTCAGCTTCTTGGCGTCCTCGAACACCTCGGGCCAGGTCTTCGGAATGTCGGCGATGCCAGCCTTTTTCAGAGCGTCCAGGTTGACCCACATCACGGTGGACGACGAATTGAAGGGAAACGACAGCATCTCGCCCTTCGATGTCGAGTAGTAGCCGGTGATGGTCGGCAAGTAAGCCTTGGGGTCGAACTTCTCGCCGGTCTCGGCCATCAGCTTGTAGACCGGTTTCACCGCGCCGGTCGCCGCCATCATGGTGGCGGTGCCGACCTCGAACACTTGGATGATGGCTGGAGCGTTGCCGGCTCGGAACGCGGCGATGCCGGCGTTCATGGTGTCGGCGTAACCACCTTTATAGGATGGAACCACCTTGTACTCGCTTTGCGCGGCGTTGAAATCGTTGGCGAGCTTGACGACGACTTCATTGTTGCCGCCGGTCATGGCATGCCACCATTGGATTTCCGTCACCGCAAGTGCAGGCGACACAGTGAGCGCCAAGGAGAGCGCCGTCGCAGCAGCACCGAACCGTCGAAAAGCCATCAAAACCCCCTTCACGTTGGACCGCCATCGTCGTTGTCGCGCGTAGCAGCGCCGGATGACGTGCAAATGACCGCATCAGCGCGCGGATCGTACGGGGGAAACGCGGCCGGAGGGAAGTGATAAAATGGCGCGCTACCGCTTCCGTGTAGGCCCGCAGGCCGCGCCCTCGGCAAGCAGCGCGTCGATCTCGCTGTTTGAATATCCGAACTCGGCGAGCACCTCATGTGTATGCTGGCTGAATTTCGGCGGCGTGCGGCGCAGGCTCGGCTTGCTGCGTTCCAGGCGGATCGGGGACGCGACCCCTTTGTACCAATCCTTTTCGATCACGTCGCCGCGGTGGACGCTATGGGCATTGGTGAGGGCCTGATCGATCTTCTGCACCGGTCCTGCGGGCAGTCCGGCTGCGAGCAGACGATTGCAGAGCGGTTCGGCCTCGTGCTCGCAGAACACCGCGGCAAGCTCGGCGCGCAGCGCCTCGCGATTGGCGATGCGGTCCTTGTTGCGCGCAAAACGCGGATCGGTGCCAAGTTCGGGCTTGCCGATCTCCTTGGCGAGCTTGCGGAAGGTGCCGTCATTGCCGACGCCGATGAAGATGTTGTCGGTTCTGGTCGCAAAGATCGCGTAAGGCACGAGGTTCGGATGCTCATTGCCGGTGAGCCCCGGCGGCTTGCCATGCATGAAATAATTCGCGGCGTGGGGATGCATGATCGCAAGGCCGGTCTCGTACAGCGTGGTTTCGAGGAACTGGCCGAGCCCGGATCTCTGCCGCTCCGAAAGCGCCATCAGGATGCCGATCGCGGCGTAAAGTCCGGTGGTGATGTCGACGAGCGGGACGCCGATCCGCATCGGCCCGCTCTCTCGCGAACCGGTCGCGGCGATCATGCCGGTCATGGCCTGGATGATCGCGTCATAGCCGGGGTTGCCGCCGCGCGGCCCGTCGGCGCCGAAGCCGGAAATCCGGCAATGCACGAGTTTGGGAAATTTTGCGCGCAGCGCGTCGTTGCCGATGCCCCATTTGTCGAGCGTGCCCGGCTTGAAGTTCTCGATCAGGACGTCGGCACCTTCGAGCAGCTTCAACAGCACGGCGCGCCCGCCCTCGGAGGCGAGGTCGAGCCCGATCGATCGCTTGTTGCGGTTGATGCCGACGAAATAGGCCGCATCCTCCTCGTGGAACGGGGGTCCCCAGTCGCGCACCTCGTCGCCGGCCGGGGGCTCGACCTTGATCACGTCGGCGCCATGATCGGCGAGGATCTGCGTGCAATAGGGTCCGCCGAGCACGCGCGTGAGATCGATCACGCGCAGCCCGGTCATCGCGCCTATGGCAGGTTCAGTCGTCATGGGCTCGCTTGTGATGCTTTTGGAGATGTCGCCGACGCCATTAAGCATCAGAGGTGCTTCTTCGCAAATGCCCGACCGGAACCCGACTTCAAGTATTTCTCGAATGCGATAGCCTGCCTTGCATCGCTGAACGCGATGTAGGTTTTCAGCCGCCAAGGTTTGAATTTCGAGGTATGGGGAACCTCGCCAGCATTGTGCTTTGCCAATCGCGCACGCAAATCGTCGGTAATACCAATATAGAAATGCTCAGAATCGTGACTTTCGAGGATGTAGACGTATTTCAGGGCGCGGCCCCGCTTCGCCAAAGAGGCTACAACGTTGGGCGCTCGCTACGATAGAGCTCACAGCCTTCGCTACGACAGGGCTTGCCGAGGCCCGTCTTCGCCCAAGCGGGCTACGACGCGGCAGCCTTCGCTACGACAGGCTTGCCGAGGCCCGTCTCCGCCCAAGCGGGCTACGACGCGGCAGCCTTCGCTACGACAGGGCTTGCCGAGCCGAAGCAGGCGTAGCCTGCGAAGGCTGGTGGAGCCAGGCGGGATCGAACCGCCGACCTCTTGCATGCCATGCAAGCGCTCTCCCAGCTGAGCTATGGCCCCGTCGCCTGATGCCCGCGCGCCTTGGGCGACGCGCCGGGCAACAAAACCCTGAACACAGTTCCGGGTCTATCTCAAGTCTCCTCGTCGCCGCTGACGTCGCCGATGATATCGGTGACGTCCTCGTCGCCTTCCTCTTCGTCGGCGATGAAGGTGGAATCGTCATCATCGTCGTCTTCGATGGTCTCGTCGATCTCGATGTCGTCTTCCGACTCGGGAACGACGGCCTTGACCTTGCCGGTGTTCTCTTCGGCGTCGGCCTCCTCGAGCGGGACCAACTCTTCGGCCTCTGCGGGCTCCGGCACGACCTCGGCGGCGGTTGCGGCAGAGGCAGCCGCTGCACGCGCGGCCTCGCCTCGCGCCGCCCGCGGTGGCGCAACCGGGGCGATCGGCACGACCTCGCCAGTATAGGGCGAGATCACCGGGTTCTTGTTCAGATCGTAGAATTTCTTGCCCGTGGTCGGGCAAATGCGTTTGGTTCCGAGATCGGATTTGGCCACGTGCGGAATCCTGGGAATTTTGGAAAAACGGTGCTTCACTTGGCTAGTTGAAGCGCCGCTGTCAATAGCGCTTTGCGCGCATTTGACGGCCGCGTGACGCCGTGTCGCCCATGTGATACCTGCGGCCATAGCCGCCGCCCTTGAGACTGGACACAATCTTGACCTATTCCGACCGTGTGGCCCCGCTGCAGGCCTGTTCCAGCGGCGCTCTGACCGGCAAAGTCCGTGTTCCCGGCGATAAATCGATTTCGCACCGCGCTCTGATTTTGGGCGCGCTGGCGGTAGGCCGAACCGAGATTTCGGGCCTGCTCGAGGGCGAAGACGTACTCAACACCGCCAAAGCCATGCGTTCGCTCGGCGCAACGGTGGAACGGACAGGCGATTTCGCCTGGGCGGTGAAGGGTGTCGGCGTGGCCGGTTTCGCGCAGCCGCGGGGTCCGCTTGATTTCGGCAATTCCGGCACCGGTTGCCGGCTGGTGATGGGGGCGGTCGCCGGTTGCCCGATCTCGGCGGTTTTTGACGGCGACGCTTCGCTGCGCTCCCGGCCGATGCGCCGGGTGCTCGATCCCCTGGAACTAATGGGTGCGAAAGTCGGCGGGAGCGAGCAGGGCGGCCGCCTGCCGCTGACGCTGAACGGCGCGCGTGACCCTGTGCCGATCATTTATCGCACGCCGGTGGCCTCGGCGCAGATCAAGTCGGCGGTGCTGCTCGCCGGACTTGCCGCGCCCGGTGTCACCACGGTGATCGAGCAGGAAGCAAGCCGCGACCACACCGAACTGATGCTCAGGCATTTCGGCGCCGAGATCGTCTCGACCAAAGAAGGTGTCCACGGCCGCAGGATCGCGCTGACCGGGCAAGCGGAGCTCCAGGGCGCGCATGTCGTGGTGCCGGCCGATCCATCTTCCGCGGCATTTCCGATCGTGGCGGCGCTGATCGTCGAAGGCTCCGATATCCTCCTATCCGATGTTATGACCAATCCGCTGCGCACCGGATTGTTCACGACGCTGCGGGAAATGGGCGCCTCCATCGAGCAAAGCGAGGCGCGGGGCGATGCCGGCGAACCGATGGCGCAATTGCGCGTGCGTGCCTCGAAACTGCGCGGCGTCGAGGTGCCGCCGGAACGCGCGCCCTCGATGATCGACGAATATCTGGTGTTGGCGGTGGCTGCTTCCTTTGCCGAAGGTGCCACCGTCATGCGAGGGTTGAAGGAATTGCGCGTCAAGGAATCCGACCGCCTGGCGGCGACCGCCGATATGCTGCGCGTCAACGGCGTCAAGGTCGAAATTTCCGGCGACGATCTGATCGTCGAGGGCAAGGGCCATGTTCCAGGCGGCGGCCTTGTCGCCACCCACATGGATCATCGGATCGCGATGTCGGCGCTGGTGATGGGCTTGGCCTCCGACAGGCCGGTCAAGGTCGACGATACCGCCTTTATTGCCACTTCATTTCCGGACTTCATTCCAATGATGCGCTCGCTGGGGGCTGAGTTTTCATGATCATCGCGATCGACGGACCAGCCGCGTCCGGCAAGGGCACGCTCGGCAAGCGGCTCGCCAGGCATTACGGCTATCGTCACCTCGATACCGGCGTGATCTACCGCGCGGTCGCGAAGGCGCTATTGGATGCCGGCGCCGACCTGACCAATGAGATGCTCGCCGTGTCCGCGGCACTTGAACTCGATCCCGAAAAGTTCGGAAACCCCGTGCTGAAGACGCAAAAGGTGGGGGAGGCCGCCTCCGTGGTGTCGGCGATCCCCAAAGTGCGGGAAGTGTTGCTGAATTTCCAGCGCCAATTCGCCGCCGACCCGCCAGGTGCGGTGCTCGACGGCCGCGATATCGGCACCGTGATCTGCCCCCATGCCGATGTGAAGATTTTCGTTGTCGCCGACCCAAGGGTCCGTGCTCGCCGAAGGACCCTGGAGGCCAGAGCGAGGGGTGAGGACGCCGACGAGGCCGCGGTGCTGGCGGATATCCTAAACCGCGACGAACGCGACCAGAACAGGGCCGTTGCGCCTTTAAAACCGGCTGCAGATGCTTACTTGCTAGATAATTCCAATCTGGATATAGAGGGCGGCGTCCGGGCCGCCATCGACATTGTCGAGGCCGTTCGAGCGGGCCGGCCGCGGGTTTGAACGCTTTCATTTGAAGGCTTGCAAACGAAACCGCGGCCGTTATTGGAGGAAAGCCCGCTCCCGCCCTTGAAGGCCGATGTCTCGAACTCGTTTTTCGAGGTCGATAGATTTCCGGACGAGAAATCAACGTATCGAACGTGCAGGCATCTGCCGGCCCGCTATTGCGCCCGTCGCAATGAGCGGTCGTTTGAGGTTTGTGGGAACCTTTGAACGCTTCACGCGCGCTACGCCCTTAACCCGAACGGCCGGCAATACCCGCATCTGGAGAACAAATGGCTTCGACTAGTGCTGACACTTACCATCCGAGCCGCGACGATTTCGCCGCGATGCTGGACGAGTCTTTCGCGGGCGGCAACTTGCAGGAAAGCTCCGTCATCAAGGGCAAGGTGGTTGCGATTGAAAAGGACATGGCCGTTATCGACGTCGGCCTGAAGACGGAAGGCCGCGTGGCGCTGCGCGAATTCGCCGGCCCGGGCCGTGAAAGCGATCTCAAGGTCGGCGACGAGGTCGAGGTGTTCCTCGACCGCATCGAGAATGCGCTCGGCGAGGCCGTGCTGTCGCGCGACAAGGCGCGCCGCGAGGAGAGCTGGGGCAAGCTCGAAAAGGCGTTCCAGAACAACGAAAAGGTCAACGGCGTCATCTTCAACCAGGTCAAGGGCGGCTTCACCGTCGATCTCGACGGTGCGGTGGCCTTCCTGCCGCGCTCGCAGGTCGATATCCGCCCGATCCGCGACGTCGCGCCGCTGATGAACAATTCGCAGCCGTTCCAGATCCTCAAGATGGACCGCCGCCGCGGCAACATCGTGGTGTCGCGCCGCACGGTTCTCGAAGAGACCCGCGCCGAGCAGCGCCAGGAACTGGTGCAGAACCTCGAAGAGGGTCAGGTGATCGACGGCGTGGTCAAGAACATCACCGATTACAGCGCGTTCGTTGATCTCGGCGGCATCGATGGCTTGTTGCACGTCACCGATATCGCCTGGCGGCGGGTCAATCACCCGACCGAGGTCTTGACCATCGGTCAGACCGTGAAGGTCAAGATCATCAAGATCAACCACGAAACCCACCGCATTTCGCTCGGCATGAAGCAACTGCTCGATGATCCCTGGCAGGGGATCGAGGCGAAGTATCCGCTCAACGCGCGCTTCACCGGCCGCGTCACCAACATCACCGACTATGGCGCCTTTGTCGAACTGGAGCCGGGCATCGAAGGCCTGATCCACGTCTCGGAAATGTCGTGGACCAAAAAGAACATGCACCCCGGCAAGATCGTTTCGACTTCGCAGGAAGTGGAAGTGCAGGTTCTCGAAGTCGACTCGGTCAAGCGCCGGATTTCGCTCGGTCTCAAGCAGACCATGCGCAACCCCTGGGAAGTGTTTGTAGAGAAATTCCCGGTCGGCTCCACGGTCGAAGGCGAGGTCAAGAACAAGACCGAGTTCGGCCTGTTCCTCGGGCTCGAGGGCGATGTCGACGGCATGGTGCACTTGTCCGACCTCGACTGGAAGCTTCCGGGCGAGCAGGTGATCGACAACTACAAGAAGGGCGACGTGGTGAAAGCCGTGGTGCTCGATGTCGATGTCGAGAAGGAGCGCATCTCGCTTGGCGTCAAGCAGCTCGAAGGCGATCCCTTTGCCGAGCCCGGCGACGTCAAGAAGGGCGCGGTCGTCACTTGCGAAGTGCTTGAGGTCAAGGAAAGCGGCATCGAGGTCAAGATCTCGGGCACCGACTTCACCACCTTCATCAAGCGCTCCGAACTCGCGCGCGACCGCAACGACCAGCGCGCCGACCGCTTCGCCGTCGGCGAGAAGGTCGATGCGCGGGTGATCCAGTTCGACAAAAAGGCCCGCAAGGTGCAGGTCTCGATCAAGGCGCTGGAAGTCGCCGAGGAGAAGGAGGCGATCGCGCAGTACGGCTCCTCCGATTCGGGAGCGACGCTGGGCGATATTCTCGGCACCGCGCTCAAGAACCGTGGCGGCGACAAGTAAGCTGTCGCTTGCTCGTCTTCTTCCATCAGGGGCCCCGGTTTCGACCGGGGCCCTTTTTGTTCCGCGCCCCGCAGGTTTCACCTTGTTTTGTTCATATTGCACAGCAATTGATGTAGTTGGATAAGGCGCCGCTCATGCTGCGAATGCAAAACGCCCAAGGTTTTTTAGGAGCATTTCGATGTCGCTTGATTCGGATGTGATCGTCGATCGCCGCAGGATTCGCCGCAAGCTGACCTTCTGGCGCGTGACCGCCGCCCTCGTCGCGATCGCGGCGATCGCGATCGTGGGAGTGGTGGTGACCCCGGGCGGCCGCGGCGCGCTGACGACCTCCGGCTCGATCGCCCGCATCAATATCGAAGGTCTCATCCGCAGCGACCAGGAGCGCGTCGAGGCGCTGGAACGGCTGGAAAATTCGCGCGCCGCCGCCGTCGTCGTGCATATCAATTCGCCGGGCGGCACCACCGCCGGCTCCGAACAGCTCTACGATGCGCTGGTGCGGCTGAAGGCGAAGAAGCCGCTGGTCGTGGTGGTCGAGGGGCTGGCGGCCTCCGGCGGCTACATCACGGCGATTGCCGCCGACCATATCGTGGCCCAACAGAGCTCGCTGGTGGGCTCGATCGGTGTGCTGTTTCAGTATCCGAATTTCACCGATCTTTTGAAAACCGTCGGCATCCAGGTCGAGGAAGTGAAGTCCTCGCCGCTAAAAGCAGCGCCGAACGGCTTCGAGCCCACCAGTCCCGAAGCCCGCGCCGCGCTGGATGCGCTGGTCAAGGATTCCTATGCGTGGTTTCGCGGGCTGGTGAAAGAGCGGCGCAGCATGGATGACGGATTGCTCGAGAAAGTAGCGGACGGGCGGGTCTTCACCGGCCGCCAGGCGGTCGATCTCAAGCTGATCGACCAGCTTGGCGACGAGAAAACCGCCGTGGCCTGGCTGGTCGCGAACAAAAACGTCAAGAGCGATCTGCCGGTGCGCGACTACAAGCTGACGCCGCGCT
>VAZV01000158.1 GCA_005884765.1 Alphaproteobacteria bacterium
GCATGCACCGGAGCCTGGAACCCGACCGCGGCGGCATTCGGCGGAATGTCATGCACGCGCCCGTCGGTGATCAGGAAGGCGCCGGCGACGCGATCGACCGGAACGTCCGAGAGGGCTGAGGACAGCGCGCCGAACAATTTGGTGCCGTCGGTCTCGCCGTCGGCCTGTCCGGCATCAACGACGCGCACCTCCAGCCCCTTGATCTTCTTTAAGGCATCGACCAGCCCTTCCTGCGCCGCTGCCGTCTCCTTGGTGCGATTGCCGAAATTCTGGCTGGGGCTCTTGTCGATCACGACGGCAGCAACCGAGGAGAGCGGCTCGCGGTCCTCGCGGGTGAAGGATGGATTGGCGAGCGCCAAGGCGATCAGCGCCAGCGCAGCCACGCGCACCACCGCGCCGCGCGAGCGGCCAAGCAGCAGCAGTGCCGCGATCACGACGATGGCTGCGACCGCGAGCCAAAGCACCAGCGAGGGAACAAGCGGCGTAAACGCGATGCCGTACTGCATGTCTTGACCTTATTGTCCGAGCCGTTCGATCAGCGCCGGCGCGTGCACCTGATCGGCCTTGTAGTTGCCGGTCAGCGTGTACATCACGATGTTGACCCCGGCGCGGAAAGCAAATTCGCGCTGCTTGGGCTCGCCGGGAGTGAGCGGCAGCATCGGCTGGCCGTCGGGCCGGATTGCCCAGGCCCCGGCGAGATCGTTCGAGGTGATGATGATCGGCGAGACACCGTCACCGCCGCGGGCCGGGCGTTGCGCCGCGGTCTCTTCCTCATCCTCGCGCGGCAACGTCTCGACCCAGGTTTGTCCGTTGACGAAGCGCCCAGGGAAATCGCGCAGCAGGTAGAACGTTTTGGTCAAGACATGCTCGCGCGGCACCGGCTCGAGTTCGGGAACGTCGAGCGACGACAGGATATCGCGCAGCGCCTGCATACCCGGGGTCTGCGAAGCGCCATTTTCGCCCGGCGCAGACTCGACGGCGTCGCGGGTGTCAAACAGCACGGTGCCGCCCTGTTTCATATAGGCGTCGATATGGTTGATCGCGTCTTGCGGCGGTTTTGCCGCGCCCGGCACGATCGGCCAGTAGATCAGCGGGAAGAACGCCAGTTCATCATGCGCGGGATCGATACCGACGGGATCGCCGGCTTCCAGCGCGGTGCGCTGCGCCAGAAACAGCGTCAGCCCTGACAAGCCGGCTTTCACGATGGAATCCACATCCGCATTCCCGGTGACGACATAGGCAAGCCGGGTTTGCGACACCGCCTTCAGCGCAAAATCGTCCCTGCTTTCGGCGCCGTCGGCGTGGAGTTGCGAGGGCACTGCCATCATCGCGGTCAGGGCGAGGGCAAGCGCCAAGGCCGCCGGGGCGGCGCGCCGCCGCAACAGTGCGGCGAGGCCGCCGCCGAGCAGTGCGACGATGATCGCATCGATCAGGAATAGCGCCAGTGACGCCGACAGCAGGATGCCCCTGAGATCGCGCGGCTCGGCATTGGTGTAGCTCGCCCGCCTTGCCTTGAGCGGCGAGATATCGAGCGGCGCGATGCGATCGGCTGCCGCCAATGCATTCACGGCCAGCGGTCCTTCCGCCGGGCCGTAGAAACCAGGCGGATGATCCGGCGTCGCGCGGTCGCGGAAATCGGCCGATAACGGCTTTGCGGTGGCAGGCGGCGGCCCGAACACGCCGAACCCGTCGAGGATATGCAATGGCGCTACGGTTTCCGCGTTGGATTGCGTTGCGACGCCGGCACCGGGGTTCGACGTATAACCGGACATATCCACGATCCGCCGCAGCATCTCGACGAAGGTGCCCGACAACGGCAGATCCGACCAGCGCATGTCGGCGCTGACATGAAACAGGCTGACCATCCCCTTGCCGCGGTGCTCGCCCGTCACCAGCGGCGTACCATCTTCCAGCGAGGCCCAGCTCTTGGTCGCGAGCACGGCATCGGGTTCGGCGAGCACTTGCCGGTTGACGGTGACGTCCTTGGGCACCGCAAGGCCCGCGAACGGACCGTCGGCTGCGAAGGCGGCCAGATGCTGCGGCTTTTCCCAGGTCAGACTGCCGCCGAGGCTGCGTCCGCCGCGCCGCAGCTTCACCGGCACCAGATCGTCGTCGGCCTGCGCCAGTCGGGGGCCGGCAAAACGCACCAGCACGCCGCCCTGTTCGATCCAGGCGTTGAGCCGTTCGCGGATCTCCGGCGACAGCGTGCCGACGTCTGCCAGCGCGATCATCGGCAGTTTCTGATCGAGAAATTGCGTGATCGCCTGTTGCGGCGCCACGCCGCGATCGCCGAGCCGCACGTCGGCGAACGGTCCGAGCGCACGGGTGAGATAGAAGATCGGTGCGAGCAGCGGCTGCGCGGTGTCGCTGGTCGCGCCGCTTGCGATTCCGATCGCCCGCCGGCGCCATCTTTTGTCGAGCAATTGCACGGCGCCCGCCGATCGCTCGCCCGCGATTTCAAGGCGCGCGATATCGTTGCGCAACTCGACCGGAAGGTCGAATGAGGCTTCGGCCTCGGGGGACTGCGGCGTAAAGGCGTAACGCGCTTCCCCGATCGGCGAACCCTTGGCGTCGATCGCACGCACGACGCCGGCGGCAAGGCCGGTATCGGTCCGCAGCACCTTCACCGTCATCTTCGCTGCGGCATTTTCGGCCGCGACCAGCGCCAACGGAGATGATGTGCCGCCCTCGAAAACTGTCAACGTACGGTCCCCAATGGTTTTGCCCAGGGCTTCGATGAACTCCGGACCGCGCCCGGTATCGACGCCATCCGACAGCCAGACGACCTCGCAATCACCGGTCGCTTTGAGGAAACGCTCGATGGCAGGAACGGTTTCTATGCGCTCGACTGCAAACGGTTTGGGCGCAAGCTGGCGCAACGCCACCCGAGCGGCGCCCGCCGGCATGATGGTGACGTCACGCGCAGGCTCCGAGAGCGGGACGATCGCGACGCCGCGCCGGTCGCTGTCGGCGTTGGCGATCAATTCATCCGCGGCGCGCACGCGCGCGTCCCAGCTCGAGGCCGAGCTCCAGCCGTCATCGAGCAGGATCAGAAGCGGCATTGTCTTGCCGGCAAGTCCCGTCTGCGGATTCCAGACCGGGCCCGCCGCCGCCAGGATGACGAGCGTGGCAGCCAAAAGCCGCAAGGCGGTCAGCCACCATGGCGTGCGCGAGGGCGTCTCTTCCCTGGGCGCGATATCGAACAAAAGGCGGGTCGGCGGAAATTCGACGCGCCGCGGTCGCGGCGGCATCACCCGCAGCAGCCACCACAACACCGGCAGGCTCAGAAGGCCCAAGAGCAGCAGCGGTTCGGCGAAGCTCAAGGGGAGACCTGCGATCATGCGCTCCGCCCCGCTTTGACGCTGACGTTGCCGACGCTGGTCTTGCTCACCATCATGCCGCCATGCAGGAACAGCAACAGTTCGGCCGCCGAGCGGCTGGTGGTATGGGTCGAGAACAGCCAGTCGAGCTTGTTAGTCTCGGTGCGAATCTGGTCACGATGTAGCGCGACGCGCGTGACATAGTCCTCGGCCCAGCTTTCGGCGCGGCCGGCGGTGATTTCGCCAAAACCTTCCGGTTCGACGAACTCGACTCGTCCGGAATAGGGAAAGCTCTCCTCGGCGGGATCGACGACCTGCACCAGTGTGCCATGCGCCCCCGATGCCGACAGACCCGCCAGTATGGTCTTGATCTCGGCGATAGGCGACCAGAAGTCCGACAGCACCACGATTTCGGCCAGCGCCGAGGGCACGAAGGACGGCGGCAGGCTCGCGCGATCGGCATCGTCATGCAGCATCGCCTGCGCCATCTTGTCGATGACGCTGCGGCTCGCGGTCGGGTTCATCAGGCCGGGAATGCCGACGCGCTCGCCGCCCGCGACCAGGAGTTCGGCAAGCGCAAAGGTCACGATCAGCCCACGCTCAAGCTTGCTGTCGCGGGCCCCTTTCGATGCAAAAGCCATCGACGGCGAACGGTCCGGCCACAGCCATACCGTGTGCGCGGCCTCCCATTCCTGCTCGCGGACATAGAGATGATCGTCGCGTGCCGAGCGCCGCCAGTCGACATTCTGTGACGGCTCGCCCGAAACGAAGCGGCGGTATTGCCAGAAACTTTCGCCGGCGCCGGCGCGACGGCGGCCATGCAGGCCGTGAATGACGTTGGCGGCGATACGGCGGGCCTCAAGCACCAGACGCGGCAGCGATGCGGCGAGCGTTCGGCTTTCGCCATCGGCACGTCGGATTGCTGTGATCTCCTTGTTTAAGTGCGTGGTCTCTGCGGCCATCAACCAATCCGCGTCTTCAATTGCCGGATCACGTCCGGAATGGTGCGGCCTTCGGCGCGCGCGGAGAACGTGAGCGCCATGCGGTGCTTGAGAATAGGTTCGGCGAGATCGAGCACGTCGTCGATCGAGGGCGCGAGGCGTCCGTCGAGCAGCGCGCGGGCGCGGACCGCGAGCATCAGCGATTGGCTAGCGCGGGGACCCGGTCCCCAGGCGATCAGCTTGCCGGCTTCGCCGCCCTCGGGGCCCGGACGCGCGGAGCGCACCAGCGACAGGATCGTCTCGACGACGGAATCGCCGACCGGCAGCCGCCGCACCAGGCGCTGCGCCGCTATCAGGGCGTCGGCGTTCATGGCGCTCTTGGCCAGCGTCTCCTCGGCGCCGGTGGTCTCGAACAGGATGCGGCGCTCGGCGTCGCGATCGGGATAATCGACATCGATCTCCATCAGAAAGCGGTCGAGCTGCGCCTCCGGAAGCGGATAGGTGCCTTCCTGCTCCAGCGGATTTTGCGTCGCCAGCACGTGAAACGGCTTCGGCAGATCGTGCCGCGCGCCAGCCACCGTGATGTGCTGCTCCTGCATCGCCTGCAACAGCGCCGACTGGGTGCGCGGGCTGGCGCGATTGATTTCGTCGGCCATCAGAAGCTGCGCGAAGACCGGCCCGGAGATGAAGCGGAACGAGCGCTTGCCGGAGCTGCTCTCGTCCAGCACTTCGGCACCGAGAATGTCCGACGGCATCAGGTCGGGCGTGAACTGGATGCGCTTGGTATCCAGCCCGAGCGTGATGCCGAGCGTCTCCACGAGCTTGGTCTTGGCAAGGCCCGGCACGCCGATCAGAAGCGCATGGCCGCCGGACAGGATCGTCACCAGCGTATTTTCGATGACGCGTTCCTGACCGAAAATGACGGTCCCGATCGCTTCTTTCGCGGCGCGGACCTGACCCGAGACCTGTTCGGCCGAACGGACGATCACATCCTCGAGCTTCTCTACGCTGTCCGCCATCCGTCACTCCTTGAAGCTTGCAACGCCCGATTGCGTCGTCAGTCGCGTGAAGGCCATGCTAAACTTATGCGAAAGCCATGTATTCGTTGAATTAAACTATCCCCACTTTATCGGCATTTCGGGGTATGAACTGCATCACGATATGGCGACCCGACCCGGTATTTTCACGGGAACTCGTCAGGGATCCACGGAGTAGGTCTTGCAGCAATCGTGCCAGATGAGAGCGATCAAATTGCAGCGATCAAACGTCAAGGCAAACAATGGCGAAGCAAGGGCAGACCACAACCAATCTTGAAGGCCTGACCACCGCTGCGCGGGAAGCGACCAACGCTACGCTTGCCGGAAAGCCGTTGCCTCCGGTGCATCTGTGGAATCCGCCGTTCTGCGGCGACATCGACATGCGAATCGCAAGCGATGGTACGTGGTTTTATATGGGCACGCCAATCGGCCGGCCGGCGCTGGTCAGGCTCTTTTCCACAATCCTCAAGCGCGAGGACGGCAAGCACTTTCTTGTGACGCCGGTGGAAAAGGTCGGCATCTGTGTCGACGATGCGCCGTTTCTCGCGGTCGAGATGCGCAAGGAAGACGGCGAACGCGGCACCCTGTTGCGTTTCCGGACCAATGTCGACGATTGGGTGCCCTGCGATTCCGCGCATCGGCTGCAATTCAAGGCCGCTGCCGATGGCGGCCTGACGCCCTATCTCCATGTCCGCGCCGATCTGTGGGCCAAGGTAACGCGCCCACTCTATTACGATCTGGTTGACATGGGCGAGGAGCGGGTGGTCGATGGGCAAGCGATGTTTGGAATCACCTCGTCAGGCGAATTCTTTGCGATGGCCGATGCGGAGCAGGTGAGGGCCGCGCTTTGAGCGAGCCGAAGGTGAAGACCGCCCCCGCCGAGATCGGCTCGGACGCGTTTTTCGAGCGCGCCCGCGCGCGGCTCGGTTTCGACGTCCCGCCCGGCCTGGTGGATCCCAACATCGTTCCGCCAAGCGGCGATCCCGGCACCGATCGGATGCTTCAAATCATCGCGAGAGAACAGCCGGTCCGCCCCGCAGCCGTCCTGATCCCGGTCGTCGACCATCCGCAGCCGACCGTATTGCTGACGCAGCGCTCGGTGCATCTTGCCGAGCACGCCGGCCAGATTTCCTTTCCGGGCGGCAAGATCGATGCGACCGACGCTTCCCCGCTCGATGCCGCGCTGCGCGAAGCGTTTGAGGAAATAGGCCTCGGCCGCGAATTCATCGAGCCGATCGGCTATCTCGATCTCTATGGCACCGGCTTCGGCTTTCGCATCCTGCCGACGCTGGCGCGGGTACGGCCCGGCTTCAAGCTTGTCGTCAACCATTCGGAAGTCGACGATGCATTCGAGGTGCCGCTCGCGTTCCTGATGAATCCTGAAAACCATCAGGTGCACAGCAAGGAATTCCGTGGCATGGAGCGCTCGTATTACGCCATGCCGTTCGCGGAGCGTTATATCTGGGGCGCGACCGCAGGCATCTTGCGGGTGCTTTACGAACGGATTTATCTGTCATGATCCGCCCGGCGCTGACCGAGATCGGAATTTTCCTAATTCCATTTGCGGTCTATGCGTTGTTCCTGATCGCAACTCGTTCCGGGCTTCTGGTGCAATCCTCCTGGCCGATCCAGCTCGTCGCCAAGCTCGCGCTCGGTTCGCTGCTCCTCGTGGTTATCAGTTTCATCCTGCTTGCGCATTTTTCCGGTGGCGCGCCGAATTCGACCTATATCCCCGCGCATATCGAAAACGGAAAGTTCGTTCCCGGAGTGGAAAGATGAACAAAGCGCGCGTGCTCGGCAACGCGCCCTGGCTCGGATCCGGTCCGGCTGGCCGCGTGCTCGAACTCTTGAGCCGCGATGGCGAGGAAGCACGGGTGGTCGGCGGCGCGGTCCGCAATTCGCTGCTCAATCTTCCGGTCGGCGAAATCGATATCGCGACATCGGCGCTGCCCGAGGAAGTGATCCGGCGCGCCGCTGCTGCCGGCATCAGAAGCGTGCCGACCGGCATCGACCACGGCACCGTGACGCTGGTCATCGACGGGCAGCCGCTCGAGGTCACCACACTGCGCGAGGACACCGAGACGTTCGGCCGCAAGGCCAAGGTTGCATTCGGCCGCGACTGGGTGGCCGATGCACAGCGGCGCGACTTCACCATCAACGGCTTGTCGGTCGACGCCGACGGCATCGTGTACGATTACGTCGGAGGCCTTGAGGACATCGCGGCAAAGCGCGTGCGCTTTATCGGTGATCCGAACCAGCGGATCGCCGAGGATTACCTGCGTATCCTCCGCTTCTTCCGCATGCATGCCGCCTATGGTTCGGGCGAGCCCGACCGCGCCGGATATCTGGCCTGCATTGTCGGACGCGCGGGCCTTGCGGCGTTGTCGGCGGAGCGCGTGCGCGCGGAGCTGCTGAAGCTCTTGGTCGCGGACGGTGCCGCGGCTGCGATCGCGGCGATGGCCGATGCCGGATTACTGCAATTGATTCTCGGCGGCGTTGCCTACACCGGGCCGCTTTCCGGCATGATCGCGGCGGAGCGTTTGCTCGGACTAAAGCCGGACCCGATCCGCCGCCTGGCTGCGCTCGCGGTTGCCGTCACCGAAGATGCAAAACGCGTCGCATCGCGGTTGCGGCTCGCCAACGTAGAGGCCAAGGCGCTCGATTCCATGGGCCACCGCTGGTGGCGGCTCGAGCGCATGGACGAGGCGAGGGCACGGCGGCGGCTCTATCGGCTTGGCGAGGACGGCTATCGCAACCGCCTGTTGTTGGCGTGGGCGCGCGCAGGGGAGAATGCCGATGACGCCGAATGGCGCGCGCTGGCGACGTTGCCGCAGCGCTGGAGCGCACCGAAATTTCCACTCAAGGCGGCCGATTTCATGGCGCGCGGAATTGCCGAAGGCCCGGCTCTCGGGCAGGCGCTTGCGCTCGCCGAAGACGCATGGCTCGCCGCCGATTTCCCAAGCGACGAAACTGCGCTCGCCGCGATCGCCGATCAGGCCGTCGCGCGGTTAGCCCGTGATAACAGGCCGTGAGCATTCTTTGAGTGTCCTTGCAGGCTTTGCCGCGATCTCGCCCTTGCAACTGCTGTTGGTCGCCGGCGTGGCGTTGTTTGCTTCGGTGGTCGGAGGTCTTGCCGGCTATGGCACCGGGGCGCTGATGCCGCTGGTGCTGGTGCCGCTGATCGGCGCCGAACCGGTAGTGCCGATCATCGCGATATCAGCGATCTTTACCAATCTCAGCCGCACCGCCGCCTATTTCCGCTATGCCGACCGCCGCCGTGCGCTGATCGTGATCCTCGCTGCTGCGTTCACGACCGCGCTCGGCGCTTACGGCTATACGCTTTTGACCAATGCCGGGGCGGCGCTGGTAATCGGCTCGATGCTGATTTTGAGCGTGCCGCTGCGCCGCCTGCTCCGGCGTCACGATGTCAGGATCGGCGACGGCGGACTTGCGGCCGGCTCGCTGGGTTACGGCGTCGTCGTCGGCGGCACCTCGGGCTCGGGCGTGATCCTGCTGTCGCTGTTGATGGCCGCCGGGTTGGAAGGCGCGGGCGTAATCGCGACCGACGCGATCATCTCGGTGGTCACCAGCCTGATCAAGATTTCGGTGTTTGGCCTGGCCGGCGTCGTCACCGCGCAAGTGCTCGCCTTTGCGCTTCTGATCGGCGCGATCGCGCTGCCCGGCACGTTCCTGGCCAAGGCGTTTGTCGAGCGCATGCCCGTTCACGTCCACACCGCGATCCTCGATGTCGCCGTGATCGCCGGCGGACTGGTGATGATATCGGCGGCGGTCAGGCAGCTTCTTTGACCCCGAGCGCATGAATTGACGTAAATTCGTTGCCGCTCAATCGTAAGCGGGCAGCTTTCGCATCACACGGCCGATGGCGTCGGCCCCGGCGTCAATCTCCGGCTCGGTCCAGGCGGCAAAACCAAGGAAGAGGCCCTGACCGGTGACCTCTCCGGTGAAATGGCGCGAGAGGGGTCGGCCTGTCACGCCTAGTGTTGCCAAACGCTCTGCAACATCGACATCGCTCTCGCGCCGGCCGAGTTGGACGAGAAGCTGCATGCCACCCGCGGGCGGTGTAATCTTCAACGCATGACCGGCGGCGACGCGCAGCGCCTGCGCGAGGTGGTCGCGTCGTTCACGATAGATGCGCGTCATCTTGCGGATATGCGCAGCCAAAAGACCATCGTCCATGAATTCGGCCAAGGCCTCCTGCAGGGGAGGCGGCACGATCTGCCCGCTATGACGCTGAGCCTTCTCGAACACGTCCACCAGCCTACTCGGCACGATGGCATAACCGCAGCGTATATCAGCGAACATCGATTTCGAGAACGTGCCGACATAAAAGACGCTGCCGGTTTCGTCGAGCCCCTGCAACGCTGCGACCGGCCTGCCGTCGTAGTGGAATTCGCTGTCGTAATCGTCCTCGATGATTGCGGCGCCGGTTGACCCGGCGAAAGCGAGCAACTCCCTTCGTCGATTGATGGGCATCAGCAGACCGGTAGGGTATTGGTGGGACGGGGTGACAAAAATCAATCGCGGCCGATCACGCCGGCCGTGGAACGAGAGGCCGCTGCGATCGAGCCCTATGCCGCGAATGACGGCTCCTGCCGCTTCGAATGCCGCGTGCGCCCCACCGTAGCCGGGACTTTCGAGCCAGGCGATGTCGCCCGCGTCGAGCAAGACCCGAGCGATCAGCTCGATCGACGCCTGCGCGGTCGGCGTGATGATGATCTGTCGAGCATCGCACCTGACGCCTCGATGCTCGACCAGATGTCCGAGCAGCGCAGCCTGGAGCGAGGCCCTGTTCAATGCCGTCGTGCCAGGTGCAAACGCGCCGCGCGCGGCGCGTCGAAGGCAGCGCGCCCACAGATCGTGCGGAAACGCGCGCGCATCGGCCAGTCCCGGAACAAACGGCCTCGGTTGGCCTTCGTTCGCGAAGGGCCAATCCGCTTTGCGGACACGTTGCGCCCAGCGTGAAATGCGCACGGTAGTGGCCGCTCTGCGGAAGGTTTGCCGGCCGGATACCAGCCTTGATACCAGCCTTGGCTTCGAAACCGCTGCGACGACAGGACGTCGTCCCTGCGTGACGATGAGGTAGCCTTCCATCGCCAACTGATCGATGACGAACGAAACCGTATTGCGCGACACCTTTAGTTGACGTGCGAATTCTCGGCTGGAGGGCAAGCGATGCCCCGGCGGCAGCGAGCCACCCAGGATCGATCCGCGCAACTGTTCGTAGAGTTGATGCGTAAGGGTTTCGTCGCCTGCCGGATGCAGATCGAAATCGACCGCACCGGCTAGAAGGTTATTTCTCATAACTGGCTCTATTAGAGTCTAATAGATGGCTCTTTTGTAAAGGCCAGTAGAGCCTATGGTCGAGCCCGTGTCGAGTGCCGCAAGGGCGCTTGCGATCGTGGGATCGACGATGAAGCACACCCTCTCTCGCCGTGCGGCGCTGCCTCTATTTGCTGTCGTTGTCGTGATGTGGGGCTCGAACTGGGCCATCACGAAAACACTCGTTCAGAGCGTCTCGCCACTGTGGACCGCGGCAATCCGCTCGGCCATCGCGACCGTGGCCTTGTTCGTATTGCTGCTGGCGCGCGGGCAATTCGTGCGACCGCGGCGTGGCGACATTCCGGTAATTCTTACCGTCGCGCTGCTTCACATGGGAGCGTTCTCGGCGCTCGTCGCCTTCGGCCTTCAATTCGTGCCGGCCGGCCGGTCCATCGTGCTCGGCTATACCACCCCGCTTTGGGTCGCGCCCGGCGCTTGGCTGTTCCTCGGCGAGCCGGCGACGCGATCGCGGCTCGCGGGAATTGGGTTAGGCTTGGCCGGACTGGCTATCATGTTCAATCCGCTGGCCTTCGACTGGAACGACAGGAATGCGCTGGTCGGCAACGGCCTGATCCTGCTGGCGGCGCTGTGCCGGGCGGCCAATATTCTCTACGTCCGTGCGCACAGGTGGATTTCGACACCGTTCCAAATGGTCTTCTGGCAGGCGCTGTTCGCCACCTTCGTATTGTCGGCGCTGGCTTTGTCGATTGATGGAGCACCGCAGGCACATTGGAGTCCTGGTCTTGCGGGCGCGTTTCTCTATGCGGGAATATGCGGTACGGCGCTGGCCCATTGGGCGATGGTGGTGGTCAACCGCAACCTGCCAGCCGTTACGACGTCACTTGGCCTCCTGGCAACGCCCGTCGTCGGCGTGGCCACTTCAGCGATCTTCCTCGGCGAGGCGATCGGCAATTCCTTGATCATTGCGATGACGATGATCCTGGCGGGCATCGCGATCGGGACCATTCCCCGCGGCACCGTCAGGGCCATTTCACTTCCGGCGGCAGCGACGACAGGATCGAATCGACGTTGCCGCCCGTTTTCAATCCGAAAATGGTGCCGCGGTCATACAACAGGTTGAATTCGACGTAGCGGCCGCGCCGGATCAACTGTTCTTCGCGGTCCTCGGTGCTCCAGGATGTGCCAAAATTGCGCCTGACAATCTCGGGATAGACCTTCAGCAGCGCGCGGCCGACATCCTTGGTGAAGGCGAGGTCCGCCTCCCAGTCCCCTGAGTCGTGCCAGTCGTAGAAGATGCCGCCGATGCCGCGCGCTTCCTTGCGATGCGGCAGGTAGAAATACTCGTCGCACCATTTTTTGTATTTTTCGTAAGGCGCGACCGCTGCATGGGCGTCGCATGCGGCCTTCATGGCGGCATGAAAGGTGACCGCGTCGGCATCGTCCTCGCTTCGCCGCCGCTCGAGCAAAGGCGTCAGATCGGCGCCGCCGCCGAACCAGGCCTTGGTGGTGACGACGAAGCGGGTGTTCATATGCACCGCCGGCACATTCGGATTGCGCATATGCGCAATCAGCGAAATGCCCGACGCCCAGAAACGGGGATCCTCGGCGGCGCCGGGAATCTGCGCGCGGAACTCAGGGGCAAACTCGCCGTGCACGGTGGAGCAATGCACGCCGACCTTCTCGAACAGCCGTCCATGCATCACACTCATCTCGCCGCCGCCGCCGGGCTGGCCGGTATGGTCGGTGCGCTCCCATGGTGTGCGCACGAAACGCCCGGCGCGGCCCGGATAGAGCGGGGAGGGCGCATCGTCCTCCAGCTTCTCGAAGCTTTGGCAGATCTCGTCGCGCAGCGCTTCGAACCAGCTCCGCGCCCGCGCCTTGCGATCCTCGATCACGGACATGTCCATCGGCGCTATCCAATTCTACCTGATGCCAGTTCTACCTGATGCCAAGTGTCTTATGCGTCTGCAAGCTGAGCCGCCATTGCGGATGGCGCAAGCAATACTCGACCGCGCGCGCGGTGTTCTCGATCACGTCCGGGCCGTCCATCGGCTGCAGCGAGAACCGTTCGAAATCGAGATCGGCAAACGCCTCCGGCGCCGCGTCAGCCTGCGGGTAGACCAGCTTCAGCTCCTGGCCGCGGCGGATCACGAGCTCCGCGCCGGCTTTGGGGCTGACGCAAATCCAGTCCAGGCCAGCGGGGGGATCGATCGTGCCGTTCGTCTCGACGCCGATCGCGAAGCCGCGCGCATGCAGCGAATCGATCAGCGGCGAGTCGACCTGCAGCAGCGGCTCGCCGCCGGTCAGGACTGTGTAGCGGTTCGCCTCGGCTCCCACCCATTGCGCGGCAATGGTCTCGGCGAGTTCGTCCGGGCAGGCGTAGCGGCCGCCCAGCGTTCCATCGGTGCCGACGAAATCGGTGTCGCAAAACCGGCAGATCGCGCTGGCGCGATCCACTTCACGGCCGCTCCAGAGATTGCAGCCGGAGAAGCGGCAAAATACCGCCGCGCGCCCGGCATGCGCGCCTTCGCCCTGCAGGGTGAGGAAGATTTCCTTTACCGCATAACCCACGCCTCGGTTCCTTTATGGCTGCTGTGCGGTCTGCCGCAGCGCCTCGCCAACCGCCATGGCGGCCGCCATCGCGACATTGAGCGAACGCAGGCGCGGCCTGATCGGGATCATCAGCCGTGCGTCGGCGGCAGCTACGACGTCGTCGGTGACACCAGCGGTTTCGCGCCCGAACAACAGGATGTCCGATGCGCCGTAGCGGAAATCAAGATAGGCCGTGGCGCCCTTGGTGGTGAACAGGATCAGCCGGTAGTTCGCGGCCAAACGCCATTGTTCGAACTTATTCCAGGAATCGTGCCGCGTAAGCCGCACCTCGTCGAGATAGTCCATGCCCGCCCGGCGGAATTGCCGGTCCGAGGTCGCAAAACCCGCCGGCTCGATGATGTGGGCCGCCACGTCCAGGCAGGCGCAGAGCCTCAAAATGGTCCCGGTATTTTGGGGAATGTCCGGCTGGAAAAGCGCGATCTGCATTTTGTGACAGCCCTGATAATTCATGGCCCTGCGCGGAATGAGTGCATTGCACGCGTAGCTGCCGATAGCGGGCTTGCGCTCGTGCGGCAAGGGTGCCAATAGAACGATTCTGGACTGCTGGGGATCGCCTGATGGGCGAGAAAAGGCGGTCGTTCTGCCGCCGCGGGGGCCGCGGGCGCCGGCAGCCTCCCTCGGCGACGTGTTCAACGTCCTTCGGGGCGGTTCCACCGGCTGCAGATAAGAAAGGGCTTGGAATCGTGACGACAGCGTCTTCGGCGGACCATGGGACACGCCGTGATTTCCTCTTTGTTGCAACCGGAGCCGCCGCAGCAGTCGGTAGTCTCGCGACGCTCTGGCCCTTCGTTTCCCAGATGAATCCGGACGCCACGACAATCGCGGCCGGTGCGCCGATCGAGGTCGATCTGACGCCGATTGCCTCGGGGCAGGACATCAAGGTGTTCTGGCGGGGCAAGCCGATCTACATCATGAACCGCACCAAGAAGCAGGTCGACGAAGCCCGCCAGGTGCCGGTCTCCAGCCTGCCCGATCCGGCAACCGACCAATCCCGGGTCAAGGAAGGTCACGACCAGTGGCTGGTCGTGATTGGCATCTGCACCCATCTCGGCTGCATCCCGATCGCCCACGAGGGCAATTACGACGGCTTCTTCTGCCCTTGCCATGGCTCGCAATACGACTCCTCCGGTCGCATTCGCCAAGGGCCCGCGCCCGCCAATCTGGCGGTGCCGCCCTATCAGTTCGTTTCCGATAGCAAACTCCAGATCGGCTAGCCTCGGATCGAACTCCGAGGCATCGCGCCATCGCGTCGTCGTTTTTCCCCAGGGATCGCATCATGAGCGGACCATCCGACTACCAACCGACCAATCCCGTCTTGCAGTGGATTGAGCGGCGTCTGCCGATCTTCGGATTAATGCACTCTTCCTTCGTGGCCTATCCGACGCCGCGCAATTTGAACTACTGGTGGACGTTCGGCGCCATCCTTTCGTTCATGCTCGGCGTGCAGATCCTGACCGGCGTGATCCTGGCGATGCACTACACGCCGGAGGCCACCATGGCCTTCCACTCGGTCGAGGCCATCGTGCGCGACGTGAACTACGGCTGGCTGATGCGCAATATGCACGCCAGCGGCGCGTCGATGTTCTTTTTCGCGGTCTACGTCCACATGTTCCGCGGCCTGTATTACGGCTCCTACAAGGAGCCGCGCGAAATCCTCTGGATCCTCGGCGTCATCATCTACCTTCTGATGATGGCGACCGGCTTCATGGGCTACGTGCTGCCGTGGGGCCAGATGAGTTTCTGGGGCGCCACCGTCATCACCAATCTGTTCTCGGCCATTCCCTATGTCGGCGATAGCATCGTGACGTTGTTGTGGGGCGGCTATTCGGTCGGCAATCCCACATTGAACCGCTTCTTCTCGCTGCACTATCTGTTGCCGTTCGTGATCGCCGGCGTCGTGGTGCTGCACATCTGGGCGCTGCATGTCGCAGGCCAGAACAATCCAGCCGGCGTCGAGGCCAAGACGGAAAAGGACACCGTGGCCTTTACGCCTTATGCGACCATCAAGGATTTGTTCGGCGTTTCCTGCTTCATGATCCTGTTCGCGTGGTTCATCTTCTACATGCCGAACTACCTCGGGGACGCCGACAACTATATTCCAGCCAATCCCGGCGTGACGCCCGCCCATATCGTGCCGGAGTGGTATTACCTGCCGTTCTACGCGATGCTGCGCTCTATTCCGAACAAGCTCGCCGGCGTGGTCGTGATGTTCTCCTCGATCCTGATCCTGGTGTTCCTGCCGTGGCTTGATACCGCGAAAACCAAATCGTGCACGTATCGCCCGCTGGCGAAGCAGTTCTTCTGGATCTTCGTCATCGTCGGCATATTGCTCGGCTATCTCGGCGCGCAGCCGCCCGAAGGCATCTATGTGATCGCAGGCCGCGTCCTGACCTTCTGCTACTTCGCCTATTTCCTGATCGTGCTGCCGTTGCTCAGCCGGGTCGAAAAGGCGAAGCCGCTGCCGAATTCGATCGCCGACGATGTGCTGGCGAAGACCGGACGCAAGACCGCGCCCATGGTGTCGACCGTGATCGCGCTGATGATAGCGGGCGCCCTGTTCGCCGGCTCCACGCAGAACGCGCGGGCCGCCGAGGATGAGACACCGCCGTCGCAGACATGGTCGTTCTCAGGTCCGTTCGGCAAGTTCGATCGCGGCGCGTTGCAACGCGGTCTCAAGGTCTACAAGGAAGTTTGCTCCGCTTGTCACTCGCTGAACTATATCGCGTTTCGTAATATCGCCGATCCCGGTGGTCCCGGGTATTCGGAAGCGCAGGCGAAGTCGTTCGCAGCCGAATACAAGATCAAGGACGGCCCGAACGATCAGGGCGAAATGTTCGAGCGGCCGGGCCGGCCGGCGGATTATTTCCCCGCGCCGTTCCCCAACGAGCAGGCAGCTCGCGCGGCCAATGGCGGCGGATTACCGCCGGACCTTTCGCTGATCACCAAGGCGCGTTCTTATGAGCGCGGCTTTCCGAAATTCATTTTCGACTTCTTCACCCAGTTCCAGGAGCAGGGCCCGAACTACGTCGATGCGCTCCTGCAGGGTTTTGAGGACAAGCCGCCGCCCGGCGTGACCATTCCGGAAGGTTCCTATTACAACAAGTATTTCCCCGGCCACGCCATCAAGATGCCGAAGCCGCTGAGCGATGGCCAGGTCACCTTCGACGATGGTTCGCCGGCGACGGTTGCCCAATATGCCAAGGACGTTACGACCTTCCTGATGTGGGCCGCGGACCCGCACATGGAGGCGCGCAAACACCTGGGCTTTCAAGTGTTCGTGTTCCTGATCATCTTCGCCGGAATGATGTACTTCACCAAGAAGAAGGTCTGGGCCGAGGCGCACTGAGCTGGACCCGAGTGACGCAAATTTGAAGAAGCCCCTGCGGGGGCTTTTTTGTTGGTTGAACCCCGTCATTGCGAGGAGCCAACGGGTCGCGCGAATGCGCGCCCGATGACGGGCTCCGCGACGAAGCTCGCGCTCGTAATGACGGGTGGTCAGCGATTGCATCTGGATCCCGCAACGGACAAAATAGTCCCCGGTCGGCCCCTAAGTAAAAACCACCGGAGGAACCCATGGGTACCAGCATTACGTTCAAGCGTCCGGACGGCAACGATGCGCACGGCTATCTCGCCAATGCCGCGCGCGGCAACGCGCCGGGGGTGGTGGTGATCCAGGAATGGTGGGGGCTGCAGGAGCAGATCAAGGGAATGTGCGATCGCTTTGCGGTCGCGGGCTTCGATGCGCTGGCGCCCGATCTCTACAAGGGCAAGGTGGTGCCGTATCACGACACCGATGCCGCGGGCAGGGAGATGAACTCGCTGGATTTCATGGACGCCACCACGCAGACGGTGCGCGGCGCTGTGCAATATCTTGCCAGGAACGGTGCCAAGGTCGGTCTCACCGGCTTCTGTCTCGGCGGCGCGGTGACCATCATCGGCGCCACCAAAATTCCGGAGCTCACCGCCGGCGTGGTGTTTTATGGCATTCCACCGGAGCAGGCGGCCAAACCCGCGGACGTCAAGATTCCGCTACAGGCGCATTTTGCCAACACGGACGACTGGTGCACGCCGGAGCTCGTCGGCGGCTTCGAGAAAGCCATGAAGGCGGCGGGCAAATCGCTCGAGCTGTATCGCTATGATGCCGAACACGCTTTCGTCAACGAGCAACGCATGAGCGTGCACGATCGCCAGGCAGCGGAGCTCGCCTGGGGCCGCGCCACGGAGTTTTTCAGGAAGCATCTGGGGTGAGACCGTCATTGCGAGGAGCGAAGCGACGAAGCAATCCAGTCTTCGGTTGCGGCACGATGGATTGCCTGGAGGTCGCGGCCTACGTGAGGCGACTGTGTCAACCAGCCTTGCTCACCTCATCCCACCACGCACACGTTCCCGACATCAGCTTGTAATTGCCCTCCATCACCTGGACCGGCGCGCGCAGGCCGGAGGCTGCCGCGCGCATCCGCATTTCGCGCGCCACCTCGCGATCTTTCTCCGGCAGCCAGACCCGCTCGTGGCCCCACAGGCTCGGTCCGTCCGTCATTTCGATCGGCTGCCAGGTCGCGGGATCGATCTCGCGCCCGCCCCAGCCGCATTCGACCATGAACGACGAGGGCGTCTTGGCGTAGAACGAGGTCATGAAATCGTTGGTGTGGCGGCCGAGCGTGACGCCGACGCGATTTTCCTCGCTCAACGCGACGTCGTAGGACTGGCCGACATCGTCGAGCGAGAACAGCTCCACCATCAGGTGATGCAAGCCGTTCTTGCCGGTTTCGATCAGCGCCAGTGAATGATGGCGCGGGTTGATGTGGAAGAAATAGGCGCGAAACGGTTTTTCGATGAAATCGGAAAGGCGGAAGCCGAGCACGTCGACATAGAACGGCATCACCGCGTCGATGTTCTCGACCGTCAGCACGACATGGCCGAGGCCGAGCGGCCCGGTACGGAAGCCGGAAATCGAACGTCCGGGCTTGAAGGGCGTCTCGTCGATCTCGGCGCCGTAAAACGCTTCCAGCCGATTGCCGGCGGGATCGCGAAACGAAATCAGCGCGCGAACGCGTCTGTTGTCGGCAAGCTCCACCGCTTCGGCGGTAACGGCGACGCCTGCGCCTTCCAGCCGCGCCGCGAGCGCGTCCAGCGCAGCGCCGTCAGCAACCTCCCAGCCGAAGAAGCGCGCGCCTTCGCCCATCGCGCGGTCGATGACGATACGCTGCTTGCGGTCGTCCATCCGGAAGGAGAGCTGTGAGTTGCCGCGTTCCACCGCCTGCAGGCCGACCAGGCTGGTCCCGAACTGCCGCCAATCCTCGAGCTTGTCAGATCCGAACCCGGCATATCCCAGTGCCCTTAGCATGGCGCGTCTCCCTTAATCCCGGCGTTGATCCGCCGAACCTCGGCTAAATCCTACGCCTATTTTCGGGCCCGTCCACGGCTTAGCTTTTCAAGGCCTTGTTAGGTTTTCAAGGCCTTGGGTCCCTTGACGTCCCCGCGGCGCCGTGGTGTTTACCTGACCCATGAGCACTGCCGTCCGCCCATTCCGTCGTTGGTGGCGCACCTCTTAAAGAGGTGGCCGGTGCGATTTCATTTTCTCCCATCGCCAGAGGTCGCCATCGCAGGTGCGGCGCCCTTCGTTTGTCCTGTGTGGCGTTCCCTTGGGCCAAGTTTCGTAAGAGGATCACATGAACAGGACCGTATTCTCACTGCCGGCCAGGAGCGAATATCGTACGCGCGGCGGCCTTTCCGTGTTGCGGTCGGTCGAGCAGTTCACCGGCGGCGCCAATCGGCTGGATGATCTGATCGAGCTTCTGGATAGCCGCCGCGGCGTCGTGCTGTCGTCGGGCACCACCGTGCCGGGCCGCTACGAGAGTTTCGATCTCGGCTTTTCCGATCCGCCGCTGCGGCTGGAAACCACCGGCTTCGATTTCTCGCTGCAAGCCTTGAACTCGCGCGGTGAAGTTCTGATCAGTTTCCTCGGCGACAGCTTGCGCGAGCCCTGCGTCGTCGTCACCGAAAAGACCGCTTCCCGTCTTGCCGGACATATTCTGCGCGGCGCAGCACCGGTCGAGGAAGACCAGCGCACGCGCCGCGCCAGCGTGATGTCGCTGGTGCGCGACCTGGTCGCGGCGTTTTCCGCCAATGATGATCCGCTGCTTGGCCTGTTCGGCGCCTTCGCCTACGACCTCGTGTTCCAGATCGAGGATCTTGTGCCGAAGCGCGCGCGCGAGCAAGACCAGCGCGACATCGTGCTGTATGTGCCGGATCGGCTGTTGGCCTATGACCGCGCCACCGGGCGCGGCGTCGTGTTGAGCTATGATTTTGCCTGGCAGGGCAAGTCGACCGAAGCGTTGCCGCGCGAGACACCGGAGAGCGTTTACGCCAGGACGCCGCGGCAGGGATTTTCCGACCACGCGCCCGGCGAATATCAGGCCACTGTCGAAACTGCGCGCGCGGCCTTCGCGCGCGGCGATCTGTTCGAGGCGGTGCCCGGGCAATTGTTCGCCGAACCCTGCGAACGCTCGCCGGCGGAAGTGTTTCAACGGCTGTGCCGCATCAATCCGTCGCCCTACGGCGCGTTGATGAATCTCGGCGACGGCGAATTCCTGGTGTCGGCCTCGCCGGAGATGTTCGTGCGCTCCGACGGGCGGCGGGTCGAGACCTGCCCGATCTCGGGCACGATCGCGCGCGGCTCTGACGCGATCGGCGACGCCGAGCAGATCAGGCAGCTTCTGAATTCGCAAAAGGACGAGTTCGAGCTCAACATGTGCACCGACGTCGACCGCAACGACAAGGCGCGGGTCTGCGTGCCCGGCACGATCAAGGTCTTGGCGCGGCGGCAGATCGAGACCTATTCGAAACTGTTCCACACCGTCGACCATGTCGAAGGCATGCTGCGGCCCGGTTTCGATGCGCTGGATGCTTTCCTGACCCACGCCTGGGCGGTGACCGTGACCGGCGCGCCGAAATTGTGGGCGATGCAGTTCGTCGAGGACCATGAGCGCTCCTCGCGGCGCTGGTATGCCGGCGCGATCGGGGCGGTGAATTTCGACGGCAGCATCAATACCGGGCTGACCATCCGCACCATCCGGATGAAGGACGGCCTTGCCGAGGTGCGGGTCGGCGCCACTTGCCTGTTTGACTCCGACCCCGCGGCCGAGGATCGCGAATGCCAGGTCAAGGCAGCGGCGCTGTTCCAGGCGCTGCGCGGCGATCCGCCCAAGCCGCTCTCGACCTTTGCGCCCGATGCTACGGGGTCCGGCAAGCAGGTGCTGCTGATCGATCATGACGACAGCTTCGTCCACATGCTGGCGGATTATTTCCGGCAGGTCGGCGCCAACATCACGGTTGTCCGGCACGTGCACGCCCTTGAAATGCTCAAGCAAAGGAATTGGGACCTTCTGGTCCTGTCGCCGGGTCCCGGCCGGCCGGAAGATTTCGGCATCGCCAAAACGATTGGCGCGGCGCTGGAGAAAAAGCTGCCGATCTTCGGCGTCTGCCTCGGCGTGCAGGCGATCGGGGAGTATTTCGGCGGCCAGCTCGGCCAGCTCACCCAGCCCGCGCACGGACGGCCCTCGCAAGTCGAGGTGCGGGGCGGGCGGCTGATGCAGAACCTGCCCAATGAAATCGTGATCGGCCGCTACCATTCGCTGTTTGTCGAGCGCGACAGCATGCCGGACGTGCTAAGCGTAACGGCGAGCACCGAGGACGGCGTCGCCATGGCGATCGAGCACAAGACGTTGCCGGTCGGCGGCGTGCAGTTTCACCCGGAATCGCTGATGTCGCTCAGTGGCGAGGTCGGTTTGCGCATTGTGGAAAACGCTTTCCGGCTCGGCGCGCAAGTCAATTGATGGGAGCCGTCATGCGAGGAGCCAACGGGTCGGCGCAAAGCGCCGCCCGATGACAGGCTCCGGGACGAAGTAAGCCATCCTTGCCAACGATTCTGGATTGCTTCGCTTCGCTCGCAATGACAAGAATGGATCGTAAAATGAGACTGCACCTATGACTTTCGATCTGGATCTGAAGGCGTGCGTCCGCACCATTGCGGACTATCCGAAGCCGGGAATCCTGTTTCGCGACATCACGACGCTGCTCGCCGACGCGCGCGCCTTCCGCCGCGCCGTCGACGAACTGGTGCATCCCTGGGCTGGCAACAAGATCGACAAGGTCGCCGGCATCGAGGCGCGGGGTTTTATCCTCGGCGGCGCGGTGGCGCACCAGGTCTCGGCCGGCTTCGTGCCGATCCGCAAGAAAGGCAAGCTGCCGCACACCACGGTGCGCATCGCCTATTCGCTGGAATACGGCCTCGACGAGATGGAGATGCACGCCGACGCCGTCCATCCCGGCGAGCGCGTGATCCTGGTCGACGATCTCGTCGCCACCGGCGGCACCGCGGAAGGCGCGGTGAAATTGCTGCGCCAGATCGGCGCCGACGTGGTCGCCGCCTGCTTCATCATCGATCTGCCGGATCTCGGCGGTGCTGCAAAGCTGCGGGCGATGGATGTGCCGGTCCGGACGCTGATGTCATTCGAGGGGCATTGAATCAATGCCGGCGATCTGAATTGCCCGTATCAAGGGAGCGGCGAGTTCGTTCCGGAAACTTCAGTTTGTGCAGGTTCAATTTGTGCCGCGGTGCGGCACCGGCGCCTGATTTCCGGTCGGGGCCCCGCAGCCGCCGTCTGGGATGAAGACGGCTACTTTTCGACTTCGACGACGTACCTCCGTACGACCTTGACCGCCTTGTCGCGCTGGGGTGCAAGGTCCGCCCAGGCTGTCGACTTGTAGAACGTTACGGCGTCGTCCAAGCTATCCCATTCGACGATTCCCACCCCTTTGGGGGCTGGCCCACCCTCTACCTGAACAATTCGTCCGGCCGCGGTGCGTAAAGCGTGACCATGGGCTGCTTCTATCGCCTTCCGGGCAGCAGGCAGGTATGCGGCTTGGGCTGAAGCATCGAGGGGTTCGATCTCGCCGACAGAGTAAGCTTTCAGCTTGGCTCCTTGAGCGTGGAGGCCCTGGACCGCGATAGCTCCGATTGCGACGCCAGCGAGCATTACCATTGCGAGTCTAAAATTAGATCTCATGGCAGTCCCTCCGATTGTGGCATTTCAATTCAAGATGATGGCCCTCTCATATTCGGGCATACGCCCTGATCGTGAGTCACGGCGGCAAAGCGAAGGTTCAAGGGTCGGGCGCGGTGATGCGTCAAAAAAGCTGGAGGGCCTCCAGCGGCGCCGAGGCGAAAATAACGCAGTGGGTGCCAGCCCCCGCGGTACCTCTGACACCAGCAAACATTCATTGAAGGTCGATGTCGGCTGAGTGCAGTAGCGACCGTGCGTCACCTGACTACGTCTTTGCGGATCGCTGATCTACCGCCCATCCTCGCAGGATCTCTGCCGTGTCGATGTCGCTTGGAAAGAAGCTCTCGATTCTCAGCTCCTGCGAGGTGATGTCCCGCGGAGTTCCCAAGGTCGCGATCGTGGTGAATAGCTTGAGCGACGTGTTGCCTTTGCGGAAATGCATCGGCAGCACCGGCGCGGACGGCGGGGGTGGCGCTCTCGCCACGGCCTCGCGCACGCCCTCATATCCGCGCAGCCGCACCAGCAGGGCTGCCGCTTCCTTGGTTCCGTCGGCCGCCGCATCCGCTTCCACACTGTGGATGAAATAGCGCACGACCTCCGGCCAGTTCGTGAGAAACGGCTTGAGCACTCCGGGCGCGACCAGCGCGTCGGCGAGGTTCACCTTGGTGCTGGGCGCCAGCGGTCCTACCAGAAACTCCACCAGCCGCACCGCGCCGTTGTTCGCGCGCAGCAAATTCCAGTGCCGGTCGACCACGACGGCCGGATACGGCTCTTGCTGCGCCATCATGTAATCAAGCGCGCCGTTGACGGCCGCAAACTCTGGTGCGCCAAGCTCGGTCTCCCGCCACTCCGGCGCAAAGCCAGCCGCGACCAGAAGCACATTCTGCTGACGTAGCGGCACGTCGAGTGCGTCTGCGATCTGCCCGACCATGTCGCGGCTCGGCTGCGCGCGACCAAGCTCAAGAAAGCTTAGATGCCGCTGCGAAATGCCGGCGCGTCCCGCAAGCGCGAGCTGTGATAGCCCTCGTTGCGCGCGCCACCACCGCAAGAGCACGGCGAAATTTCCTTTTTCCGGCATGAGTACCTGCGAGGTAGTTGCGCGATTGTTGCGGGGTTGAGCATGATGGCACAGCGCAGAGCGCCGGGACAGGGAGGCAGCGGTGGACAACACAATCGGAGTGCTGATCGCCGTGGTCTCAAGTTCGCTTGGCGGTTCGGCCGCTGCCGTAACGCGCTATCTTGCCGGTAACGCCGATCCCATCACACTCGCCATCCTGCGCTGGGGCATCGGCTTCATGCTGGTGTTGCCAGCGACGTTGGTGCTGCGCGCGAAATTTCCGCCGCGCGGCGACTGGCTCACCGTCGCCGCGCTTGGCATCTGCTTCTTCGGGCTGTTCTTCGTCTTTTACAATATCGCACTCGGCTACACCACCGCGGCGCGCGCAAGTCTCGCGCTCGCCACTCTGCCGGTGCAAACCATGGTGGTCGGCGCGTTGCTCGGCATTGAGCCTCTGACCGTGCGCAAGAGTTTTGGCGTGGCGATTGCCATGCTTGGCGTGTTGGGGGCGCTCGCTTCCGGCCTTGCGGCTGCGCCTGAGGGCGCTTGGCGTGGCGAGGCGATCATGACTGGCGCCGTGCTGTGCATGGCTTTCTACAACGTGTGGTCACGCCGCTTCATCGTGCGCTCAAGCGCGCTCGGATTCCTCTGCGTCGGCATGGGCGCCGGTGCAGCGATGCTGATCGCGGTGGGCGCGCTGACCGGCCGCGTCGCCGTGTTAGCCGAATTTAACGCAGCGCAATGGGCTGCGGGGGCTTACCTCGGCATCGGCGGGGGCGCGGCCGCCTTTATTCTATGGGTCCTGGCGCTGCAACGCACGACGCCGACGCTGGTCGCTAATACCATGACGGTGAATCCCATTGCCGCCGGACTTTTGGCGACGCAATTGGTCGGCGAGCCGATCACGCTCAATCTGCTCATAGGTCTGGGCGCGGTGTTTGCCGGTATCTGGATTGCCACAACCGACGCCTCCATCGCCTTGAAGGCTGGCGCCAAGTACACCCGCTCGTCCTAAATTGGGGTAGCACCATCGTATCGGCGCGAAGTTGCGCCCGCGGCAAGTGGTCAGTGCGACTTGCGGACTGTCTTTCCCAAGGTGATTTCTGGCCTGCGGAGACCCATCGCGATCCAAGCGGCGATAAGCCTCAACATGAACTTGCCGGAGAGACCATCATAATTCGGTAAGTCATCAGCAAGCGCGACGCCGTCTCGTCTGTCTCGTGTCATGACGCGCATTTCGAGGGGCGGCGCACCCGCCGGAAAGCGGTTCCGGTACATCGTCAGCCAATGTCCCTTGGTAAAGTCGACGAACATTGCCGAATTGCAACATGTGGCAATGACCCGCCGGGTCGGAGAATCAGGCTTGAGCCGGTGCTCTTCAAGATACTCCTGCCCCGTCACACATTGCACTCGATCCTTTCGATATAGGACGTAGTCTGTTCCACCGTCGGGATTGAGGACGGGTGGCGCGGAAGGCAGTTGCTCAAAGCGACTTCCGGCTTCTTGGCAACTCGCGCAATAGCAGGAGGCGGTCAGAATCGGCCGGCCGACTGCCTCCAATTTCACCTTGCCGCATCGGCATATCTCGGAGAGGCGTTTTTGCTGATTCTGGTTCACTGCGGCCGCCCGTTCGTGGATGCTGTCTATGAAGTTATTTCGGCGTTAGTGAGAAATGTCCGCTGCTATCAAGCGACATCCCCATTGGCACAATTTAGGAATTGCGCGGAGCGGACGGCATTTGGACATCGGCGTCTGGAAGGATGAGCGGCAGTCCAAAGGCTTGAAACAGCTGCGGGCCGGTGGGTTTGACAAACAGGGTCAACCCCGAAATTGAATTCTGGTCTAGCGAAAGCAGCTGGATGGAGTGCGCGGCCCAAGGTCCCTCAGTCCCGGAGCGAGAATACACCGCGAAAGCGGGCTGCCGGTTGGCTGCCGTCGGCACCAGACGAAAGCCGCCATACGACTCCCACGCCCACCCAAAGAAAGCGCGGATCGCTTCGCGCCCGGCATACCATTGCGGCAAAGGCGGCATGGTGTACGTGGCGTCTTCTTTCAGGAGCGACACAAAACTGTCGAGATCGAGCCCCTCCCAGGCCCGAAGATAGCGGTCGAGCAGCTTTTGCTGCGTGGCATCTGGTCGGGGCGCCTCCACTGGCCGGCCGTCGGGATAGCGTTTGGCAAGCGTCTCACGCGCCCGCTGGAGGACGCTGTTGATCGACGCCGTTGAGCCGCCAAGCAAAGTCGCGGCTTCCGCGGCTGCCCAGCCGAGCACGTCGCAGAGCAGGAGCACCGCGCGCTGGCGCGGCGGCAACTGCTGGATGGCGGCGACAAACGCGAGTTTGACGGCCTCGCGGGATGTATAGCGCGCCTCCGGATTTGGTGCATCGTCGGCTATGCCTTCCAGGTGCGAGTCCGGATAAGGCTCGAGCCACGCCACCTCGGTTGCAGGTGTCCCGTCTGGCATTTCCGCAGTGGCCGGAGCGCGCTGGTCGGGCAACAAGCGTTGCACATGCTTGCGGGTGGCAAGGGCATCGAGGCTGACGTTGGTGGCGATCTTGTACAGCCAGGCGCGAAACGATCCTCCTTCGAACGTCTCGAAGCTACGCCAGGCGCGCAAATAGGTTTCTTGCACCGCGTCCTCGGCTTCGTGCAGCGAGCCAAGCATGCGGTAACAGTGCACTTTTATTTCCCGGCGGAGGGGTTCGGCCAGTTGCTCAAATGCCCGCGCTGACCGCTCCGGCACCTGATCTCGACGTGATGGTTCGGTCGCTGTCATGGCAATCGACATTAAGCCCTCCGTTTGCCCTCATCAATGCTTCACCAATCAGGCGGCGGCTTGCATGCCCTTGCCGGAAACCACGAACGTTTTCCCCTTGGAATGATCGGGGTTCGTAGCCAGCTGGATGACCGCGGCCGCGACATCAGACGCGGTCGGCGGCGAATCCATGCTCTTAATGAAGTCGTCTGGCGACATGCCGAGATAGCGGGAATAGCCCGCGACCGCATGCTTGCCGAGGTCGGTTTCTGGAATCATGCGCGGCGCAAGCGCGGTGAACCGCAAGCCGAGCTCAAGACGATCCGATTCCTTCTGGCTATAGTCAGCGATGAAGATCTGCGTACGTTTCGCTCCGGCATAACCTCCTGAATTCGGTGAGCCGGCAAGCGCGGCGCCACTTGAGATCAAAATAACTGACGCGCCTGCGGGCAACGGTCGCAGCAGCGCCGCCTTGCAGAAGTTGAAAGTGATTTTAACGTCCGTCTCCCAGTTGACCTTGAACTCCAGCCAGCTCTGCTTGTGCAGCGGCGCCGCCGGCGGAAACGCGCCTGCGCCCACCACCAGGATATCCGGCCTAAGGGTGTCGAAAACTTTGCCTGGCGCACCGTCATCGGTTGCGTCGAGCGCGAGAATTTCGGTGCCGGGCACGTCATTGGCCAATTGCCGCAGCGGGCCTTCCTGACGCGCCACCGCCAGCACGCGGGCACCGTTGCGGACGGCGGCCTCCACGACCCGCCGTCCAACGCCGCGGCTGCCGCCGATGACGACCACGTTTTTGCCTGTCAATGAAAGCATTGCATCCTCCTGTTGCCG
This sequence comes from Alphaproteobacteria bacterium, assembly GCA_005884765.1. Classification (GTDB taxonomy): domain Bacteria; phylum Pseudomonadota; class Alphaproteobacteria; order Rhizobiales; family Xanthobacteraceae; genus Bradyrhizobium. Next base: position 26,924 of record VAZV01000158.1, read on the forward strand.
GCGTCCTTGCCGGCCTCACCTGTAGAACCGGCGCGGTGGCCGAAATTCATCGGTGTTTGACCGGGTTTTTCTGCGTAGGATGTGAGGCTCGTCGGTCAACTCTTTCACCAGCATCTCGAGGCGGGCGGCTTCCCACGCCTCGGGCGAAACGATCGGCGGTGTTTTCGTAGGAGTGATCTCCTGTGCGATGTCGCTTTCACTGCATGAAGCCTTCGGCGAGGACCTTCCCGGTCGCAAGGCTCGCGGTCCCCACACCCCAGATCTGCCGCTCATTGACCCACGCATATTCTTTGGAGGCTGTGGAGAGGCGGACATTTGCGAAGATGTCGAGCACCGGCTCGCCGGGTCGCGGCGCCGCCTGGCCGTCGCCGGACAACGCGATCCGGTGGCCGTCATCGGTCTCGATGATCAGGTGCAGGTCGAGCTCCATGCGACCATCGGCGCGCACCCGCACATAGTCGACGCCGCGCGCACGGCCCGCGAGGCGGCCCTTGTACCGCCCACCGACCGCAAGATCGAACCGGGCGCCGTGTAGTGGAATCGCTTGCTGGCCGGCAAGGACGGCCTCCATGCTCACGCCGTAGTCGGTGACTCCAGTAAGATCGAGTTCCATCTCGTAAATCTTCTCGCCCCTCATTGCAGTATTGCCACTCATCTTGCCTCTCCTGTCATAAGGCCGTCCTTGTGTGAATCATCATGTCGGCGGGTCACACACACGCCGACCGCTCGCAGGTGAGACCGGCATGGCAGCAAAAACTCATCGGTAACCGAAGAAAATTCTTTGCCATGGGTCGCGTGGTGTTGCGCGTCGGCCCCGAGAGGGCCAAAGCCGATGGTCAACTCATTCTTTTTTTGCTGCGACTTCTGTCAATGAGGAACACCCATGTTCCTCATGGTGCTTTTGCCGATCACGGTCCGAGAAATCACCGAGGCGCATGCTCGCTTCGACGGATTAAAAACGCCAAGCACCGATGAATTTCAGTGGTTGCGCCGGTCTTACACACTGGGCACGCACGCCGATATTGCCGTGTCTTCACGATCACGACGCCAGGCGTTCAACGGGTAGCTGGAGAGCGGAAACAAAATGAAAAACGGATTTGACGTGCATCTGGCTGTCACTCCCACGCTTTTTATCGGCAAATGGACGGTGAGGGTCCTTTTCTTGTTGAAGGAGCAGCCGTATCGCCATGCGCAGCTGCGGCGCCGATTGGGAGCCATCTCACAGCGGATGCTGACGCGAACACTTCGCAATCTTGAATCAACCGGGCTCATCTCCAGAGAGGTCACGCAATCAAGATCCGTAACCGTCAGCTACTCGCTGACCAAGCTGGGCCGGAGCTTTATGGTCCCCGCAAACAGCGTCTGCCGCTGGCTTGATCGCAATCGCACGGGTCTGCGGGCGACAATCGATCTTACCAAGTAGCTGCGCGCGTCCCTGTCTCAAAGGTGCCAAAGGCGACATTATAGGGCGTTAACGGTGCAAGTCCGTCGTCGCCATTGACTATATCCGTTACGGATATATCATGCCGCTATGAGCAAGTCGGAACCGAGACTGCCGCTAACACCCGCCGTGTTCCACATCCTGCTCGCCTTGTTCGGCGAGGAGCGCCACGGCTACGACATCATGCAGCAGGTCAGGGCGGATTCGGAAGATGCGGTGAAGATGGGTCCGGGAACGCTGTACGGCTCGCTCGACCGCATGATCGAGGTCGGCTTGGTTGCCAAGGGCAACACCCGAGACCCGCGCCGCATTTACTACAGGCTCACGGCGCTTGGCCAAGCCACGTTGCGCGCGGAAACGGAGCGGCTGTCGCGCGTGGCCCGCGTCGCGCGCCGCCAGCTCGGGACCGCATGACGCCATGACGAGCCCGGCGCGGCCAAAGCAGTCCCGATCGTTACGCCTCTACGCGCGGCTGTTGGAGCTCTACCCGCCGTCATTTCTGCAACGGCATCGCGCGGAGATGCTGCAAAACTTCGCCGACCTGGAAGACGTGGCCGAGTCGAAGGCGAAACTTGGCTGCTGATAGGAAAGGACCTCGCAATGAGCCTTATGTCGCACTTTTTCGGGTCACGGCTTGGCCATTACGTGATCGCTGTCCTTGTTACGTGGACATTGATCTTCGCGATTGGGTATTTCTTCTACGGCCCGACGCCCGGCCGTCCGGCTTTGCATGCTTTTGCAGGCTTTCTCCCCGGGATGCTGGCCATGTACATCGCGACACGTCTCTATGGGACGCCGCCAAACAGCATTTCGCACTTTTTCAGGTCACGGTTTGACATCTCCGTGATCGGCGTCTTTGTCGCTTGGATGTTGCTGTTCGTTGTCGGGTATTACTTCTACGACCCGACGCGTGGCCATCCGGCCTTGCAGGTTTTCGGAGGCGCGCTGCTCGGGATGCTGGCCATGTACATCGCAACACATGTCTATGGAATGCCGTAAAGCAGCTCGGCTTCGCTTTCGTATCCGGCCGGGGTCAGGTCGCGGGCGTGAGCGCGTCTGGGGATTATCGCATGCTGCAGCGAGAAGCGACGGAACAATCAGGGGATGTTTGTGTTGATTTGCAACTCCTATGACTCTTCCCTCCAAAACTATGTCGCCATCGTGCGGCGACGCCGGTTTTGGTCCAATCATGACTGAAACCCAGGTTCACGGTGGAGCTTGAGAAGACAAATGAGCCGCCCGGGGCAAACGCGACGCTCGCTTCTTACGGCACTCGTCACCGGAACGCGCCAGGGGCAGGGATGTCTGTTGCGGTGCAGGAAGATCAGCCTGGCGGTGATAAGCGTTGGCAAAAGGTGACTTGCTTGCCTCAGATGGGGACGGCATCGTCGCCTATTCAGTGATTTGCAGATGGGTGAAAGCAGAAGGAGGCGACAAGAACGTTCTCATATGTCCTTCACAACTCTGAATTCAGTCCCCGGGATAGCGCGCAAGTCGTGTTCGGGCCAGCTCCGCGGCGGTTTGCTGCGCTTGCGCTTGCTGTCGCCGACGGCTCGCTTATCGTAGCTGCAACATTTGTTGGAAAGGCAGGTGCTCAACAAATAGGCGATGGGGCGCGGTCGCAACGAATTCCCGTGCTCCAGACGATCGCACCAACCACCATCGGTGGGTGAAGAGAAAAAACATAGGGAGATAGCGTCCATGACTAGAAAGCAATGGCTATTATCGAGCGTTGTCGCGTTCACAACCCTTGTCTCAACCGCTGTCGTCGCCGGTCCGATCGAGAATTACAGTCCGGTGACATCGGCCCGGCTGGAGAATCCAGAGCCGGGGAACTGGCTGATGACGCGCGGCAACTATAAGGGATGGAGCTACAGCTCACTCGATCAGATCAACACCAGCAACGTGAAGTCGCTGGTACCGGTGTGGAGCTTCTCCACGGGTGTCGATTCTGGTCACGAAGCGCCGCCAATCGTGAACAACGGAGTGATGTACATCTCGACGCCGTACAGCCAGGTGATCGCGCTGGATGCGGCCACCGGCGATCTGCTCTGGCGCTACAAGCCAAAGCTTCCCGAAGGGTTCAGCGCCCTGCACAATACCAACCGCGGCGTGGCCCTCTACGGTGACAAGGTCTATATGGCCGGACTCGATGGTGTGCTGGTCGGGCTCGACGCCAAGACCGGCAAGGTCGTTTGGAGCGCGAAGGTCGAGGATTGGAAGACAGGCTACTACATGACCGGGGCGCCCCTGGTGGTGAAAGGCAAGATCCTGGTCGGCGTGGCGGGGGGCGAGTTCGGCGTGCGCGGCTTCGTCCAGGCATTCGATCCCGATTCCGGCAAGTCAGCGTGGAAGACCTACACGGTTCCGGCACCCGGCGAGCCGGGAAGCGACACCTGGCAGAAGCCCGACACCTGGAAGACCGGCGGAGCCTCCACCTGGATGAATGGCAACTATGACGCCGAGTCCAACACGGTCTATTGGGGGACCGGCAACGCCTCGCCATGGTTTGGCGATCAGCGGCCCGGCGACAACCTGTACACCGCCTCCACCGTCGCGCTCGATGGCGATACCGGCAAGATGAAGGGCTATTTCCAGTACCATCAAAACGAGTCGTGGGACTGGGACGAGATGAACGCCCCAATGCTGGTGGACTTCCATAAGGACGGTGCCACCACCAAGGGCCTGCTGAAGCCGGCGCGCAATGGCTACCTGTACTGGCTCAAGCGTAATCCGGACGGCGGAATTTCCTACATTAACGCGCAAGCCTACGTGCCGCAAAACGTCTTCAAGAGCATCGATCCGAAGACCGGGCGGCCTGAGATCGACATGGCGCACAAGCCGGCCACCGGCAAGGCGGCCCAGTTCTGCCCCGGCCTGTGGGGCGGCAAGGACTGGCCGTATGAGGCCTATAACCCGAAAACCGCGATGGTCTACATTCCGTCCAACGAGAACCACTGCAACAACCTGGAAGGTAAGGTCGAGGAGCGCGTTCCCGGACAATGGTGGACGGGTGTCGCCATCCCGGATCTGCACTTCTCGGTCGATACCAAGGCGAGCTTCTATGGCGAGCTCCAGGCGTACGACGTCGACAGCGGCAAGCGGGTTTGGCGCAACCTCTATCCGGGCTCGATGATGTGGGGCTCACTGCTTACCACCGGCGGCGGCCTGCTCTTCACGGGCGGCACCAACGACCGTGAGTTCCGCGCCTACGATGCCAAGACCGGCGAGCAGCTTTGGCACTTCAAGACCAATTCCGGGATCATCGCGCCGCCTTCGACCTACGAGGTCAATGGCGTGCAGTACGTGGCGGTGCAGTCCGGCTACGGAGTCGACGCGGCCTTCCAGCAGGGGCTGATGAGCGAGCTGGTCGGTTGGCAGAAGGATGTGCCGCAGGGCGGCGTCGTCTGGGTCTTCGCAGTCTCCAAATGAACCCACTTTGTTCGCGACCGGCCGCCAGCAATGGCGGCCGGTTTCCCGGCCATCTGGGTTTCGTTGACTTGTCAAGCAACGTCACCCGCTAGGAATTCGAATGATGCAACATTCGCGCGCGGGATCGATGCTGGTCCGCTTCTCTGCTTTTACATTGATCGGCGCCCTGGGAACCTCTCCGGCCTCTCCGGGGTTCGAACAGGCGCAGGCCGATCAATCGCCCGCCTACGTGGTCGAGGTGCCCGACGTGTCGGCCAAGGTTGGCGAGCCGGCGGTGCTGCACGCCACGTTGCGCATTCGCGAGGGCTACCGCGTTCTCGAGAGTTACAACAATCGTGCGATCGAGCTCTCGTCGTTTGACGATGGGGTGGCGTTCGAGCGTCCCGTGGTGCGGGGCACCATTCAGGAGGGCGGGCTCGATTTCGCGATCGGCGTGCGGCCCACAAAGCCAGGCAGGCACCCGATCAATGGCTACTTCAGGGTCGGCTACATCCATGGCACCGACGAGCTGGCAATGGTGTCGTTGCGTCTGATCGCGAATGTCAATGGTACCGAGTAATAGACCGAGTAATGGAAGGAGCGGGCCACATGCCGGGCGATGATTGGCTGCACTGTCACTGCTACAGGCGTCGAACAATCCTCGGGCTGGCGCTTGCGCCGCTGCTGGCCCTTCCGGCCCGCGCGGCCGAGGAGGGCGAGGCTGCCAAGCCGCCGGCGCCGGACGATCGCTTCGTGTTTCTGACCGGTCCGAAGAAGGAACAGGTGGTTCGGGCCGAGGATCTTGCGCTCGGCGGCCCGCAGGTGCAGGCCTATCCGATCGCTCCGGATGGCACGGTGAGGAACGACAACCGCCTCAATCTGGTGATCCTGGCGAGGTTCGACCCCACCGCACTGACCGACGAGACGCGGGCACGCGCCGCAGACGGGGTCGTTGCCTACTCGGCGGTCTGCACGCACCAAGGCTGCCCGGTCAACATGTGGTCGAAGGAGCGCAACGCGTTCGTCTGCTCCTGCCACGCCTCCGTCTTCGACCCCAGAAACGCCGCCGAGGTGATCGATGGGCCGGCTCCGCGTCCGCTTGCGGCGCTCGGGCTGAAGCTCAAGGACGGCGTCGTGACGGTTGCTTCGACCTTTTCGGGCCGCGTCGGCGTCACGCAGAACTGATCCACGCCTCACATTGCGACCGTCGGAGCGCCGAGCGCAGGATGAACAGGTTCATCTCGGCAATGCCGCGGTGGCGGCGGGTGACGGTGAACGAAAAATGCGGCGGACAATCTCCGCCGCATTTTTTTGAGCGAACCGATCGCTCCGCTTATGCCTCGAGCTGCTTGCCGATCGGCATCGCCCGGATGCGCTTACCTGTCGCGGCAAAGATGGCGTTGGCCAATGCCGGGGCAAAGGGCGGCACACCGGGTTCGCCGACGCCGCTTGGCGGCGTGTCGGGACCAGGAGGCACGATGTGGACATTGGTCACACGGGGCGCCTCGTCAATTCGGATCACCTGGAAGTCGTCATAGTTGCGCTGCTGTACCTTGCCATCCTTGAAGGTGATCTCGCCATATTTGGCAAGGCTCATTCCCATGATCGCGGCGCCCTCGATCTGCGACTGGATTCGCTCGGGGTTCACATATGTCCCGCAGTCGATCGCGGTGTCGACCCGAGGCACCGTGAACTTGCCCTTGTCGTCCACGGCCACCTCGATAATGGTCGCGATATAGCTGACAAAACTGCGGTGGACGGCAATCCCGAGCCCATGGCCTTTGGGCACCGACCGTCCCCATTCGCCCTTCTCAGCGACCAGCTCGACGGCCCGCCGCAACCGCGCCGTGTCGATCGGATAGCTGGCGTAGGGCTCGCCATAGTTCCAGAGACCCTTCACGGAAGAAGACAGGTCAAGGATCCGCGGGGAGCCGATCAGCTCCAACAACATTTCCTTCTGATCGCGGTTGGTGGCGTGCGCGAGCTCGCCAACCATGGACTGCACGGCGAAGGCGCGCGGGATATTCGACACTGAGCGGAACCAGCCGATGCGGGTGTGTGCGGCCGCTTCCGGGTTCTCGCACTGGATGTTTGCGATCTCGAACGGCATGTCGACAAGTCCCATGCCGAGTTCGAAAGGCGCCTGGTGCACCGTACCCGCCTCAAATGTCGATGCGATGCTCGGTGCAACGCTGCGGTGCCGCCAGGCGATCACCTTGCCCTTCTTGTCAAGGCCGGCCTCAATGCGTTCCACCGAAACGGTGTGAAGGAAACCGTTACGAATGTCGTCGTCCCGCGTCCATTGCACCTTGACCGGAGCACCAAGTTCCTTCGAAAGCAGGGCCGCCTCCAGCGCGTAATCGCACTTCGACTTTCGCCCGAATCCGCCGCCAAGCAGTGTGACGTTGACGGTCACGTTCTCCTCGGGAATCCCGAGCGTCTTCGCGACGTCTTCGCGGGTCCCACCCGAACTTTGCACAGGCGCCCAAATCTCGGCCTTGTCGCCTTTGACGTCGGCGACCGCGACAGGCGTCTCCATGGCGACGTGGGCAAGGTGCGGCAGGTAATATTCACCCACGATCACCTTGTCGGCCCCCTTCAAGGCGGCATCGACGTCGCCCTCCTTGCGCACGATCAGCCCCGGCTTGCGCGCGGCTTCCTCAAGTTCGGCCCGATAGGCGACCGAGTCGTATTTGCCGTTAGGTCCGTCGTCCCAGACAACCTTCAGCGCATCGCGGCCCTTGATCGCAGCACCGGTGTTGCGAGCAATCACGGCGACCCCGCCGAGCGGCTGGAACTTGGAGGGCCACGGCCATCCCTTCACCTCAATGACCTTTTCGACGCCGGAAATCTTCATGGCCTCAGCTGCGTCGAACGACACCGGCTTGCCGCCGGTGACCGGAGGCCGCGCGATGACGGCGTACTTCATGCCGGGCAGGCGCGTGTCGGAGCCGTAATGCGCCGCGCCGGTGGTGATGTCGTGCAGGTCGACGATGCTGATCTCGCCTTTTCCGAGATAGCGAAAATCCTTCGGGTCCTTCAGCTTCAGGCCTTCGATACTCGGCACCGGCTCCTTCGCTGCATCGGCAGCCAGATCGCCGAATCCGATGCGGCGTCCACTCGCATTGTGGACCACTTCGTGATTGGCGGCCTTCACTTCGCTTACCGGTACGCCCCAGCGTTTCGCCGCCGCGGCTTCAAGCATCGCGCGAGCCGAGGCGCCGATCTGGCGCATCGGCATCAGATAGTGCCGTGTGCTGCGCGATCCGTCGGTATCCTGGTTGCCGTATCTGACTTCGTCGCCATGGGCCTGCTGGACTCGGACGCGCGACCAGTCCGCTTCCATTTCTTCGGCTACGATCAATGGCAGGCTGGTTCTGACGCCTGTTCCCATCTCGGCACGGTGTGCGACGATCGTAACCATGCCATCCGGGGCGATCGACACGAAAACACGAGGGTCGACGACGGTGCCGTGCGGCATCTCGCTCGCGCCGGTCTTGTAGGCGGCGAAAGCGGGGCGTGACATCACGGGAGCAGCGAGCACAAGGCCGCCGGCGATGCCGAGGCCCTTCAGGATGCTGCGACGCGAAACGTTCTCGACCTTGACATTGATGAACTGTTCAAAGCCGCGGAGTTTTTTGGGGTTCGTATTGATAGTCATGGTCACACCCCCGTCGATGCGAGACGCACTGCATTTTCGATGCGCTGGTAACAGCCGCAGCGGCAGATGTTGCCGGACATCGCTTCAACTATCTGATCGTGGGACGGCTTTGGATTTTGTGTCAGCAACGCGGCCGCCTGCATGATTTGGCCGGCCTGGCAATAGCCGCATTGCGGGACGTTGAGTTGTCGCCAAGCCTTCTGAACCGGATGATCGCCAGCCGGGTGAAGGCCTTCGATGGTGGTGACCTCGCGGCCGACCACGTCGGACATCGAGGTGATGCAGGAGCGCGTGGCCTCCTTGTCGACCATGACGGTGCACGCACCGCACAGCGCCTCGCCGCAGCCATACTTGGTCCCGGTCAGGCCCACCTCATCACGGAGAAACCAAAGTAGTGGAAGATCTGGGTCGCCATCCCAATTCTGTTCTTGGCCGTTAATCTTCACTTTGATCATGATCGTCCCTCGCTCTTCTTAAGCTTCTGATGCCTGGTTCGGTGCAAGCCGGAACATACTTCCATTCGCCTGCATCAACCGCTTCACCTTCCTGCACGATCGAATCGCGTCAGGAAGGCTGACAGACCTCATTCCACGATCTGTTCGGTAGTCTAATTTTTGCGCACGCCTCCTGCTTCTATTCAGTTCTTGGTTGTTGTGCAGGCGGACCCTCATAAGGCCGTGATGTTTACCAGAAATTGGCATGGAGCGGACTTCACAGACAGTTGTTTTCGTATTTTTTGTTTTTGTATTTTTCGTCTGTCGAAAGCGGGACGCGGTCTCCGGACGATGCTTCGCATCGCCGGGAGAACCACGAGGCCCCGGTGCCTTCTTTCGGCCTCATCCTTCGAGATGCGCGCAAGAGCGCGGACGAGGGGATAAACTGGTTCTGACGCAGCAAGCCTAATCCGGCGCTGCTATTCTCTTGCGTCCGCGCGCCATGCACGAGCCTTGGCTGTTGTCTGTTCGACGAAAGCGTCTTTTCCGTTTCGATAGGCTTCGATGTCGTCTTTTGACGAGGCAGCAAGGGCCCGCTTGATATCGGCGTAAGCGCGCGCTGCCTCGGGGTGTGCGCGAAGATAATCACGAAACACCAGAAGTGCCTCCCAACGAGGACAGAATGGCTCCATCAAATGCAGATGGTGGGTCCACGGTCCTGGAGGCCCCTTACGGAAGAACAACTCGCGAGGAAGCCATGACGCGTATTCCGGAATATGATTGTAGCCAAGTGCCTCAATCGGCTCGATGCATCGTTCCTTTGCCTCTTCAAGGCTCGGTACACCAACCAACAGGTCGATGATGGGCTTCGATGGGAGACCTGGAACGGCCGTGCTGCCTGCATGCTCAATGGCCAAAGCGAACGAGCCGAGAGCATCCTTGATCCTGGTGCGCTCCTGCTCGAACAAGCCCGGCCAGTTGGGGTCATAGTCGGAGACAACGATCGATCCTGCTCCGTATCTTTCCATGCCCATCCCGTGATGGTCTTTTCATGGAATCGTATCACGAAGGTAAGCGACCAAGGCATCACTACTGGGTTATTCTGCCGCCGTGGTAAGTCCGCTTCGGGTAATCGCGTCACTCCGACCCTGCGCCGCTCGTCTCCGGTCTACGTCGAATGGCAGACATTCTCAGGATCGGCAGGCAGGTCCGAAGCGTGCCAGCGCGTCGCTCTTTTCGTGCCGGCTGCGGGCCGCTATTCCCGTTTAGACGCCGCGCCTGGATCGTTGTATCCGCCGCATCAGGGCAATGAGTTCGGCAACGAGCCAGGCCAGGACAAGCGGCAAGATCACGATACCTGCGACCGCATCCCAGTGCGCCACGAGGAAGACAGTAGTGCCTACGCACGCAGGGTCGGCCGAAAAAAAGCAGTAAAGTCTCCAAGCGGCGATCCAGGTTTCGTTCCAGGACAACAGCAGACCGCCCACAATCAACCAAACAACAGACGCCAACAGGCCGAAACGTTTCCAGCGTTTGATTTGCATTCTCTCGTTCCTGCCACTCACCCCGTGGTCGAGGACAAGCCGCCCAAGCAATGACTTAGGTGGGGTCAATCGCATCGGTTTAAAGCCCGGCGCGCAATTCCCGATATTTCCCCGATCGGCGGATATCCGAGACCGGCCCGACTAGTCCGTTTCGTGCCCACAAGCGGACGTCAGCCAGATTATTCGATCAACTCGTCGGCGCGCACCAACAGAGAAGGCGGTACGTCAAGGCCCAGTGCCTTCGCCGTTTTCAGGTTGACCGTCGTCAAGTATTTTGTCGGTGCCTGCACGGGAAGCTCGGCAGGCTTTGTGCCGCGAAGGATGCGATCGACATACATCGCTGCCTTCCTGGATTGATCTACGAGGTCCGTACTGTAGGACATCAGACCGCCGGCGGTTACGTAGAATCGAAAAGGATAAACAGAGGGCAAGCGATACCTCTCTGCGAGCGCTATCACCATGTCGCGGTACAAGGTCGTCGTACCACTCGGCAAGACCAGCAATCCCCGATCAGGACCGGCAAAAGCCGCGATTACGCGCTCGATATCTGCAGAGCTTTCGACAAGGCTGGGCACGAGCTCGATCGCAAGTGGCCCCGCTACGGCCTCTGCCGAGCGCGCGAAATATTCGTAGGGAGTTGTCTTCGGGTTTGCCAGCAGAGCCGCGCGCTTGAGGTTCGGCGCAATCTCCTTGAGCATTGCAACCCACTTCCCGGCGATACCCTCTTCGTAGAGCAGCAGGCCGGTTAGATTGCCGCCGGGTCGCGCTAGGCTCGCGACGACGCCGGAACCGACCGGATCGGATACCTGGGCAAATACAATTGGAATGGTCCGGCTCTCGAGCCGAAGCACCGTGGCGATCGGCGTGGTATAGGCGAAGATGACATCGGGTTGCAAGGCAACCAGCTCTTTTGCGAGCACCTCATATCGATCTGGCCTGTCAGCAGCGTAGCGCACGTGGACACGAAGGTTGCGGCTCTCGGACCACCCGAGCCCTTGAAGTGTTTGCAGGAGCGCTTCGAGCTGTGCCTTGGTTTCTGCATCGTCCTCAGCGTTGTTCATCAACACGCCGACAAGTTGCATGCGATCGGAGTTCTGGGCGCGCGCGGCAAGCGACCCTGCGGCAACTACTCCGCCCAATAGACCGATGAATTCGCGCCGCCTCATTGCTGCCCCTAGGTTCGGGCCGGTTTTTCTGAGCCTACAACAACCCCGAGGGAAGCCAAATACGCCGGAGCGGGTGACAAATGCGCGGCTAGGTCCAAAATGCGAAATACCCGGAAAGAGCAGATAATTTCCGCTCCGCCCCATTCGCGCGGTTTGATCCCTTGTCGGCGACTTCCGATCTGCCCCGATCAACGGACATCATCTGACCCGCCCGGCTGGTCCGGTTCGTGCAATGGCGTCCGTTTGCTCTTAAGCGCGCGCAGCCGGACTTGAACAAGCCGCCTGAGCTCGTTAATTTGCCTCTGTGGCAAGGAGGCCGAGGCATGAGGATATTGACCGCAGCGTGGGCTCTCGGAATGGCCCTGGTGCTGTGTGAGCAGGGGACGTTTAGTGGCGCAGCTCAAGCGCGAACAGCCAAGGTCGTTCGTGAACCACCACGGCAGAGGCTTGTCGTCACGCCCGTGGTAAGGCCTTACTGGGATTATTATATCGTTCCACGATATCGTTATCGCCCTGAGGACGACCGGGTCGATTCATACGGCCCGCCCGTGGTGCCGGTGATACGCTATGGGAATCAAGAAGTGACGCTTCCGGCGTGGTTCTGGTAAGGGCGCCGAGACACAACCCCGCACCGTGATGCTGGCGTTGTGGCGGAGAACCGCCACGTCGACAACATCATTCAATCACCTTGTCGGCTAGCAATTGCAACTGATTGGAGACGGTCAGTCCCAAGTCTCTGGCGGTCTTCAGATTGGTGACTAACTCGAACTTCTCGGGAAGTCGTAGATTGCGCTATGCCGAAATAGTTCGACGGCATCCACGTTAGTCACGTTGCCGTCCTTTTATTGCGGCGAGCGCGACCGTCACTGCTGCCAATGGGCCGGTCCACGTAGGATCTTTGCGAGCCGGCCCGGCCGCAGGGATGACTAGACGAGGACGCTGGGCTTCAGCAGGTCGGAGAGGCCGACCCGATGAAGCATCTCCGCGCGCAGGCGGTCGAGCACGGTGAAGCCGACGTTGGCGCCGTCTTCGGTCGGATCGTAGTGGATCCGGAACGGGCGCTTGCCGAAGGGCATGTCGACGACCTTGACGATCTCGTCGGCCACGCCGCTGGGCTCGGCGTCGTCGGGGACGATCGCGGCGAACGCCTTCAACACCTCTTCGCCGAAGCCCTTGTAGGGGCCGGCTTCATATTCCGCGACCCGCGCCTCGTCAGCCGGACGCCCGGAATGCGCGAAGTGGTTCGTGCCCTTGGTGAACGCGCCCGGCACGACGATCGTCGTCTCGATGCCCCAGCGTGACAGCTCGCGCGCATAGAGGACGGCCAGCGAGTCCATCGCCGCTTTGGCCGCGAAATAGGGCGCGAGATAGGGCGGCGTTCCGCCAGCGGAGCTGCTGCTCGAGATCCAGAGCAGCAGACCCTGTTTCGCCGCGCGCATGTGCGGCAGGACGGCCCGGTTGACGCGTTGCGTGCCGAGCACGTTGACGTCGTACTGCACCGCGAATTGCTCGGGCAGGAACGCCTCGGCAGGCCCAAACATCATGTGACCCGCATTGTGGACCAGCACGTCGATCTTGCCGCTCTCGGCCATGATCTTCTTGACCGCCACATCGATCGACGGCTCGGATTGAACGTCGAGCTCGATCGCCCGCAGGTCGACGCCGTCGCGCTTCGAGGTCTCGGCCATCTCGGCCGCATTCTTGGCGTTGCGGCTAGCGATGTCGCGCATCGAGGCGTAGACGGTGTTTCCGGCCTTGGCGAGCGCTTCGGCCGTCAGTCGGCCGAAGCCGCTGGAAGCGCCGGTGATGAGAATGATCTTCTTGCTCATGATGGAATCTCCATTGTCAGGGTGTTGAAGTTTGAAGGGGGATGCGGGTCAGATGATCCCGCCATTGGCGCGCAGCGTCTGGCCGTTGATCCAGGCGCCGTCCGGGCCTGCGAGGAAGGCCACCGCGTCGGCGATGTCCTGCGGCTGGCCGAGACGTTCCAGCGGCGCCAGCTTGGAGAGACGCTCGATCACCTCCTGTGGCTTGCCGTCGAGGAAGAGCTTGGTCGCCGTCGGCCCGGGCGCGATGGCGTTGACCGTAATGTTCCTGCCGCGCAACTCCTTGGCGAGAATGCTGGTCATGGCCTCGACCGCCGCCTTGGTGGCGGCATAGACGCCGTAGGTCGGCTGCAGCAGGCTGGTGACGCTAGAGGAAAAATTGACGATCCGGCCGCCGTCACGCAGGCGGCGGGCCGCTTCGCGCAGGGTATTGAACGTGCCCTTCAGATTGACCGCGATGTGGCGATCGAACAGCGCGTCACTGCTGTCAGCGATGGTCGCCAGGTTCATGATGCCGGCATTGTTGATCAGCACGTCGACGCCGCCGAACGCGGTTTCAGCCGAGTCGAACATGCGCGCCACGGCGGCGACATCCGAGATGTCGGCCTGAGCCGCCACGGCCCGGCCGCCAGCGCTCTCGATCCTGGCGACCACCGCCGCCGCGGAAGCGCTGTTGCCGGCATAGTTCACCACCACGGTGAAGCCGTCCTTCGCCAGCCGCTCGGCGACCGCGGCACCGATTCCGCCGGAGGCGCCGGTAACGATGGCAACTCGATTGGTTTGGTTGGTCATGATCCGTCTCCTTGGGGTGGGGCACCGGTCATCGGCACCGGATGGAGACAACATGCCCATTCCCATGACGCGGATAATCATGCATCTTTCGACAACATCATTCGAAAGTTCGAACAATGGACCGTTTCGACGCCATGCGCGTCTTCGCCCGCATTGTGGAACGTCGCAGTTTCACCCAAGCCGCCGACGATCTTGGCCTGCCGCGATCCTCGGTAACCGATGCCGTGAAGGGACTGGAGGCGCGGTTGGGGGTACGGCTATTGCAGCGCACGACACGGCAGGTCAGTCCGACCCTGGATGGCGAGGCCTATTACCAGCGCTGCGTGAGCCTGATCGCGGACATGGAGGATGCGGAGGGCGCCTTCGTCGGCGCCAAGCCGTCGGGGTTGGTTCGTGTTGACGTCCACGGTACCCAGGCGCGCTATTTCCTGTTGCCGGGCCTGCCGCGCTTCCGGCAGCAATATCCCGACATCCGGCTGCACTTCAGCGAAGTCCACCAGCCGCTCGACATGATCCGCGAAGGCTTCGACTGCATCCTAAGAGCCGGTGAGCTGAGCGACAGTCCGCTGATCAAGCGCAGACTGGCGCTGCTCGAGAGGGGGACCTTCGCCAGCCCTGATTATCTCAGCCGTTTCGGCATGCCGCGAACGCCCGACGATCTCGCAGGTCACGAGATGGTCGGATTCCTATCGCCCGACAGCGGCGACATCGTGCCGCTGGTCTTCGGCGCCGCCGGCAACGCGTACCAGCCGAAATTGCCGGCGATGGTGACGGTGACCGGTCCAGAGACCAACGTTGCGTGCGCCTGCATGGGCCTCGGGTTGATCCAGGTGCCGCGCTATCGTGTCGCTTCCGAGCTTGCCGGCGGCGCGCTGGTCGAGGTGCTGGCTGGCTTTCCGCCGTCGCCGCTGCCCGTCCACGTCCTCTACTCGCACACGCGGCAACTGTCGCCGCGCCTGCGAGTATTCATAGACTGGATGGCCGAGCGGTTCCGCGACCGACACTCGCCGACTGAATGACATGAGCCTGAGACCCGTGCCCGCTTTGTCGCCTGCCGCGACTGCCCGGCGAGGAACACATGCGTTGATTTTCAATTTTGCCTCGGTTGGGCGCCAGGCTCTACTGGATGGCCGCTTTGCGCGCCAGAAGCGGCCGTTCGGTCAGCGGCGCTTTTGACCCAGAGCCTACTCTCGACGATTGTAGTGCCGGGTTCATCTCAAATCGCCGGGCGAGACGGGCCCTGTGCAAGCGTCTGCAGAACCGCAGCCAGTGCCGCGGCTGCCTTGTCGGGGCGCGCCTTCTCGTAAATCGCAAACTCAAGGTCAGGAAGAGCCGGCAGCCCCTCTTCCACGCCGAGAATGCGCAAGCCCGCGATCAGGGCGCTGGCAGGAAGCGGGGTGATGGCGAGGCCCGCAA
The DNA here is from genome assembly GCA_005884765.1 of Alphaproteobacteria bacterium. GTDB lineage: Bacteria > Pseudomonadota > Alphaproteobacteria > Rhizobiales > Xanthobacteraceae > Bradyrhizobium. The sequence continues at coordinate 42,615 of VAZV01000158.1, forward strand.
GCGCTGCCGCGCGCACGCCCGTCAAACTCGGGCTGGTATAAATGATCTCCCAGGTCAGTTCGTTGTCGTTGAGCGCGGCGAGCGCCGCCTCGCGCGAAACGGATCGCTCGCGATACAGCGCCAGCGGCAGCGCCGCACCCGGAGCAAGATTGAATCCGTCAGCCGCAGCCCAGACCAGTGGCTCGCGCCACACCAGGCGCCCTTTGGAGGTTCCTAGCGGACGCTTCGCGAATACGATGTCGAGCCGCCCCGCATTGAGTTGCTCGATCAATTCCGCGCTGACGCCGATCTGTACCTCGAGCTTCACGCCCGGATGGAGCTTGGCGAAGCGGCCGAGCGCCGAAGGCAGCGAGCCGCCGGCGACCTCCTCAACCACGCCGAGCCGCGCCGTGCCAGACAGCCGAGGCGCCGCCAGGCGATGACGGGCCGCTTCCTCGAATTGCAACAGACGACGCGCGTCGCCCAGCAGCATCTCGCCATCGTCGGTCAGTGCGACACTACGCGTCGTCCGCCGGAACAGGGGCCGCTTGGTCTCAACTTCAAGCCGCTTGATCTGTTGGCTCACCGTCGACTGCGTCAGGTTGAGCCGCTCCGCGGCGCGGTGGAAACCGCCACAATCGGCGACGGCAACGAAGGTGCGCAATAGCTCGAAATCCAGCATCCGATTGATCCTTTTTTACGATCAATCATATCATAAAATATCGCTTCTGTAATCAATGACGGCCGCCTACCTGTCGCTTCAAGGACAGCGAAGGAAACCCATCATGTTAGACACATCACGACGCGGCGCTGATCGCGCCTCCCGTCTCGCACGGGCTGCCGTGGTCACGGGCACGAGAGGAAAAGTCTGCCCCGCCGACCGCGCGACGCAGTTGCTCGAAGCGATCATCGAGCCGGGCGACCGCGTGACGCTCGAAGGCGACAATCAGAAGCAAGCGGATTTTCTCGCCTCCGCCCTGGCGAAAGTGGATCCTGCGCGGGTGCACGACCTGCACATGGTGCAGTCCGTGTTGGCACTGCCCGACCATCTCGCCGTGTTCGAGCGCGGTATCGCTAAACGGCTGGATTTCTCTTTTGCGGGACCGCAGAGCCGCAAGCTCGCCGAACTGGTCGCGAACGGGACGGTGAAGATCGGGGCGATCCATACCTATCTCGAACTCTATGCTCGCATGCTGGTCGACCTGACGCCGCGCGTGGCGCTCATCGTCGCCGACAAGGCGGATCGCAACGGCAACCTCTACACTGGCCCCAATACCGAAGACACGCCGACCATCGCCGAGGCTGCGGCCTTTCGTGGCGGCATCGTCGTCGCCCAGGTCAACGAGATCGTGGACCGGCTGCCGCGGGTCGACGTTCCCGGCGACTGGGTCGATGTCGTGGTGCCGAGCCCGAAGCCCTATCTGATCGATCCACTGTTCACGCGCGACCCCGCCAAGATCAGGAACGAGAACGTGCTGATGGCGATGATGGCGATCGCGGCGGTCTACGAGCCCTACCAGGTGCAGCGGCTCAATCACGGCATCGGTTATGCGACCGCGGCGATCGAACTGATCCTGCCAACCTATGCCGCCCAGCGCGGACTGAAGGGCAAGATCGCCAGCCATTTCGTGCTGAATCCGCACCCGACCCTGATCCCTGCGATCGAAGCCGGCTTCGTCGACAGCGTCTATTGCTTCGGCTCCGAGCTGGGCATGGAACGCTATGTCTCGAACCGCGCCGAGATCTTCCCGGTTGGCGCCGACGGCAATCTGCGGTCCAACCGCGCGCTCGCACAGGTCGCCGGACAATATGCCTGCGACCTCTTCGTCGGCGGCACGTTGCAGATCGACGCGCAGGGCAACAGCTCGACGGCGACGAAGGACCGGATCACGGGCTTCGGCGGGGCGCCCAATATGGGCGCCGACCCGCGTGGCCGCCGCCACGACAGTCCCACCTGGCTGCGCGCCGGTCAGGAAGCCGGCGAGAGCCTGCGCGGACGCAAGCTTGTGGTGCAGATGGTGCAAACCCATCAGCCGAATGGCGCACCGAGCTTCGTCGAACGGCTCGACGCGTTCGACCTCGCAGCCTCGGCCGGGTTCGCGCTGCCGCCGGTGATGATCTATGGCGACGACGTCACCCATGTCGTGACCGAACGTGGCGTGGCCAACCTCTTGCGCTGCCGCTCGCCGCAGGAGCGCGAAGCGGCCCTGCGCGCCGTTGCCGGCGATACCGAGTTCGGGAGGCGACAGCCGTCCGAAACGAGCGACAGCCTTCGCCGCCGCGGCATCGTGATGTTCCCATCCGATCTCGGGATCGACGTCAACACCGCAACTCGCGACTTGCTCGCGGCCCAATCCATCGACGACCTCGTGACGGCGTCAGGCGGACTTTACGCGCAGCCGGCGAGATTCCGCCCCCGCTACGGTTCTCCACGTTGAAGACGGGAAACAACTATGAGCCCGAACATGCAAACCTCAAGCGGCCGGTCGAACGCGAAGCCCGCGCCGGCTGATCGCGCAAAACAGCTGGCTGCGACACTCCTATCGGAACGCGGCGAGGCGTCCGGCGCGCAGATCGCATGCGAACTGCACCGCGTGCTGGGCGCCCTCGATGCGGGCGACCGACACAGCTTCCAGCGCTATCTTGCGACGGAGTTTCAGCCCGATAGAGCTGCGCTGCGCGCGGCGGCGGAGCGCTATCTCGCCGATGGGACGGCGGAAGCCGCAGCCGCTCTCGCGCGGGTCGCCGATCCGCCCCGCCAGGAATTGCTGCGGCGAATCAACATGGCACCCGGGGGCACCGGCGTGCTGATCGCGATGCGCAGTGAAATCACCGCGCATCTGCGTGACGAGCCGGAATTGAAGCTGCTCGACGCCGACCTCAGGCATCTCTTCGCCTCGTGGTTCAACCGCGGCTTTCTCGAGCTGCGGCGGATCGACTGGCGGTCCCCGGCTGCGGTGCTGGAAAAACTGATCGCCTATGAGGCGGTGCATGAGATCAAGGGCTGGGACGATCTGCGACGGCGGCTTGCGTCCGATCGCCGCTGCTTCGCATTCTTCCATCCCGCGCTTCCCGGCGAGCCGCTGATCTTCGTCGAAGTCGCACTGGTGCAGGGGCTGGCCACAGCCATGCCGCCGCTGCTCGCACGGGAGACGGATGAAGAGACCGCACGGGCGCAAGCTGCGCGCGCTGACACCGCGATTTTCTATTCGATCTCCAACTGCCAGGACGGCCTGCGCGGCATATCGTTCGGCAATTTCCTGATCAAGCAGGTGGTCGAGGAGCTCAAGGCGGAGTTTCCGCAGCTCAAGCAATTTTCCACCCTGTCGCCTGTACCGGGGTTGCGGCGCTGGCTCGGTCAACGGCTTGCGAATGGAAGCGATCCCGATGCCGCGTTGTTGCTCGAACTCGAACGCGATGGCTGGTGGAATGACCCGGCGCGGAGCGAGAAGCTGCGCGCGCCCTTGCTGCGGCTTTGCGCCCGCTATCTGACACGGAAGCCCTCGATACGCATCGACCCCGTCGCGCGTTTTCACCTCGGCAATGGCGCGCGGCTCGAACGAATCAATTGGCTCGGCAACAACGCGCCACGCGGCATGCAGGAATCCTTCGGCATCATGGTGAACTACCTCTACGACCGCGACACCATCAACAACAACCACGAAGCCTTTGTGCGTGACGGCACCGTCGTGCGTTCGCCGGAGGTCGACGCGCTGCTCCAATCTTGAACGAGCCGGCGCTCGCATCAGGGCGGCAGAAAGGCGGTGAATGACGACAAGAGATCAAAATCTCAACCGGCCGCGCCACTCTGCGCCGCCCACGCCATGCAACCAGATACCCCCATCCTTGAAGGAAGAGATATCATGATGATGAACAGACGCGCTTTTTCCGCTGCCCTCGTGAGCGGTGCTGCAGCTTCGCTGATCTCCACGCGTGGCATGGCCGCAAATTCAACGCCAGTAAAGGCCCGCAACGTCGTGCTGGTGCATGGACTGTTCGCCGACGGCTCGTGCTGGTCCGAGGTGATCGCGCGATTGCAGACGGCCGGCCTCAACGCGACCTCCGTGCAGAACCCGCTGACCACGCTGCCCGAAGCGGTTGCGTCCGCCGAGCGTGTGCTGGCGCGGCAGGATGGCCCGACGGTTCTGGTCGGTCATTCCTTCTCCGGGATGATCGTCACGGAGGCAGGCGTGCATCCGAACGTCTCCGCGCTGGTCTATGTCGCGGCGCGGGCGCCGGATGCGGGCGAGGACTACACGGCACTCGCCAAGAGCTATCCGACGCCGCCCGCAACCGCAGGCATCGTCTTCGACGGTGACGAAGGTCGCCTTTCCGAGCAAGCCTTCCTGCGCGATTTTGCGGGCGACCTGCCGACAGCCAAAGCCAAGGTGCTCTATGCCGTGCAGGAGCCGTTCCACAAGGCGCTGCTCACCGGAAAGACCACCAATGCGGCGTGGCGATCGAAGCCGAGTTTCTATGCCGTTTCCACCGAGGACCGCACGATCAATCCGGACCTCGAGCGCTTCATGGCCAAGCGCATGGGTGCCAAGACCATCGAGGTTAAAGCGAGTCACCTGTCGCTTATCTCTCAACCTGATGAAATCACGCAACTCATCCTGGAAGCTGCCGGCCTGCGCGCATGAGGTGAGCGGGTGAAGCCGAGTAAAAGGAGCTCACCTTCAGGAACAAGAGGCAAGACTCGCTTGCAGGTGTCAAAGCGAATCCTCTTCCTGACGCCCCGACGCTGGCGTCAAGTCTGTGGGTAGCGATCCGCAGGCGACGGTGGCAAGAAAGCCTGGTCGCCGAGGAGAGCGCGGAATAAGCCGTAAACCATTGCGCAGGGAAGGCCGGACTGTTTCGGCGAACCTGTGGCGACTACGCTCGCGCGCTTTTTTTGTTTGCGTGCGAGGCTGCGGGTGCTTGCTGAGCACCCGGCTTTCACGACCGCTGCAAGATCAAGCTCATCTCGATCTCGCGAAAGCTGAAATAGTTCCTGCGGATCCATTGATGCAGTTCGGTCGATGAATCCCTTTCCTGCCGCAGATAGCCGGTGAACGAGAACGTCAGGCGGTCGATATAGGTCTTCAGGAATAGTGGCAGCGCACTGAGGCGGAGCGTGTGGCCCTGGGTGAGGGCCTCGGACAATTCGCCGCGCACCACATATTCGTTGTCGACCGTGATGAAATTGGCGGGGGAAATCTGATGCCGCAGCATCTCATGGCCGCGCACCGAAACGCGGTCGTTGTCGGCAACGAACAGCACCATCGGCGCCACGTTGCGCCTCCTGGCCTCCTTCATGAAGCCGATCTCCTCCGACATCTTGAAGAACTCGTCGAAGGCGTGAAAGCCCAGATCGATCACTTTGCCGAGCCCGTCATCGACGATGACGCGGTCCATCAGCTGCATCTTGCCGAAGGTGTCCATGACATCGGCGGTTTCGGTGACGTGCGGCAGATATTCGAGCAGCGACGGCTCCTTCAGGTTGAGGTCGAAGGCCGCCACATTGCCGTTCTTGAGCAGCAGGAATTCGCAGAGCAGCCGCGCGATCAGCGTCTTGCCGACCTGCGGGCGGGGCGAACAGATGATATAGACGGGAGTCGCGGGCATTGGAGATTATATCAGGCGAAATATCGGCCCGATCCAGCCCAATCACCTCGGCCGAGGCAAGTATTTTATTTTTCGCCGCCGCGCAGGACCGATTTGCCGCCACCGACAAGGTCGGTCAGCTTGATGCGGTCGAACTCGCTCCAGACATTGGCGAGCCAGTGCCGGACATAGCCGCGCAGCACGAACGAATAATTCGCGGGGTCGTCGTGGATGCCCTTGTTGGCGACGAATTTGAGGAACGGCACGGACGCGACCTCGACCTGCTCAAAAGCCATTTCGTTGAGTTTCGGGATGGTCAGGTCGGTGGCGTCCTTGATGCGGTGGAAATAGGAATTGTAGGTCGACTGGTCCCATTCGAAGAAGCTCGTGTTGTTGATGAAGTTCTTCACCAGGAAATACTTCGCGCCGGTCATGAAATTCGCGGTTTCGGCGATTTCGTCGAGCGAGGCGATCGAGGAACCCAGGATGTGGAACACGGCAAAGGTGATTTGTCCCGACTTCGCCGCGTCGAGAAAGCCGATATCGCGCAGCGCAACCAGAGAGGGCGACATCAGTCCGGCGCGGACGTCGATCACGGTGACGGAGGGGCTGACCGCGTTCAGCGTATCGAAGATCTTCATCTGATCCGGGGTCGTCGTCATATCGACGATCTCGGTGATGTCAGGGTGGAAGCGCTTGAGCGTCCCGCGCGGGGACTCGGTGTCGAACGCGCGGGTCGGCACGTTGTTGGCGCTGAAATAATCCAGCAGCGTTCGCGACACCGTGGTCTTGCCGACCCCGCCCTTATCAGCACCCACTACAATCACTACCGGCTTCGCCATGGAATTTCCTTAAACCGCGCCCCCGATCGCGGCAGGCGACCGGCAAGTCCTGTATCTGCTTTGGGTGCGAACATGGCAGAAACAAGGGAGAATTCAAATTCCTTAAGCCGCCGAGGCGACTATTCGTGGTGATTTCATCAACATAGCGGGCTTTCGTGAAATGTTAGTGGCGGTCCCACGGGCCGGCGGGGTTGCCCCAAGGCCGCGGCGGCGCGCCTTGTGGGGAATCCGGTGACCCGCCGGCGGGATCGGTTGGGCTTCCCCAGGGTCCGGCCGGCGGCTGGGTCTGGCCGTCGCCGGGCTGCGCGACCTGGTCGTCTGGCCCAACTTGAGGGTAGTCTTGAGGGTGCATCGGCAAGGCCAGCGGGCCCTTGTAGTGCCCGCCCGCATACCTCACGAGCGCCTGCACCCGCGACTCCACCGAAGGATGGGTCGCAAACAGATCGGAAAAACCTTCGCGCGGGTTGTCGACGCACAGTTCCATCACCGCCGACGTCGCGCCGGGAAGTTCGCCGCGGCCTTCGATCTTGCGCAGCGCCGAGATCATGGCATCGGGGTTTTTGGTCAACTCGACCGAGCCGGCATCGGCAAGCAGTTCGCGCGAGCGCGACAGCGCCAGCCGCACCAGTTGCGACAAAGCCCAGGCGAGCGCAATCAGCACGACTGCGACGATAATGATGACGATCGCGCCGCCGCCCGAACTCTTCCTGTCGCCGCTGCCGCTATCCGAGGAAGAAGATGACGAGGACGAAGACGACCATGAGGAGCCGCGGCCATAACCCCAGCCGTAATTGCCAAAGTTGAAGAACGTCCGGAAGAACAATTCGGCGAAGAAGCCGACGACGCCGGCGATAATCACCGCAATCACCATCATCTGCACGTCGCCGTTGCGGATGTGGGTGAGTTCGTGGCCGAGCACGGCCTCGATCTCCTGGTCGTTGAGCGCGTTCAACAGGCCGCTCGTCACGGTGACGGCATATTGCCTCTGGTTGAGCCCGGTCGCGTAGGCATTCAGCACGTCACTTTCCACGACCTTCAGCTTCGGCATTGGAATGCCGCGGGAGATGCAGAGATTTTCCAACAGATTATAGAGCCGTGGCTGCTGCTGCCGGGTGACGTCCTCGCCGCCGGTGACCGCATCGATGATCGACTGGTGGAAGAAGTAGGCGATTACGATCCACAACGCGGCCGCCCCGGTCGAGTAGGGAAGCGTCCTGATCACGTCGCTGAACGCTACCCTGAGATAATAGTCGGCCGGCGCGCCGCCATAATTGAACACCTCGATGATCAGCGCGCCGGCGTAGACGATCACATAGACGAGCACGAACAGACCGGCGAGCAGCAGCATCGAGCGGAACTTGTTCGACGCAATGTGCGTATAAAGACCGTACGCGGCCATGGCTGCTCCGCCGGAAGGCTTTTTCGGTCAGAATTTCACCGACGGCGCTGCCTCGACTTCGGTGCGGCTGGTACCGAGATCGAAGAAATCCTTGCGGGTGAAGCCGAACATGCCGGCGAACAAGGCGGCCGGCATCTGCTGGATGCCGGTGTTGTATTCCTGGACCGCGTTGTTGAAGAAGCGGCGGCTGGCCGCGATCTTGTTTTCCAGGTCGGACAATTCGCTCGCCAATTGCTGGAAGTTGGCGTTGGCCTTGAGATCCGGATAGGCCTCCGACAGCGCGATCAGCCGGCCGAGCGCTCCGGAGAGCTGATTTTCCGCGGCCGATACCTGGGCCGGCCCCTGTGCCGACATTGCCGAGTTGCGCGCCTTGATCACGTCATCGAGCGTGCCGCGCTCATGCGCGGCATAGCCCTTCACCGTCTCGACCAGGTTCGGGATCAGGTCGTGGCGCTGCTTGAGCTGCACGTCGATATCAGCGAAGGCCTGGTTGACGCGCTGGCCGAGCGCGACCAGACGGTTATACGCGCCGAAGGCGAACAGCACGAGAATGACGATGACGCCGATAATGATCCAGCCGGACGACATGGCAAAGAACTCCTGGTGGGAACAGCGAGGGCTCAGCGAACGTAAACCAAAATCGGAGCCTGCGGCAGGGGCGCCCTTGAGGTGAATATCTCCTTGGTCTGATGTAAGAGGACAATAGTTCAGGGTTAAAGGGACGGGCTGGTTTAACTTTCCTTCATCACCGCATCGCCCCAGCACCAGCGCCTTGCCAGCGCATACGAGATTTTGTCGCGGCGCGGTATCTTTGCGGTGGTGAGACCGTTTGAGGTGCAGAGTTTCGCCGATATTTCGACTTTGCTGGCCACCGGCTGTGCCAGCACGCGGGCGGGATGTTGTGCTACTGGTACTCGCGACAATACGACATAGCTGAATTTCTCGTCCTCAAAAGGAAGCTCCGCGCCCTTGACCTGCTTGTGCGCCTGCGAGCGGGGGAGGCGCTGGGAGAAATGACACCAGTCCGGTGCGGAGAGCGGACATCGGCCGTCGTGCGGGCAGGGCGCGGCAACATGGGCGCCCGCGACGATCAACTGCTCGCGCAACGCGATGATCCGCGCGTAGCCTGCAGGCGTGCCGGGCTCGACCACCAGCAACGTATCGCGGGTTTTGTCCCACATCGCCTCTGCAAGCGGCTGGCGTTCCCGCTCGCCCAGTTCGCCGATCAGGTAGCTCGCGGTCACGAGGTCGGCTGGTTCGGCCTCGGCGAGTGCCGCGCGGGCATCGCCCTTTGCGTATTCTAGATTGTTCAGCTGCGCATTGCCGCGTGCGAGATCCAGCGCCAGCGTGCGCAACGCAACGTTGGTGTCGATCATCGTAAAGATCTGCAGCGACGCAAAGGCTTCGGCGGCGGCCCAGGCGGCCGTTCCGGGGCCGGCGCCGAGATCGAGCAGGCTTTGGGGCGCGAAGTCCGGCCTGATTGCGCGGAGTGCGTTCAGGCTCGCGGTGACGGTGGAATAGGTCGCCGGCATCCGCGCCAGCGCATAGGCCAGCGCGTCAGCCTCGGACCTGATCGCGCCGGAGCCGCCGCCATCGCGATAGGTTCTTGAGATCAGCGCGGCACGGGCTGCGAGTTCGCCGCGCGACAGGCCTTGCAGCCTGGCATCGAGGGCTGCCTTGAGTTCAGTGGGAAAAGAGGGAGCGGTCATCTTCTTTCCCTCTTCCACAAGGAAGAGGGAATCAAGGGTTTACGCCACGTCCTGATCGAGGATTTTTACGGCCTCTTCAAGCGCGACTGAGACCAGTTGCGACACGCCGCGCTCGGCCATGGTGACGCCGAACAGCCGGTTCATGCGCGCCATCGTGATCGGGTTATGCGTGATGATGATGAAGCGCGTTTCGGTCGAAGCGGTCATCTCGTGCAACAGGGTGCAGAACCGCTCGACGTTGTGATCGTCGAGCGGCGCGTCGACCTCGTCCAGCACGCAGATCGGCGAAGGGTTGGTGAGGAACACCGCAAAAATCAGCGCCAGCGCGGTCAACGCCTGCTCGCCGCCCGAGAGCAGCGACAGGGTCTGCGGCTTCTTGCCGGGCGGTTTGGCGATGATCTCGAGCCCGGCCTCGAGCGGGTCGTCACTTTCGATCAGGTGCAGCGCAGCCTCGCCGCCGCCGAACAATTCCACGAACAGCCGTTTGAAATGACCGTTGACGATTTCGAACGAGGTCAACAGCCGCTCGCGCGCTTCGCGGTTGAGGCTCTGGATGCCCTGGCGCAGCCGCTTGATAGCCTCCACCAGATCGTCGCGCTCGGTGGTCAGCGTGGTGTGCTGGGCTTCGACCTCGCGCAGTTCCTCCTCGGCGCGGAGATTGACTGCGCCAAGCCGCTCGCGATCCCGCCGCAGCTTTTCGAGATTCTCCTCGATCTCGCCAAGTGGCGGCAGCTCCTTGCCCGGCTCGATCTCGGCGAGCCCGGCCACCGCTTGCGGCTCGACTTCGAGCATGTCGTGGATCTCGCGCTCGACGTCACCGAGGCGGCGCCTCGTACCTTCCATGCGCTCTTCGGCGCGGGCGCAGGCCTCGCGGGCGCTGGAGAGCGCCTCGAGCGAGGCCTTGGCGGCGCGGTCGGTCTCCGCCATCGCGGTCTCGGCCGCGGCCAGCGCGTCGGCGGCCAAGCGCCGGGCGCTTTCGGCCTGTTCGATTTCACTGATCAGAGCGCGGCGCTTTTCGGCGAACACCGCGGGCGCATTGTCGAGCCCGGCGCGCTCGGCCTTGACCTCGGCGAGGCGGGCCTCGATGGTCGCGATCTGCGAGACCGCGCTCTGTTTGCGGCTTTGCCATTCATTGCGCTCGGCCAGGATTGCCTGCACGCGGCGGTCGGCGAGTTCGGCCTCGCGCGCCAGCGCCTGCGCCTCAGCGCGCACGGCCACCGCCGTGTGCCGGTGGCCGTCGATGTCGGTGCGCACCTCGGCAAGCCGCATCTCGGCGTCGAGGCTTGGTGGCAATTCGGCGAGCGCCGCGGTCGCGCCCTGGTGCGCAGCATAGGCCTCCGTGAGGTCGGCATTGAGGCGGCTGTGCGCTTCCGACAGCGCCGATTTTCGCGCCGCATGGCGGTTGATCTCGCGTTCGGTCGAAGCATGGCGCTCGCGCGTGGCGTCGGCCTCGTGCTGTGCGGCGCGCCAGGCATCGCGCGCGGCGGTCTCGGCAGATGCAGCGGCCTTCAATTCCGCCTCGGCGGTTTCCAGCGCCTGACGCTTGGCGGCAGCGTCGCTGCGCGCTTGCTCCAACTCGTTTTCGATATCGACCAGGCGCGCTCGCTCTGCGAGACGCCGTGCCGCGCCGGTCGGCGCGTGTGCGGCCGCAACAAAGCCGTCCCAACGCCAGACGTCGCCTTCCGGCGACACCAGCCGCTGGCCGGTCTTTAATTGTGACACCAGCTCTGCGCCGCGCTCCTTGGCGACCACGCCGATCTGGGCGAGACGCCGCGCCAGTTCGGACGGTGCCTGCACATGCGCGGCGAGCGCTTCAACGCCCTCCGGCAGCGCCGGATCGCCGTCGGTGACGCCGGCGTTGGTCCAGCGCATCGGTGCCGATGGGTCCACCGGGGCGTCGAGATCATCGCCCAAGGCCGCGCCAAGCGCTTTTTCGTAACCCTTGGCGACGGTGACGCCGTCGATGATCGGCGGCCAGAGATTCTTGGTCTCGCCGTTGACGATCTTCGAGATCGTACGCGCTTCGGTCTCGAGCCGCTGCACCCGCTTGTCGGCCTCGTTAAGGGGATTGCGGGCGGCATCCAGCCTTGCGCGTGCGGCGACGTGCCCGGCCTCGCTCGCCTGTGCCGCGACCTCGGACTGTGCGAGATTTTGCTGGGCGGTCTCCACCGCGCTCGCGAGCGCCGCGAGGTCGCCGAGACTGCCGGTTTCCTCCGCAAGCTTGTGTACTTCGGCCTGGACATTGGCGATGTCTTGATCGAGCCGCGCCAGCTTGTCGCGGTGGGTGCGGACGCTCGCCTCAAGCTGATGGCGCTGGGCGGTGAGGTCCGCGAGCGCAGTGGTGAGCTCGGTAAACAGGCGCTCGGCATCGGCGAGCGTCGCTTCGGCTGCGGACACGCGTTCATCGACGCCGGAGCGCTGCTCGACGCGCGACTTGATCTCCTCCTTGAGTTCCGCGTCTTCGTTGTCGAGCCGCAGCAGCGCGATCTCGGCATCCGAGGTCTGCTGCTGCTCACGGGCGATATCGGCGGAAAATTGCGTCAGGCGGCGATCGAGCTCCGCGACGCGTTCCTTGGCGCGCTCTTCCTCGCGGTCGAGCAGTTCGCGTGCATTGGTCAGCCGCTGCAGTCCGGCGGCGGCGCGGGCTTCCGCCTCGCGCAAGCCCGGCAGTTCGGAGGCGCGGATCGCCTGGATGCGCGCGGCTTCCGCCTGTTCGCGGGTGCGCTCGGCCATGTCGCGGACGTTGAGGTCGTGGAGCCGGGCGGCCTCGGCGACGTCGGCATTCGCCTCCACCCAGCGCAGATGGTACAGCATCGCCTCGGCCTTGCGCACCTTGGCGGCGACTTCGCGGTAGCGGATCGCCTGGCGCGCCTGCTTCTTCAACCCGTCCATCTGTCCGGCGAGCTGTCCGACCACATCCTCGACGCGGGTGAGGTTGGTTTCGGCCGCCTTCAGCCGCAGTTCCGCTTCATGCCGGCGAGCATGGAGGCCGGCGACGCCGGCGGCATCTTCCAGCACACGGCGGCGCTGTTCGGGCTTGGCCTGAATGATTTCGCCGATCTTGCCTTGGTGGACCAGCGCCGGCGAACGCGCGCCGGTGGCGGCGTCGGCAAACAGGATCTGCACGTCGCGCGCGCGGACGTCGCGGCCGTTGATGCGATAAACCGAACCTGCCTCGCGCTCGATGCGGCGGGAGATCTCGAGAGTCTCGCGATCGTTGACGGCGGCCGGCGCGGAGCGATCGGCATTGTCGATCGTCATCACCACTTCAGCATGGTTGCGTGCCGGACGGTTGCCGGAACCGGCAAAGATCACCGCGTCCATGTCGGCGGCGCGCAACGATTTGTGCGACGTCTCGCCCATCGCCCAGCGCAAGGCCTCGACCAGGTTGGATTTGCCGCAACCGTTCGGCCCGACGACGCCCGTCAGTCCGGGTTCGATCACAAAATCGGTAGGTTCAACGAACGACTTGAAACCTTGAAGGCGAAGGCGCGTGAGCTTCATAAGCACGATTCTCTGTTGGCAGGGCGCGAATCTCCCTGCCGGGACAATACCATAGAAGGCAATGTCAGTGTGGGGGGCGAGTCGCTTATGCGCCTCACGGGGCGCAACAATGGCGATGCCGCGGGCGAAGGGCAACCGCAGCCGGCGGCTTTTCCCAAGGGATTTATCAAGCCTTTTGTTGGACTTAGGGGAGCGTCTGAATCCCAGCCCCGAATCAGCTCTTCAGGAACGACTTGATCTTCTTGTCGAATTCGTCAAACGAGGTTTCGCCCTTGATCTTCTCGCCGTTGACAAAGAAGGTCGGCGTCGAATCGACCTTGAGCACCTCGCCGGCGTATTTCTGGTCGGCGGTGATCTTGTCGAGCAGCGCCTGGTCCTTCAGACAAGCATCGACCGCCTGCGCGCTGAGGCCGGCCTGCTTGCCGATCCGCGTCAGGGTGTCGGTGGTGTTCTTCACCACCCAGTCGTTTTGCTGCCGGAACAGAAGGTCGACGACCGTGAAATATTTTCCGGCATCGTCCTTGGCGATGCAGCGCGCCAGCATCGCGCCGGCGGCGGCCTTGATGTCGAGCGGGAATTCGCGGAACACATAACGTATCTTGCCGGTGTCGATATATTCGGCCTTGATCTTCGGAAATACCGTGGCGTTGAAGGCCGCGCAATGCGGGCAGGTCATCGAGGCGTATTCGGTGATTGTCACCGGGGCGTCGGCCGGGCCAAGCGCCATGTCGGGCAACGACATCGGCTTGGCGACATCGGCCGCGCTTTGCGCCATGGCGCCAGTGATCAGCCGCAACGGCGACCAGCCGGCAAACGCGGCAAGCCCGGTCAGCGAAAGGACGGTCGTGAAGGCGCGGCGCGTGATGATCAACGGTCTGCTCCCGATCGGCGCTTCCACGCCCAAAGTTCCCAACGAACGAGCCGTTCGCTAGCTTGAAACGACCATCGTTGCAATGGCGAGTGGCCACGGCCGGGCTTGGCGAGAGGCTCAATTTCGCTTGATCGAGGCACCAAGCCTCGCCAGTGCCGCGCGCAATTCCGCGTCCTCGACCGAGGACAGGGTTTCCGCCACTTCCGCGACTGACTTCGGGTCCGGCGCGAGCGGCACAGCAGGCCGATTCCGGCGCGATAACGGTGCCTGCCGCAACGCCAGGCGCCCCACCGCGCTCCAGCCGAAGAAACGGTTGACACGCTGCAGGATCACATCGGAGCTGTGCTGGATCTCCAACGCCATCGGGCCCTCGACGCGCAGCACCAGCGTCGCCGGTTCCTGCCTCTCGCCCTCGACCGGCCGCGGCCACTGCATCTTCAACGGTTCCGAATGCGCCGCGATCTCGGGACCGGCGATCTCGGCCCAGCGCGTCACCAGTTCGCGCGCGGCAAATCCCTGTTTCGCATAAGCGTCTGAAAACACGTCGCTGAGCAGGACGGAGAGCGGTTTTGCCGAGATCGGGCCGGGCTTTGCCATGAGTTGTTATAGCACCGCCTGAGATCGAGGCGGTTGCAATTATGCCGCGCGGGGCCGAATCGCCTTCAAATCCCGGTCGATCTCACGTCGCCGCTGCATCAGATCGTAGTCCATCTGTAGTCCTAAAAAGAATCCCTCCGACAGACCGAAATAGCGCGCGAGCCGAAGATCAGTATCCGCCGTAATATCGCGCTTTCCGAGCACAATCTCGTTGATGCGGCGCGGCGCAACATGAACCGCGCGCGCCAGCCCATTCTGGCTGAGGCCCATCGGCTTGAGGAACTCTTCCAGCAGAATCTCGCCGGGATGCGGATTTCGGAGTAGCCCGCTTTTAGCTGTGGTAGTCGACGATTTCGACATGCGCCGGTCCCCCCTCATCCCACACGAAACATATTCGCCACTGGTCGTTGATTCGGATCGAATGTTGTCCTTGCCGGTCAGCCTTGAGCGGTTCGAGGCGGTTACCCGGTGGAACCCGAAGGTCGCCGATTCCCCGGGCCTGATTCAAAAGACGAAGCTTTCTCAGCGCAACGTTCTGGATATCCGACGGCAATTTTCGGCTCCGCCGGCCGGACCAGACCAACTCGGTTTCCGGATCGGCAAAGCTCTGAATCATGGTCGACTATAACGCAACGCGTTATAGTTCGCAATCTATGGCTCTGTCTCGATTCTGGTCCTAGAATGAAGATGTGCCCCCCTCGAGAGCAATCAAGCAAACTGAAGCCGCAGCCTTGGACGGCATCGACCGCCCCACGCTGCTGCTTGAATGGTACGATCGCCATCGCCGGCGGCTGCCGTGGCGGCCGGTAGCGGGCGAACGCGCCGATGCTTATCGGGTCTGGCTGTCGGAAATCATGCTGCAGCAGACGGGGGTCAAAACCGTAGGTCCCTATTTCGAGAAATTCCTGGCGCGCTGGCCCGATGTCGCCGCGCTGGCACACGCCTCGCTCGACGATGTCTTACGGATGTGGGCCGGGCTTGGCTATTACTCGCGCGCACGCAACCTGCATGCCTGTGCGGTCGCGGTGTTGCGTGACCATGGCGGCGTGTTTCCGGACAACGAAGAGGGCTTGCGCGCGCTGCCCGGCATCGGGCCCTACACCGCCGCCGCGATATCAGCGATTGCGTTCGACCGCCGCACCATGCCGGTCGATGGCAATATCGAGCGTGTGGTGTCGCGATTGTTCGCGGTCGAAGAGCCTCTGCCGCAGGCCAGGCCGCTGATCCAGCGACTGGCGACCACGCTGCTTGGCGGATCTCGCGCCGGCGACGAGAAGTCTCGCGCGGGCGACGAGAAGTCTCGCGCGGGCGATAGCGCGCAGGCGCTGATGGATTTGGGCTCTTCAATCTGCACCCCGAAGAAACCGGCCTGCGCGCTGTGCCCGTTGAACGACGGCTGCGTGGCGCGCGGGCGCGGCGATCAAGACACGTTCCCGCGCAAGCTTGCGAAGAAGGCCGGCGCCTTGCGCCGTGGCGGGGCGTTCGTGGTTACCCGCGGCGAGGAGCTCTTGGTCCGCACGCGGCCCGAAAAGGGTCTGCTCGGGGGCATGACCGAAGTGCCGGGCTCGGATTGGCTCGCCGGGCAGGACGACAAGGCCGCACTGAGGCAGGCGCCTCTATTGAGAGGTGTGGTGCGCTGGCATCGCAAGGTCGGCGTCGTCACCCACGTCTTTACGCATTTCCCGCTGGAGCTTGTGGTTTATACGGCGAGCGTTGCCGCCCGCACGCACGCGCCACATGGAATGCGCTGGGTGCCGATCGCGACGCTGGCGGATGAAGCGCTGCCAAACCTGATGCGCAAGGCGATCGCGCATGGCTTGGACCTTTAGAGCGTGATCTCCGCGCAAACGCGTTTCGCGTTTGTCGCGAGGGAAAACCGCTACTTACTTTTGCGCTCGGCGCGGTCGAGCGTTGTGGCCTCCTGACACCACGCTGTCAGCAGCCCTGCGCTAGGGAAGTATCCGGACGGAGGCCTATCATGATCAAGACCGCGCTCGACGATCTCGCTTCCCCGCCATCATCCAAGCTGCTCGGCTGGCACCTGCTCGACGCCCGCCCCGAAAACGATTGGATCAGCATCGGTTTCGACGGCAAAAGAGACTTTTGCAATCCAGCCGGCTTCGTGCAGGGCGGAATCCTCTCGGCGATGCTCGACGACACTATGGGCCCGGCCGTCTTCGTCATGACCGGGGGCAAGCTCTACACCGCGACCATCACCATGACTGTTAACTTTCTGGCGCCGGCCAAGCCGGGACCGATCACAGGCGAGGCCAAAGTGACGCAGCTCGGCAAGACCATCGCCTTCGTCGAGGGCAAGCTCGGGGCGGAGGATGGCACCGTGCTCGCCACGGCGACAACCAGCGCGCGGCTCGTCGAGACCGCGAAGATTACCCGATAGCGCGCAAAACCTCCGACCTACATTCGATTTCCGCGCGTTGCGACTTACGTCGGAGGTAATTGATCTTCTGATCTAAGAGCCTAGGCTGACCTCATGAGCTCCCAAATTTTGATCTCTGATAGTGTCGCTGTCGGACATTTCAGCAGCTTGCTGAAGCATTGGCGCAACGTCCGCCGTCTCACCCAGATCGAACTGGCAGGCGAGGCAAATGTTTCGGCTAGGCATCTGTGCTTTCTGGAAACCGGACGGGCGCAGCCGAGCCGCGAGATGGTGCAACTGCTCGGAAACGCGCTAGATCTGCCGCTTGACGAGCGGAATGCCTTGCACGCCGCGGCGGGCTTTATGCCGCCCTATGGCGATCGGGGATTGGCGGCCGACAATTTGCAGCACGTTCGCCGGGCGCTGGATTTCATTCTTCGACAACAGGAGCCTTATCCCGGAATTGTCATTGATGGACGTTGGGACGTCCGCATTCGCAATAAAGCGTCCGGGCGCGTGTTCAAGCATTTTTGGGACGCTTACGAAATGGAATCCGGCCTTGCGAATAATGCGATGCACGTCGTTTTCCATCCAAAAGGCCTGCGACAGTTCATCGTGAACTGGGACGAGTTTGCCGGCCAGATGATTCAGATCCTCCATCGCGAAGTCGCGCAGGGCAGCAGGATTGCGGCGCAACTGTTCGATGAAATCATGGCTTATCCGGGCCTGCCGTCTGAATGGAGACTTCCGCGCAATCCGGCTGGATCGTCTCCGGTCATGACGATGCAGCTCCGGAAAGGCGACCTTCGCCTCGCTTTCTTTTCCACATTTACGACGCTCGCCATGCCGACAGACGCCGCGCTGCAACAGTTGAAGATCGAATGCTTCTATCCGGCGGACGGCGCCACGGCGGAGAAGTCGCGCGAACTGGCACTCTGAACAAATCGGGAGATGACAATGCAACCCGCCAATCGCAATCATCCATCGGACGAAACGACGAACGAATTGCGTGCGTTGAACGCGCGCTTCATCCATAATTTCGTGACCAACGACGTGCCCTCGCACGACGCCATTCTGCATCCCGACTTCATCAACATCTGGCCGACGGGCCAGCGTTGGGATCGCGCGACATATCTGACGTATTGGGCAACCGCCTTCGATCCGAAGGTCATCGTTTACTGGGATGTCCGCGACGAGCTCATTACCATCATCGGCAATGTTGCGCTTGTGCGCGCCACTAACAAGCACACGCGCCGCCGCGATGGAAAAGAGATGACCGGGATGACAATGTACACCGATACGTATCTGTTCGAGAACGGTGCGTGGAAGTGCATTCAAGCCCAGCTCACGCCGGTTGCCCCCGAACACGAGCCCGCCGACGATACGATCGTCAGCATTTACATCGAAGGCAAACGTCAGGAGCGACACTCGTGACATATACCGAGAGCGGGCAGCAATTTCATCGTCGATCGAGAGCATCGATGACGTCGCTGGTCGTTCCGGCTCGGAAGATTTTCGCGATCATTCAGATTTGGCGAGCGCGCGCCCGCTCCCGGCGGGAGCTCGCGGCACGGAGCGAGCGTGAGCTTCAGGACATGGGAACCTGCTGGGCGTCGATCGCCCACGAAGTTTCCAAGCCGTTCTGGCGTTCGTGACGACTGCGCCGAGCCGAGCGGAGGGCCGGCAGGGAGGATGGACGGCGGAACACGATGCCGCTAACCTCCGGCATCCCCGTGAGGATCGAACATGTTCAAGCTCTATTACGCACCCGGCACCTGCGCGCTCGCTTCGCATATTGCGCTTGCGGAGGCCGGCGCTCCGTATACGACCGCGAAGGTCGATTTCAAAACCAATCAGCAGAACAGCCCGGAATATCTCGCGATCAATCCAAAGGGGCGCGTGCCGTCGCTGGTGACCGATCATGGCATTCTGACCGAGACGCCCGCCATGCTTGCCTTCATCGCGCAGAGCTTTCCGCAGGCGAAACTGGCGCCGCTCGACAATGCCTTCGCATTCGCGCAAGCGCAGGCCTTCAATAGCTATCTGTGCTCGACGGTCCACGTGGCGCATGCGCACAAGGGGCGCGGCTATCGCTGGGCGGCCGACGAGGCTTCGTTCGCCGACATGAAGCGGATGGTGCCGCAAAGCGTCGGCGCCAGCTTTGCGCTGATCGAACGCGACATGCTCAGGGGGCCGTGGGTGATGGGCGAGACCTACACCATCTGCGATCCCTATCTGTTTACGATCGCGCAGTGGCTCGAGGGTGACAGCGTCGATCTCGCGGCGCTGCCGAAGGTGGCCGATCATCGCAAGCGCATGGCGGAGCGGCCGGCGGTGCGCCGGGCCTTGGCCGAACAGCAGGGCTGAGTCGGCGTCAAGCGGCGCGGCGCTTGTCGCGGTCCAGCTCGCGTCCGGTTTCCAGCATCAGCTTGCGCAGCCAGATCGAACCGGGGTCCATCTGGGCGCGGGTCGGATAGAACATGAATTGCTCATCGATGCCGGGATCGAGCGGCGGCGTGACCGAAACAAGCGACAATTGCTTTGACAGCGCGGCGATCAGGCGGCGCGGCACGAAGGCGACGAGATCGGTGCGCGCGGTGACATGCAGGGCCTGGATGTAGCCGGGCACCACCAGCGCGATCCGGCGCTCGATGCCCTTGCCACGTAGCCAGGTATCGATGAGGTCTTCGGCTTGGCCGCGGCCGACGACCGCGACATGTCTCGCATTTACGAACGCATCGCGCTTTTTCAGCTTGGTGCCGGCGGGATGACCACGGCGCACGGCCAGCATGTCCCTGTCGGTGTATAGCCGCTGGCGGTGAAATCCGCTGAACGCATTGCCGATCGAGATCACGAGATCGATGGTGCGCGCGAACTCGGCGGTGAAGATGGCCGAACCGCGCCACGGCACCACGTCGATCCGGACATTCGGCGCGGCTTGCGTGATCTTCTCCATCAGTGACGGCATCAGGAGTTCGACCGCCAGATCCGGCATCATCAGGCGAAACTGCCGTTCGCTTCGCGCGGCGTCGAAATCCTCCGGGACGAACAACCCGCGCACCTGATCGAGCACCTGCGCCAGCGGCCCTCGCAGCCCCTGCGCCCGCGGCGTCAGCTCCATGCGCGCGCCGGTGCGCACCAGCAAGGGGTCGCCGATCAAATCGCGCAGCCGCTGCAGCGCGTGGCTCGCGGCAGGTTGCGACAGGCCGATCCGCATCGCCGCCCGGCTGACATTGGCTTCCTTGAGCAGCGCGTCGAGCGCGATCAGCAGATTGAGGTCAAGCGAATTCAAATTCATGAGATGAATATATATCATATTCATTATCGATTGGAAGAATGTGATGGGCGCGGCAATGATGGGCGGCGGAAATGCAATCGATGGAGAAACAGCCATGAGCGCCGAAGCCAACAAGAAACTGATGCAAGCGATCTTTGCCGCCGCGGGTAACCCCGATCCCGCGGTGCGCGACCGCTCGCTGTTCATTGCGAGCCTGGCCGACGACGCCAAATGGGTGGTGACCGGGCAATATTCGTGGTCGCGCACCTTCACCGGCAAGGAGTCGATCTTGAATGATCTTCATGGTCACGTCCGTTCGCTGCTGGTCGAGCGGTCGCGGACTATCGCGCATCGTTTCATTGCCGACGGCGACCACGTGGTGGTCGAAGCGAAGGGCAACAACCTCACCAAAACAGGCGCGCGGTATGACAACGACTATTGCCTGGTGTTCCGGCTCGAGAACGGAATGATCAAGGAGGTCAGGGAATATTGCGATTCGGTGCTGACCGAAAAGGCGCTGGGGCCGTTTCCCGAAGCGCAAAGACGCGCCGCGGGTTGAGCCGTTGCGGGGTGTTTGCGCGGCCGACCGGCGCCACCGCCAACCGCGATCGCGCCCAATATTGGCCACCACGCGGAAGGCTGTTGCGCTGTTCCGGGTCTGGCGAGAACGCCTTCGCGTGCGGCGCCTGCTTGCGGCGATGACCCAACGCGAATTGCAGGATATTGGTAGGTGTTGGTCGGAGATAGCAGACGAGATCAACAAACCGTTTTGGCTGAAGTGACAAGGGAGACCGACATGGGCAAGCCATCGAAGGAATTTATCAGTCCTAAGACCCTGATCCCGCCGGCGGGCTATTCGCATATCGCGAAGGTCAATCGCGGGACGATCGTCTATCTCGCCGGCCAGGTCTCGAGCGACGCGTCCGGCAAGCTGATCGGTGAGGGCAATTTCGAGGCGCAGGTCGAACAGGTCTTCCGCAATCTCAAGATCGCCGTCGAAGCGGCCGGGGGCACCATGGCCGACATCGTCAAACTCAACATCTACCTCGTGGCCGCGGTCGATCAGGCCGAAGTGCCGAAGCTGCGGGCAATCCGCAACCGCTATGTCAATGTGGAGAGCCCGCCGGCGAGCACGCTGGTCGTCGTCAGCCGCCTGGCGCAGCCGG
>VAZV01000076.1 GCA_005884765.1 Alphaproteobacteria bacterium
CCTTCGAGCAATCACGACGTGAACGCAAAAAGATCGAGATGCGGTTCGCCCACTTGAAGCGCATCCTGAGACTGCGATTGCGCGGCCCGAGAGGCGCCCAGGACGAGTTCGTTCTTGCCGCCATCGCCCAGAACCTACGGCGGCTCGCAGCATTGATGGCCCAACCGCCACCTGCTGAGGTTCTGTGCATTGCGTAGCATTGGAGTTGCGCAGAGAGCGTTAGGGCCGGCGGATCAAAGCCGGCTGCTCCAAATGAAATGGTCGATGCCCATCGCAACCAACAAACGACTTTTGCAACAAAATCTGCCAACAACGGAAGCGACGAGCTTCACTCGATCACCTCGTCGGCGCGGCCAAGCAGCGACTGCGGAACGGTGAGGCCGAGCTCCTTCGCGGTCTTGAGGTTTATGATCAACTCGACCTTCGTTGATTGCACGACCGGCAAGTCGACTGGCTTCTCGCCCTTGAGAATTTTCCCGGTGTAGATGCCGACCAGACGATAATATTCCGTTTCATCGCTTCCGTAGCCGATTACACCGCCGGCCGCGACAAACGGGCGATACTGGTAGATTGTCGGCATCGCATGGTGAAGCGACAGCACGGCAAGCCGCTCGATCCGGGTGTTGAAGAATACATCGGGCATGATCACGAGCGCGTCTGCTCGCAGTTGGACTAAGGTTGCAAAGACCAGATCGAAATCATGATCGGTACTGGCATTTAGGACATGGAGCTGCAGCCCGAGGGCGCGCGCCGCTGGCTGCAGGGCTCGCAAAAATTGCTCAGCAATGCTAGGACTGGTGGGGTTGACCAGCAGACCAATGATGGTCGCCTTGGGCAGCAATTCGTGCAGTAGCTCTAGCCGCTTCGGCCCTACCTCTACGTTCAAATTGGTTATGCCCGTCAGGTTGCCGCCGGGTCGGTTTAGGCTGGCGACAAGCCCAGTCATGATCGGGTCGACCGATACCGCGAAGACGATCGGAATGGTCGCAGTCGCCGCCTTTGCCGCCAGTGCCGCAGGAGTGCCGCCGGCCGCCGCAATCACAGCCACCTGGCGGTGAACCAGTTCGGCCGCCAATGCCGGCAATCGATCATACTGGCCCTCCGCCCAGCGATATTCGATCGCCACGTTCTGGCCCTCGACATATCCTGTATCCTTCAGTCCCTGGCGGAACGCGTGCAGACGGATCGCATATCCGTCAGGCGATGCGCTGCTAAGAAACCCGATCACCGGCAGCGGCGACTGTTGCGCGTGCGTGGCGAGCGGCCATGCCGCTGTCGAGCCTGCAATCACTTTGATGAAATCGCGCCGTTTCATGTCGCGCTTCCATGGCGTCAGGACCACGCCGAAAGCCTAGCATTTTGCGACCGGGCAGCGAGCGAGAAACGGAACAAAAGTCAGGGCCAATCTCGACCTAACTGGGCTGTCCGCGCGACGTCCGGTTTACCCTCGACAGCGACCGAACTGCGGACATCCCGGATTGGCAGGTTCGTGCCAATAACCGACATCAGAGCACACCCTGTAGCCCTGTGCTATGATCCACCGTGAGATGCGTGGGTGCCTGCCATGGTGCAAGAGCGGCCAGTCGAGCGCAGGCTGTCGGCCATACTGGCCGCAGATGTGGCTGGCTATTCGCGGCTTATGCATAGCGCTGAAGAGTCCACGCATGCCAAACTGACCGCGGTGCTAATTGAGGTCGTCAACCCAGCAATCGCCGAACATGGCGGGCGCATCGTGAAGAACACTGGGGACGGGTTATTGGCGGAGTTTGCGAGCGCGGTTGGGGCGCTTCGAGCTGCGATCCTATTTCAGACCCGGGTTGATGAGCTGACAGTCGGGGACGCTGAAGACAATCGTCTTTGTTTCCGCGTCGGCATCAATATCGGCGACGTGATTGTCGAGCCTCATGATATCTTCGGGGACGACGTGAATATTACGGCGCGGCTTGAAAGCATCGCAGACCCCGGCGGCATCTGCATTTCGTCGTCTGCCTACGATCAAGTTCGGGGCAAGGTCGCGGTTGAGTTTGCCGACCTGGGCGAGAAGCGCCTCAAGAACATCGCGCGTGCAGTCCGGGTGTATGCCGTGATCCGAGATGGATCATCCAACCCCAGGAGAGCAGCCGAGCGTGCAAGCTCAGGCGCACCTGCAGCGCCTCGTCTTTCTATGGTTGTGCTTCCGTTCGCCAATCTCGGCGGTGGACTGGAGCAGGATTATTTTGCAGAGGGAATCACCGAGAGCCTGACCACAGATCTGTCGCGGATCGACGGCACGTTCGTCATCGCCTGCAACACAGCGCTCACATTCAAGGGCAAGGCCATAGACGTGCAACAGCTCGGCCGGGAGCTGAATGTGAATTACGTGCTCGAAGGTTCGGTCCAGCGAGGGGCCAGTCGGCTGCGGGTGAATGTGCAACTGATCGACGCCGAAACGCGCGCCCATCTTTGGGCTGATCGGTTCGACAAGCCCATGACCGACCTGCTCGAGATGCAGGATGAAATAGTCGCGAGGCTTGCCAACGCGCTGGATGCCCAACTGATCGAAGCGGAGGCGAGGCGTGCGGAGCAGTCTCCGCATCCCGATGCGATAGATTTGTGTTTCCAAGATCGCCATTCGTTGAACAAGGGACGTTTGCCCGAAAACTTGGCACAAGCTCACTGTTTTTTTGAACGAGCCTTAGCGCTCGATCCGGAGAACGTCGAGGCGTTAGTTGGGAAAGCGAACATCGATCTAATAACCGCTTCCACGTTCATGGTCGATGACCGCGACGCGCACTTTGCGGTGGCGGAGGTGACGTTGAACGATGTATTGTCGATAGCTCCGCGTCATGCACGGGCTCATGCGTTATTTGGCATGCTGCAATTGTTCACAAGGCGCGCAGTGCAGGCGATTAGAGAATTTGAGCAGGCGCTGGCGCTTGATCGCAATCTGGCCACCGCCCACGCAATGATCGGATTTGCGAAAGTCTTTATTGGTCGAGGCGCGGAAAGCGAGGCTCACATCCAGCAAGCGTTCCGGCTTTCTCCCCGCGACAGCAATGCGTACCGGTGGATGCACTGGCTTGGCGTCGCCAAATTGATCCTCGGCGCCGACGCGGAGGCAGTCAATTGGCTGCGCCGGTGTCTTGAAGCTAATCGGAATTACCCAATCGTACATTTTCAGCTTGCTGCCGCCCTGGCACTCGTGGGGTCGCTGGATGAGGCGCGGGCCGCTGCGCGCGCGGGGCTTGCGCGAGATCCGGCCTTCACCATACGCCGAACGCGAGGGCTCATACTAGGCACCGATCCAACATTTCGTGCCGGGAGTAGACGTATCCGCGATGGCATGCTGATGGCCGGGGTGCCGGAGGGGTGATGTCGCCTTTGGGTCAAACGCTTCACTTTGACGTCGGCCAGCCACTTCCGATTTTACCTCAACTACGGACTTGTCACTGCACCGTGCTAACTGACGTT